>NZ_JBFAIM010000054.1:0-101194 GCF_040654715.1 Nonomuraea sp. NPDC050643 | reverse complement strand
ATGGCCAGACCCGCGAGAACACTCTTGAACTTGGGCATTGAGATTCCCCCCTAAAGGTTCGATTGCCCTGATGCCACACCCCGCCACCACCCGCCCGCCCGACAAAGAGAACAACGCCGGGACCACGGATCCGATGAAGGATGCCACGGACCCTCCGGAAAACAACTCCGGCATCCGCACTCCTGCATATAACCGGGCGAAACACCCACAAACCGGCATTGTCTTCTTTTGCCCTATACCAGGAGAAGTCACAAGCATCCCCACCCCCGCCACAACCCCCGCACAACACGATGAGGGCCCCCTGGCCAGATGCCAGTGGAGCCCTCAATAAAGGTTGCCGTGAAGACGAGAGAAAGGCGCCCGTGGAGAACGGGCATTCATCCCCCCGCAACCATCACGAGATCACGTCAGCTCGTGGTCTGACGCTGGTCCCTGTGGTGGTGGTTACGGTTGTAGTTGTAGTTGTGGACCTTGACCTTGAGACGCAGCTTGGGGTGGTGGTGACGGCGCCAGCCGCAGCGGTTCCAGCGGTTGTAGCGGTAGCAGCTGCTCCCGGTCACAACGGACGTCCCCGCACTGATCTGCGTGGCAGCACTGGCGCCGGCGGCGGTGGTGGCGGCACCCGCGACCAATGCACCACCGGTCAACGCCGTACTGATGGCGAGGCCCGCGATAACACTCTTGAGCTTGGGCATTGCGTTTTCCCCCTAAAGGTTTCGATTGCCCCGTACTCGACTTTTCCGGATTTCCCGGAAGGAAGTCCTGGAAGACCATCAAACAAGCCATCCGGTAAATATCATTTCCTGAGCCAGAGACAGACAAACGAAGATCGCCCTACTTTGCTATGGATTAACGGTCCTATTGCTTGGCTTACATAGTTATAAATTGAAATAGCACGAATTGCCCTATATGTCCGATTTGGGAGGGTATCGGCGGGTTGCCGGGCGCAGAGCAGCGTTGATTCTTCGAGAGGCAGGGGGCCTTGCGGGAAATCCCGGGAGAATTCGCCGGAATGGCCCGGCGGTGGTGGCGGCGGCGCGTCGACCGGAGTCGGAATTGTCGCGGCCATGACTGATCGCGTCCTGGCCGACTACGCGGGCCCGGGTCGCGTCGATCGCCCGCACCCGCCATCCGTGGAGGCGGGTGAACGGGCAGGGTCGCGCGTGGCGGCCCCGACCGAGGGGGACGGAGGCAGGCCGCAGCCCCGTCTCAGCGGTCTCGGCGCCTGGGGGCCAGGCTCACATGACGGCCCTTGGGGCCCGTACGCGCCGCGTCAGGCGGACTTGCGGGTCTTCCGCTTGGCGGCGGGCTTCTCTTCGTCCTTGGCGGCGTCCTTGGAGTCCTTCGACTTCGCCGCGGCCGCCTTCTTGGGTTTGGCCGCGCCGCCGCCCTCGCGTTCGCGCTTGGCCGCCTCCACGCTGGCCCGCAGCGCCGCCATGAGGTCCACCGCCGGGCCCGCTTCCTCTTCCTCGCGGGCCGGGATGACCTCCTTGCCCGCCACCTTCGCCTCGATCACCTGCTGCAGCGCCTCGCGGTAGGTGTCGTGGTATTCGCTCGCGTCGAAGTCCGCCTCCATCGTGGTGATGAGGGACTCGGCCATCTTGAGCTCTTGGGCGCGTACTTCGATGTCCTCCTCGAGGAAGCCGAAGTCGGGGGTGCGGATCTCGTCCGGCCAGAGCATCGTCTCCAGGACGAACACGCCGTCCCTGACCCGCAGCGTGGCGAGCGACTCGCGCTGCCGCAGTGCCACCTTGACCACCGCCACCTGCCCCGAGCTCTCCAGGGCGTTGCGCAGCAGCACGTACGACTTCGCCCCCTGGGCGTCGGGCTCCAGATAGTACGACTTGGCGAAGTAGATGGGGTCGATCTGCTCCGCCGGGGTGAACTGCAGGACGTCGATCCTGCGCGACGTCGTCAGCGGCAGATCCTCGAAGTCCTCGTCGGTGAGCACCACGATCTCACCCGTCGCCAGTTCGTAACCCTTGGCGATGTCGGAGTAGGGGACCTCTTCGCCGTCCAGCGTGCACACGCGCTTGTAGCGGATCCTGCCGCCGTCCTCGCGGTGGACCTGGTGGAACGTGACGTCCTTCTGCTCGGTCGCGGAGTAGAGCTTGACCGGAATCGTGACCAGCCCAAAGGAGATCGCACCCTTCCAGATGCTGCGCATGGCGACTCCTCAGCTCTCAACGGCGCACCAATGGGCACATACCCGTCATGGGGCAACCAATGCCATACCCAATCGAACCAATGCTGGCCGTACCTGGGGAACTACCCTCCGATCGCGACCTGTACGGCCTCGAGGTCAAGTGGGACGGCATCCGCGCCCTCATCCATCTCGGCGCGCATCCGGACGGCGGGCCGAGGGTGACGGGGAGGCACGGGGTCGAGTACACGCGGCGTTATCCGGAAATTTCAGGGTTCGGGGTGAAGAACGCGGTCATCGACGGCGAGGTCGTGGCGCTCGATCCCCACGGCCGGCCCAGCTTCGTACGACTACAGCGCAGGATGCACCTGACCGACCCCGAGCCGGTCATGCTCGAGCTGTACCCGGTCACGTACATACCGTTCGACCTGCTCTACCTCGACGGCCTGCCGCTGTTCGACCTCTCCTACCGCGACCGCCGGGCCCTGCTCGACGAGCTGGACATCGGCGCGCCCCCGTACTTCCCCGGCGAGTCCAACCTGCTCTCCGCCACCCACCAGCAGGGCCTCGAAGGCGTCGTCGCCAAGCGGCTCGACTCCCCCTACCGGGCGGGCACGCGTTCGCCCTGGTGGATCAAGGTGAAGAACCTGACCACGCGGGAGGTCGTCATCGGCGGCTGGAAACCGGGCAAGGGACGCCGGTCCGGCGGAGTCGGATCGCTGATCATGGGGGTGTTCACGGACACGGGGCTGACGTACGTCGGGCACGTCGGCACGGGGTTCACCGACGCCGTGCTCGACGACCTGCTCCAGGCGCTGCGGCCGCTGGAGATCCCGCGCAGCCCGTTCAGCAACGACGTCCCCTGGCGGAATCGGTGGGTTAGGCCTGATCTGGTCGGGGAGGTGGCCTACACGATGTGGACCGACGAAGAGCGGCTGCGGCACCCCGTGTGGCGCGGGCTGCGGCCCGACAAGACCCCCGCGGAGGTGACGCGATGAAGGTGCCGGTCAAGGTGGGCGGGCGCGACCTGACGCTCAGCAACCTCGACAAGGTCCTCTATCCGGACTTCGGCTTCACCAAGGCCGAGATCATCGACTACTACAGCCGCGTCGCCCCCGTCCTCCTCCCCCACCTCGCCGGCCGCCCCCTGACCGTCAAGCGCTACCCGAACGGCGTCAACGGCCCCTTCTTCTTCGAGAAGAACGCCCCCGACCACACCCCCGGCTGGGTCAGGCTGGCCACCCTGCCCGCCCCGGGCAGCACCAAGAACCGCGAGACCATCGACTTCGCCATCGTCGAGGACCTGCCCACGCTCGTCTACTACGCCAACCTCGCCGCGCTCGAACTGCACGTGCCCCAGTGGCGGGTGGACGACGACGGCGAGCCGCTGCCGCCCGACACGCTGGTGTTCGACCTCGACCCGGGGCCGCCGGCGACGATCGTCGAGTGCTGCCGGGTGGCGCTCATGCTGCGCGAGGTGCTGGCCGGCGAGGGCCTCACCGCGCGCCCGAAGACGAGCGGCAACAAGGGCATGCAGTTGTACGCCGACTGGGACTGCCGGGAGGAGCCCTCCACGTACGCCAAGAGGCTCGCCCAGCTCCTGGAGAAGGAGCACCGCGACCAGGTCGTCAGCGTGATGGCGAAGAAGGCGCGGCCGGGCAAGGTCTTCATCGACTGGAGCCAGAACAATCCGGCCAAGACCACCGTGGCGCCCTATTCGCTGCGGGCCAGGGAGCGGCCGACCGTGTCGGCGCCGCTGCTCTGGAAGGAGGTCGAGGGCTGCGAACGACCTGATGAGCTGGTGTTCACTGCGCCCGACGTGCTGGCCAGAGTGGAGAAACACGGCGACCTTTTCGGCCGGGCGTAGGCTGGATCCCGTCCACACCGAGAGGGGGACCGAAGATGTCGGAGATGGACACACGCGGGGAAGAGGGCGCTGTGGACGAGGCTGAGCTCTCGGCCGAAACGCCCGAGGCCGACGCCGTCGAGCAGCACGCGGAGGTGCGTCAGCGCGGGGGCGGGCTGCGGCCCGAGCTGCCGCTGGAGGTCGACCCCGGCGACGCGGCCGAGCAGGAGCTGGACGCGCGCGAGGACGGCGACTACGTCCGCCGCGAGCTGCCGCTCGAGGTCGATCCGGCCGACGCGGCCGAGCAGGACCGCGTGGTCGAGCTGGACGACGACGACTATCGCTGAGGCGGTGCTGCCCGCACGTAGGATGTCCGCACTGCCCGCTGAGAGACCTATGGAGACCCGCGTGACAGCAACCCCGGATGCCAAACCCCGGGGCACCAGGCTGCCCCGACTCGCCCGCCGCCGTCAGCTACTGAGCGCCGCGCAGGAAGTGTTCGTGGAGAACGGCTATCACGCGGCCGCCATGGACGAGATCGCGGACCGGGCCGGGGTCAGCAAGCCGGTGCTCTACCAGCACTTCCCGGGCAAGCTCGAGCTCTACCTCGCGCTGCTCGACCTGCACGTCGACGACATGGTCAACCGGTGCAGAGAGGCGCTGGCCTCCACCCACGAGAACAAACTGCGCGTGCAGGCGACCTTCAGCGCGTTCTTCGACTTCGTCTCCTCGCAGGGCGAGGCGTTCCGGCTGGTGTTCGAGTCCGACCTGCGCAACGTGGCGCCCGTGCGGCAGCGGGTGGAGCGCTCGCTCCAGGTGTGCGCGGAAATGGTCAGCGAGCTCATCCAGGAGGACACCGGCTGCACCAGTGACGAGGCGCACCTGCTCGGCGTCGGCCTGGTGGGCATGGCCGAGGTCAGCGCCCGCTACTGGGTCACCACGCACGGCTCGATCCCGAAGGACGCGGCCGAGCAGCTCATGGCGCGACTGGCCTGGCGCGGCATCAGCGGTTTTCCGCGTACGGCATAACCCGTTCGCTGGGCGCGATCATTCGCGTTTTCCCGGGTCCGAGCGGCCACGATGGTATGGAGCCAGCCCGTCGACTAGGGAGCCACCATGGAAGTCAAGATCGGCGTACGCTCCGTACACCGCGAACTCGTTGTCGAGACCGACCTGACGGCCGAGCAGGTCGAAGAAGAGATCAGAAACGCCCTGTCGGTGGATCGCGGCGGCGTTTTCGCCATCACCGATGTCAAGGGCAGGCGGATCGTGGTGCCGGTGGCCTCGCTCGGCTTCGTCGAGATCGGCGAGGATGAGTCCAGGCCGGTCGGATTCGGCGGCACACTCTAAGGATTCGAAGCGGGAGGGTACGGCTCGGGCGCCGTACCCTTCACGAACGCACGCTTCGCCGGGGAGTTCGCCGCGTGAACGACCCGGGACCGCGCAGGTCCCTCGGGGTGAGCGGCATGGTTGGGGAACAGGCGAGCGGCGGGCAGGTCGCAACGGTCTCCACCCTTGCCCCACCAGCCCGGAGCCGCCGGGCCCGCGCCTCGGTCGCTTGGGCCGGCCATCCACGACGTCCCCTGCCAGGTCGTCCACTCCGCCTCACCGGCCGTCCACGACATCGGTCAGGTCAGTCGTCGACGGCGTCCGCCGGGCCGGTCGTCGACGGCGTCCGTCAGGCCGGTCATCCACCAGACCGGCCGAACCGGTCGTCGACGGCGTCCGTCGGACTTGTCGTCCGCTACGGCCGCAGGGCGGGGCGTTCAGGGCGGCGGGGAGGGCGGTATGGCGGCGGCACGAAGAGGCGCGCTTATCTCGTCGGTGTGTGTGTGGCGTCAGCGCGACGCCGGGGCCGCCCTTGGCAGCGGCGGCCGACCGGCGTGGCTCAGGACGGCGGCGTGACTCGTGATGTCGCCGTGGCGTGCGGTGTCGCCGTGGCGTGCGGTGTCGCCGTGGTTTCTGTTGTCGCCGTGGCTTGTTGGTGTCGCCATGGCTTTTGTGGTCGCCATGACGCGTGTCGTCGCCGTGGCTTGTGTTGTGGGTGTGGCTGGTGTTGTCGGGGTGGGTGGTCCGCTGAATCCGGCGCAGGACTTTGCGTGCCCGCCCTCATGCCGCGCGGACACCGGTGGGACGTCGTCGGGGTTCAGCCCAGGGTAGGTGGCTTGCCGATCTGACAACCGCGGGGCCGCCGGTGCCGAGGGGCGCATTCCCGCCCCGGCTCGGCGGTCGGACAGTCCGCGCTCTCCCTCCGCAACACTGCGCGTGGAGTCCAGCGATTCGGCCTACATCTCGTCAAGGAACTGCCGTAGCGGCGCGAGGCCCTCATGTCCGAACGGTACAACCCTTTCGTGCCCGCGCGCCCCCCGATGTACGGACCCACCCGCATCACCGCAGGTCAAAGACGGTCAGATGCCCATCGCGGCCATGCGCTTGTTGTGCGCCTCGGTCAGCTTCGCGAAGAGCCGGGAAATGTCGGTCTGGCCCTCCCCTACCGACTCCACCAGCAGCAGCGCCAGCTCCGGCCGCGCCGAGGCCACCTGCTGCCCCTGGCTGAGCGCCTCCCCGACCAGTCGCCGCGCCCACAGCGCCAGCCGCCCGCCCGCCGCCGGATCCGCCTCGATGCCGGCCCTGACGCGCTCCACCGCGAACTGCGAACGTCCTTCGTCCACCAGGACCTCGTCGACCAGCTCGGTGATCGACGGATCGAGGTGCCTGGTCGCCTCCCGGTAGAAGTCGAGCGCGATGCCGTCTCCCACATAGGTCTTGATCAGCGCCTGCAGCCAGTCGGCCGGCCTGGTCTGCGCGTGCCAGGCGTCCAGCGCGGCCACGAACGGCGACATGGCCTCGTCGGGATCGGCCCCCAGCTCGCCCAGGCGGTCGCGCAGGAGACGGAAGTGGGCGTACTCCGTCACGGCCAGCTCGCTCAGCGCCGCCCGATCGGCCAAGGAGGGCGCCAGCGTGGTGGCGTCCTCGGTCATCCGTGCGTACGCGCTAAGCTCGGCATAGGCCAGCACACCGAGCAGGTCGACGACTCCAGGAGACTGCTTCATGGAAGGCAGCGTACTTCGGAGAATCTTCGGGAACATACGCAAGCTCGGTCAGCGTTGTGGTATCGAGTACACTGCTCTGTGAAAGTGCGACCGCACTGTGTTAATTCGGGGGAATCCCCCGATTACCCCCCGATTCCCCGGGTGCGCGGTCGCTGATGACGCGAGAGGGCTGGCTCTACCGCGAGGACCCACAAACGAGGGCGTTTTCCCGCCCGTCGGTCCCGGCAGGCCCGCCTTCATTTGAGACTGAGGCAGGCCACGCTGACGACTTTCCGAGACCTCGGAGTCACACCAGAGATCGCCGATGCCCTCGAGACCGAGGGCATCGTGACACCGTTCCCCATCCAAGAGATGGCGCTCCCGCTCGCCCTGAGCGGCCAGGACCTGATCGGCCAGGCGCGCACGGGCACGGGCAAGACCTACGCGTTCGGCATCGCCATGCTGCAGAGCATCGGCAAGCCGCGCAAAAACCGCAAGAAGCCCCGCGGGCTGGTCGTCGTACCGACCCGTGAGCTGGCCACGCAGGTCAGCGAAGACCTCGTGACCGCCGCCGGCAAGCTCGGATCCCGAGTCTTGACCGTCTACGGCGGCCGGGCCTACGAGCCTCAGATCGAGGCGCTCAAGGCCGGGGTCGACGTCATCGTCGGCACCCCCGGCCGTCTGCTCGACCTGGTCAAGCAGAAGCATCTCGACCTGAGCCAGGTCACCAGCCTCGTGCTCGACGAGGCGGACCGGATGCTCGACCTGGGCTTCCTGCCCGACATCGAGCGGATCTTCAAGCTGATCCCCGAAGAGCGGCAGACCATGCTGTTCTCGGCGACCATGCCTGGCGAGATCGTCGCGCTGTCGCGCAAATACCTCAACCGTCCGACGCACGTACGCGCCGAGCACGAGAACGGCGAGGGTGAGACCACCCCGCAGGTGCGTCAGCTCGTGTGGCGTGCCCACCGGATGGACAAGATCGAGATCGTCGCCCGGCTGCTGCAGGCCGACGGCCGCGGGCTCACCATGGTCTTCTGTGAGACCAAGCGGGCCTGTGACATGGTCTCCGAACAGCTCGACACGCGTGGATTCGCGGTCGCGGCCGTCCACGGCGACCTCGGCCAGGGCCAGCGCGAGCAGGCGCTGCGCGCGTTCCGCAACGGCAAGATCGACGTGCTGGTCGCCACCGACGTGGCGGCTCGCGGCATCGACATCGACGACGTCACCCACGTGGTCAACTACGACTGCCCCACCGACGACAAGACCTACGTGCACCGCATCGGCCGTACCGGCCGAGCCGGGCGCACGGGAATCGCGGTCACGTTCGTGGAGTGGGAGGAGCTGACCCGCTGGAAGATGATCAACCAAATGCTCGGGCTCGACTTCGCCGAGCCCGAGGAGACCTACTCCACTTCGCCGCACGTCTACTCCGAGCTCAACATCCCCGAGGGCACCAAGGGCGTCCTGCCGCACACGAACCGCTCGCGTGCGGGGCTGTCCGCAGAGCGTATCGAGGATCTCGGAGAGACCGGCAGGGTTCGCGGGCGCGGCGTACGCCGCCGTGAGGAGCGCGAGGAGCGCCCTGCCCGCGCGCCGCGCCAGCGCCGCCGCACCCGCGGCGGGAGGGAGCTGGCGGAGACCGGACCCGTTGAGACGCCGGAGGTCGAGCTCGTGGATGCCAAGGCAGAGGAGACTCCCGCGATCTTCACGCCTGACGAGATCGCGGCGGCCGCCGAGCCGAAGCGCACCCGTACGCGTAGGGGGGCGGCTTCGTCTGCCATCGAGCAGGCGCTCGCCGGTGCTCCTGAGGCGCCGGTGAAGAGCACCGACTCCGGTGGCGCCGCCATCGAGGAGGAACCGGCGAAGAGCATCCGCTCCCGCCGGGCCGCCGTGGACGAGGTCGAGGAGGCGCCGGTCAAGCGCGCGCGTACGCGTCGCGTCACCGCCGCCACCACCGCCGCCACCACGGCCGCTCCCATTGAGGCCGCTCCCACCACCGTCGCCGAGCAGGAGGTCGCCGTGCCCGCGTCCGTCATGCAGTCCGAGCCCGTTTTCGAGCCCGAGCCGAGTTTCCTGGCGACGCCGCCCGCGCCGGTGCGCAAGGAGCCGGAGCGGATCATTCCGCCGAGCCCGTTCGCGGTGATCTTCCAGTCGCCGGACCTGGCGACGGACGACGACGACATCGCGCCGTCGGCCGCGACCGAGCGCAAGCAGCAGCGCCGCCAGCCCCGTGGCGGCGGCAGCGGCGGCGGCAACCGCCGCCGCACCGGCTGAGCAACACACGAAAGGCGCGCACCCAAGCCGGGTGCGCGCCTTTCGCGCGTCCGGGGCACCGGGCGTCCGAACAAACCGTGCCGGGCCCGAGGCGCGCCCGGCGCGAAACGCGGGCGGGGTGGAGTGCGGGCGGGGTGGAGTGTGTACGAGTGTGGAGTGGGTGGGGTGTCAGGGGAGGATGCGGCGCATGGTGGGGCGGGTGGGTGTGCGGCGGGCCGTCTCTTCGAAACCCGCCTCCTCGAACAGCGACCGCCACCCGCGGAACAGCTCGGCGGCGGGCAACGGCTCGTCCGTGTCCTTCGGGTAGCCCTCGACGACCCTGGCCCCCTGCCCCGCCGCGTACGACACCGCGCCGGCCAGCAGTGCCGCGGGGACGCCCCGCCCCCGTCCGGCGCGCGTCACGTAGAAGCACGTCACCGACCACACCCCGGCCTCCCCGGGATCGGCGGGTTTGGTGACGGGCGAGCGGACGAGCCGTGGCTGCTCCTCACGCGGCGCCACGGCGCACCACCCCACCGCGGCCCCCTCCAGGTACGCCAGCACGCCAGGCGCCCGCTCAGGGCTCTCCACGAGGGTCTGGAGGCCGTCCTCGCGCCCCGCGGCGCCCATCGCGCCGAATTCCGCCCCCGTGACCCGGAACCACATGCACCAGCATCCCGAATAGGCCCCGTTGGGCCCGAAGACCGTCCGGACGTCATTCCACGACGTCGCGGGCCGGATCTCGAGATCGCGCATACGTCACAACTCCTCAGAACTCGCACCAGCGTAATGGCCATGCCGGTGTCGAGCCGCTGACCTCTGGGTATTGTTGCCCCACGTGAGTACGCCGCGTTTCCTCGACCTGCCTCCTGGCGTCGCACCACAGAAGATCGAAACGTCACAGGGCACGTTCGCGGCCCTGGAGGCGCTGCCGGTCAGCGGTGTGGTTGAGCGCTGGCCCGCGCTCCTGGTCCCCGGCCTGACCGGGAGCAAGGAGGACTTCATCGCTGTGCTGATGACCCTGGCCCAGTCGGGCCGCCGGGTCGTGGCCATCGACCTGCGCGGCCAGTACGAGACGCCGGGCCCCGACGACCCCGACGCCTACACCTGCGCCGCCCTCGGCGCCGACGTCGATCTGCTCGCCCAGGCCATCGGCGGCGCGGGCGACCCCGTCCACCTGGTCGGCCACTCGTTCGGCGGGCTGGTGTCCAGGGAGGCGGCCATCGACGGGCGCACGAGGTTCGCCTCGTTCACGCTGATGAGCTCGGGCCCGGGGGCCATCGAGGGCAGGCGCGCCCGCAACGGCAGGAAGATCATGGACGAGATCCCCGCGCTGGGGCTCGAGCACGTGTGGCACAGCAGGTTCGAGCCTGACGCGCTGGCGGCCGACGTGTCCGACGAGATCCTCGAGTTCCTGCACAAGCGTCTGCTCAGCAACTCGCCGACCGGCCTGTCCCGCATGGCCGAGCAGGTGCTGACCATGCACGACCGCACCGACGAGCTGCGCCAGATCGAGGTGCCGACGCTGGTGCTGTACGGCGAGCACGACGACGGCTGGCCGCCCGAGGCCCAGTCGGAGATGGCGGCCAGGCTCGGCGCCGAGTGCGTGGTCGTGCCGGGCGCCGTGCACTCCCCCGCCGTCGAGGCCCCGGAGACGACGGCGGCCGCCCTCGTACGGTTCTGGAACGCGGCGGAAAAACATTACTTGGACACCCGGTCCAATACCATGTAATTCTGTACTTACTATGACGGGCATCGAAGACATCGTCGTCCAGCCCCCGCAGAGCGCGACCTGGCAGGTGCACCTCGACCGGTCGATGTGGGTGGGCGGCGTACGCGGTCTCATGCTGCAGGCGCTGCACCCCCTGGCCATGCGCGGCGTCTGGCAGAACTCCAACTTCCAGGAGGACCCGTTCGGGCGGCTGCGCCGGACGGCGGACTTCGTGGGCCGGGTGACGTTCGGCAGCCCCGAGGAGGCCGACGAGATCGGCAGGCGGGTCAGGGGCATCCACAAGGCGCTGCGCGTCCACGATCCCGACACCGGCCGCACCCATCGGGTGGACGACCCCGAGCTGCTGCTGTGGGTGCACTGCGCGGAGGTGTCGTCGTACCTGGAGGTGGCCAGGCGCGGCGGGCTCGGGCTCACCGAGCGCCAGGCCGACCGCTACCTCCGCGAGCAGCGCAAGAGCGCCACCTACGTCGGCCTGCACCTCGACGACGTGCCGGGGTCGTGCGCGGAGATGGACGCCTACTTCAAGCGCGCGCGGCCCGGCCTGCGTGTGACGCCCGAGGCGGCCTCGACCGTGCGATTCCTGCTGTGGCCGCGGCTGCCCCGGGAGTTGCGGATGCTGTCCCCCGGCAAGCCCGCCTATTTCCCCTTCGGCGCGCTGTGCTACTACACGCTGCCGGGCTGGGCCAGGCGCATGTACGGCGCGCTGCCCGAAGTCCCCGGAGCGGTGGTGACCGCGGCGCTGAAGGCGGCCAGGCTGGCCCTGAACTCGCTGCCCGAACCGGTGCACGACCACGCGTTCATGCCGGCCACGAGGCGGATGCTGCACGCGTCCAGAGATCGGCTGGGCGCGCTGGGCTACGACGTGCGCAAGGGGCTCAAGGGCCTGACCGATCCCCGCCGCTGGCCGGCCCTCTGACGGGCAGCAGCAGGGCCCCCACCAGCACCACCGCCGACACCCCGGCCATCGTCCAGCCGCCGCCGGACAGGCCGGCCCGGTCGAACAGCGCTCCGAGCAGGGCGGAGGCGGTGGCGGCGCCGACGTACCTGGACGCCTGGAAGATCCCGACGGCCGCCCCCGTGTCGCGCCGGTCGGCGTGGACGAAGACCAGCGAGTTCAGCGCGAACTGGCCGAGCGCCGCGGCCACCCCCAGCAGCGCCGAGGCCACCAGCACCGGCGCCACGGAAGCCGCCGTCAACATCACGCAGGAACCCCCGAACAGCAGTGCCGCGCCCGACACCAGGACCGTGCGCATCCCCATGCGGGCGGCCAGCGCGACCGCGACGGGCGTCATGACGATGCCCAGCCCCGCCAGCGGCAGCACGAGCAGCCCCGCGACGTGCGCGGGCATGCCGACCGTGCTCTGCGCCCACAGCGGCACCGCGAAGAAGGCGAGGTAGAAGGCGACGTTGGTGAGCGCGAACTGGCCGCAGGTGGCCAGCAGCCCGGGGCTGAGCCGGGGCAGCCGCGCCCCGCGGGCCCCGTCCACGCGCACCTTGGGCAGCCACCGCAGCGCCACGGCGAGCGCGACCGCCGCGAGCGGCACGTTGACCAGGAAGATCGCCCGCCATCCCCACACCGAGATCAGGAACCCGCCCAGCACGGGACCGGCGGCGGCGCTGCCGGTGAGCACCATCGAGATCGTCGCGATCACGCGGGGCGGCGGCCGGCCGTCGCCGCCGGGCATGACGGCCTGGATGATCGCCATCCCGGCCGGCATCGTCGCGCAACTCCCGAACGCCTGCAACAGCCGCACGACCACCAGCGCCGGATACGTCGGCGCCAGCGCGGCCAGCACGCCGGTGACCGCCATCGTCACCAGCCCGCCGCAGAACACCAGCCGGGGCCCGAACCTGTCGGCCAGCGTGCCCATCAGCGGCGGCGCCACGATCCCGGTCAGGTAGAACCCGGCGGCCAGCCAGGTGACCGCCGCGATCCCGACGTCGAACTCGGCCTCGATGTGGGCCAGCGCGACGGCGATCATGGACGAGTTCAGTGGGTTGAACAGCGAACCCAGCGCCACCGCCGCCGGTAATCGGCCCACGCGTGTCACATATCGTCCATAACCATTACTCGGCCAAACCGTCCCAAGGCTGACGCTCGGGCCCCGCCGCCTGGCCCTGCGGGCAGTGGCGGCGGAAGTCGCACCACGAGCAGATCGGCCCGACGGTGGGCGCGAACAGCTCGTCGATCTCGGCGGGCACGTCGGCGGGCCGGTCGCCGGTGCCCCGGCGGGTGCCGCGCGGCGCGGCCACGAGCTCCTTGTAGCGCTCGTCGGCCTCCCCCGCCTCCGTGGCGACCTCCTCGGCGCGGCGCAGGTGCCGGGCGAGGGACTCGTCGGTGTGCCGCCACTCGACGATCTCGCCGGTGGGCAGGTGGTGCAGCTCGACCGTACGGCAGGGCGTGCGCATCATCGTGGAGGCGGCGATGGCGTACACGGCCAGGGCGAGCGAGGAGCGGGCGTCGTCCTGGGTGAGCGGGCGGCGGCCGGTCTTGTAGTCGACCACGACCAGCTCGTCACCGCGCCGGTCGAGCCGGTCGATGCGGCCGGACAGGGCGACGACCTTGGTGCGGGTGGCGACCGTGCGCTCGACGCCGACCGGATCGTCCGACGGATCTAAAGTCGCGACATATCCGGAAACGAGGTCGCGGGCGCGACCCAGCCAGCGCGTCGACTGCTCGGCGTCCTTGAACCCCTCGGTGATCCACCCGTTCGTGACCAGGATGGAGGCCGTCAGCGGAGTCCTGCGTTCGTACGGCTCCCGCCACCAGCCGGCCAGCGCGTTGTGCACGCTCGCCCCGACGCTGTTGTGCGCCCACGCGGGGCCCTTGGCAGGCTGCGGCCGGTCGAGGTAGGAGAACCGGTAGCGGCGACGGCAGTCGAGCCAGGCGTTCAACCGCGACGGCGTGCACGAATAGAGCCGCCGCGGCATCCCCTCCAGCGGAAGCTGGTCCGCGTTCACCGGTTTAGTCGTCGCCCGGGTTGAGCTTGATCCCCGAGATCCGCGTGCCGTCGGTCAGCGGGCCCTCGTCGGCGTCGCCGCCTTCGGTGTCGATCCGGGTGAGCGAACCGGACACCCAGTCGTCGAAGTGCGGCTCCAGGTCGCCGACCGTGACCTCGTCACCGTGGGCGGCCAGCACCCGCGTGTCGCCGGGCAGCGTGAACAGCCGCCCGCCGATCGAGGTGAGCTGGTCGGCCAGGGCGGGGTATTCGCCGCCCAGCTTGCCGGGGCCGTCGGCCTGCAGGGCCTTACCGGTGAACACGGCCCCGAGCGCCTCGCAATAGAGCGACACACCGCCGGGCGAGACACCGGGCGTCTCCATGACATCGAGCTGGACGTCGGCGACACCGAAGATGCCGTCGTCCTCCATGTCGATGTCGGGCCAGGTCTCGCGCCAGGTCTCGCGCCACAGGGGCTTGTCCTTGGGATGCAGGGCGACCACGGCCTCGTCTCGGCTGGCCACCTCGATGGCGGCCCCGACGTGGTCGGGCAGGCCCGCCGTGCAGATGACGGCCAGCACCTCCCGCTCGCCGACCTGCTCCAGGATCTTCTCGGCGTCACGCGCCGGGTCGATGACGATCACTTCGTCGTCGTCACCGACGATCCAGGTGTTGTTCTCGACCTTGTGCTCGGTGCCGTCGATGTCGACGACGCCCTCGGTCACCACTCGCTCGATACGCGCTGTCACGCCTCCGAACTCTAGCCCGTCTGCATGACAGCGCGAATCGCGTTCGCGCGTCCTAATCCTCGAGTCTGGGAGAGAACGCCCCGAAAGGCACATCCAGCTCGTGATCACGGACGTCGAGCAGCGACAGCTCGGCCAGCGCGATCATGCAGCCGGCGTCGGCCGGCCAGGCGATGGCCCACAGCCAGTTGCCCATCGCCTCGCCCGCATAAACGGCCCGGTCGTCCTCGCCGTCGACGCACCACAGCGCGGTGGGATGGCCGAGCACGGAGATCTTGGCGTTGGGCGGGCCCGAGTCGAACCCCTCGCCGGGATCGGGGCCGTCGAGCCCCGAGAACGCCGCGCCGAGCCCGATGCCCGGCTCCTCCGCGATGACCAGCAGGTCGGCCGGCCCTTCCATCAGCGACGGGCCGGTCAGCGCGACCACGCTCGCGCGGGCGCCGGTGCGCTGGTCGCCCACCTCGGCGAAGCCGGTCACCAGCCAGCCGACCGGCAACGGCCAGGGCAGCCACACGGGCACGACGGAACTCTTGCGCATCGCCTCGAGCGCGGTGCTGGTCGGCGGCCACGGAGGCTGGTACGGCAGGACATCTCCGTGCGTGCCGCATCGATACGCACTCGACCAGGCGCTCGGCCCGTGAAGCGGGCCGAAACACCGAGGGCAGGTTGGAGCCGCTCTCACAACTACCCACGGTGCTTTCTCCGGCACGGCCACGTCAAGACCGCTCCTCGTTATCCGGTCGTAATCTTGGTCATGTGCGCGTAAATTGTGTCGGCGCGATCATTTTCGACGCCTCTGACCGACTTCTGCTCATCAAACGCGGCCGCCCGCCCGGCGTGGGTCTGTGGTCCATCCCCGGTGGCCGGCTGGAGCCCGGGGAGACGGACGCCGACGGGGTGCGCCGCGAGGTGCTGGAGGAGACGGGGCTGCGGGTGGAGGTGGGCGCTCTGGCCGGCACGGTGGACCGCCCGGGGCCCGGCGGGAGCACGTACGTGATCCGCGACTACCTGGCCACCGCGTCCGAGGGCACGCCGGTGGCCGGTGACGACGCCGCCGACGTGCGCTGGTGCCCCATCGACGACCTGGTACGCCTCCCGCTGACGGAGGGCCTGCTGGAGTCCCTGACGGAGTGGGGCGTGCTGCCCGCGCGCTGACCGCCTCCCTCCCTACCTGCCTCCCTACCTGCCTCCCTACCTGTTCGACGTCAGGCTGGAGGTCCACAGGATCAGGTGGTCGGCGCTGTACGTCGTGGACCGCCCGAGCGCCACGACCTCCGACCCCTCCACGGCCACCGCCGACAGCCACTGCGTCCCCTGCCCGGCCAGGCGGTCCTTGGTCAGCGCCATGCGGTTCCACGCCAGCCCGTCCTGCGAGGTCCAGGCCGCGCTGTCGCCCTCGCCGGGCACGCCGTGCCAGCCGACGGCCACCAGCCCCTCCTTCGCCGCCGCCAGGTCGTACACCGCCGCCGCCTCGTCCGCCGGCAGCCAGGCCGTCTGCCAGGTCTGGCCGTCGTCGTCGGAGACCGCCGCGAACGCGTGCCGGGCGCCGCCGGTCAAGGCCGTGCCCATGGCGACCAGCTTGTCCTGATAAATCGTTATCCGTCGTAGGCCGGCCGACGTGGCGTCCGGCGGGACCACCCGCTTGCGCGCACTCCAGTTCACGCCGTCCTCCGAGAACCACACCACGCTGCTCTCCTGGTCGGCGCCGCCCGAGCCGCCCACCGCCACGTACCCGTCCGGCACGGCCACCGCGTCGTGGATCCGCACCCCGGAGCCGCCCTGCGGCAGCTTCTCCGACCGGGTGAACTTCCGCATGTCGGGCGTGAACCACATGGCGGCGCCGACCGAGCCCGCCGGGTCCCTGGACTCGCCCGCCACCACGTACCCCTCCTTGCCCGCCGTCACCACGTGCGTCTCCAGCGAGGGGTCGTCGGCGTCGCGGGCCAGGTCGCCGGTGATGTTCACCCGCTTCCAGCTCTCGCCGTCGTCGGAGGTGACGAGGAGGGGGTCGGTGACGCCGACGCCCGTCTCGGTGACGCCGACGGCCAGCCAGCCGCGGGAGCCGTGGGCCACGTCCTCGAGCGACTGCCTTCCGGCGCCGCCCAGGCTCATGGACTTCCAGCTCTGCCAGTTCTTGATCGTCCAGAGGCCGGCGTCGCCCGAGGCCGAGCCGACGGCGACGTACCGGCCGCCGAAGCTGCTCAGCGCGTTCGTCTCGCGGGCGATCCTGCTCAGGCCCTCGACCCGGCCGAGCTGCACGCGCGATGCGGCGCCGCGCGGGGGCGCGGACATGAGCACGAGCTGGTTGTCGACGTCGGAGGCCGCCTGGTCGCCGCCGGCGAACAGGGTGCCGCCGTCGGAGATCGTGAACCCGCGCAGCGTCGCCCCCGGCAGGTCGCCGAGGTCGGCCCGCTTGTTCCAGCCCTCCCCGTCGGTGGTGGTCAGCACCGAGTAGCGGCCGAGGCCGGCCTGGGTGATCGCCGCCACCCCCGTCGGGTACGAGATCAGCGACTCCACGCCGACGCTGGCACCGCTGAGCCCGCCGATCGAGCCGCACTGCGCCCACTGCGCCCCCGTCGGGGAGCAGTAGACGCGTACGTCGCCCTCGATCGTGCGCTTGCGCGTGGGCACCAGCACGAACCGCTTGGGCAGCACGGCCAGCGTGCCCGCCCGCGGGTCGGCCTCGGGGAGCTGGAAGCCGGTCGCCTGCCAGTTTCGGCCGCCGTCGGCCGAACGGAGCACCCGCGATCCCTCGCCGTCCGCGGGGACCCCGATGGCCACGACCGTGTCGCCCTTGGCGACCACGGCCCTGAACTCCCGTACTTCCAGCCCCCTGGTCTCGACGCGCTCCCAGCTCCTGCCGTCGCCGGAGCGCCAGGCCGCCGGTCCGGAACCGCCGTCCTCCCCTGCCGTACGGCCGACGGCGACGAATCCGGAGGCCGTCCGCGCGATGTCCTGAATGGTGTCGCCGGCCCTGAACGCGGCCAGTCCCGACTCCTCGACGGCCGTCCAGGTGAACCCGTCGGTGCTGGTCCACAGGCCGCGCTCGGAGCCCCCGTCGCCGCCGCTGGCCAGCCAGCGGCCCTTGCCGCCGACCACGCGCCGCACCGTGGGCGTGGAGGCGCCGTTCACCTGGCCGAGCTGCCACTTCTTGCCTCCGTCAGGGGAGAACAGGAAGAGCGGGCGAGGGGTCGGGCTCGTGGTGTCGCTGCCGACCGCCACGACGGAGCGGCCCACCGAGGTCATGTCGTTGAGCTTCTGGTTGGTGCCGTCGCCCGCGGCGGGGACGGTGAACAGGTCGTCGCCCGAACGGCCGGTGCCGGCCGCGAGGCGCAGGCCCGTGGCCTCGTTGTCGTTCCACTGCCACACCAGCACGCCGGTGGCCACCAGCACGGCGGCGGCCACGGTCAGGACGACGGGGACGGCCCTGCTGCCCCGGTGCACGGGGCTGGACCTGCGGACGGCGGCGGGCGCCGGGCCCCTGTGGTGCCGGCCGCTCGCGCCCTGGGGGCGGGCCGTGCCGGTGGCGACCAGGAGATCGGGCCTGGTGGGCCGCCCGGCCGGGGGCCGCCCGACGCGCCGCTCCTCGCCCTCGTCCTGCGTGCCGGGCTCCTCCGGACTCGGGGGAGGCGGCTCCTCGTCCCGCGCCGCGGCGCGTTCCTCGACGGGGTAGACCAGGCGGTACGGGGGCGTGCGGGTGTCCCGCGCGGGCGCGCTCTCCTCGGGCGCCGGCTCGCGCTCGGACTCCCGCTCCCGCTCCCGCTCGGGCTCCAGCTCCCGCTCGAACTCCCGCTCCCGCTCGGACTCCGGCTCGCGCTCCCTTTCGGCTTCGGTCACGACGGTGTCGGCGTCAGCGCCGATGTCGGCGTCCGTGTGAGCGGCCGGCGCGGCCTCCGTCCCAGGCCGGAACTCGGGACTTCCTGGGGCCTCGGTCTCGGGCCGGGCTCCTGGGGTTTGCGTCTCGGAGGAAGGCTCGGGCCTCTGTGCGCCGGGGTGGAGGACACCGCCGGCGACCAGCTTGTCGGGGCGGTTGACGATGCGGCGGGGCCGGCGGCGAGGCTCGATCTCGGGCTCGGCCGTGGGCGAGCTGTACGGCCTGCGCCCCTTGGGCAGCTCCTGCGGCTCGTCGTCCGCGAGCGGAGCGGCGAACGGCGGCATGCCCCAGGGAGAGGTCAGAGGTAGCCCTCGTGCCCGGTCGTCGGTGGGACCGGGCGGTGAATGGCTGATCCTGGGCTCTGCGGAAGATTGTGGTTCCGACGTGCCCTCAGGATGCGGGTCGTCGTCACCCGGCGGTCGCCGTAGCGGTTCGCTGGGGCCGGAGGCCACGCGCCGTACCTCCTAGTCGAACTAGACGTACAGGTGGATCTCGGTCACAGTGACGGACCGTTCCAGAAAGGTGGTCCACGTTTATGTGCTTGTTTCGGGCTCCATACGCTTTCCGGGTGAAGTATCACACGCGCCTCGTACCCGCCGGACGGAAATGATCACCTCCGGGAAACCCTCGCCATCCCCACAGCATCCAGACCAGCATGCTTGGGCCGGAATAGCGAGACCTCTCTAGCGAGATTCCCGGCACCTCGTGCCGGTTTTATGCAGAAATGTTGCTGATTGACCGCTTTTTAGCTAGATACATCACACCAAACGCATACACACCGAGCTGCACCACGGTTCCCGCCAACGCCTGCCACGGCACCGCCACCTTGGCCTGGTCGAGCGAATCCTCCAGGGTCCCGGCGGCGGCGCTGACCCCGAAGGCCACCAGGTTGTTCATGACGTGCAGCCCGATCGCCGCCTCCAGCCCGCCCGTACGCACCGTCAGCCACGCCATGACGGCCCCGAACGTGAACACGTCCACCAGCCCCGCCCACGAGTAGCCGTGCAATGACGCGAACAGCGCGGAGCCGATGAGGATGCTCCAGATCGGATTGCGCACGTGCGCGCCGACGGCCTGAACGAACCAGCCGCGGAAGACGTACTCCTCGGCCGCCGCCTGGAACGGCACCAGCAGCACGATCACGATGAGCAGCGGCAGGAAGGTCCCCCACCCGATCCAGCCGAACATGTCGGCGTCCAGGCCCGACACGGTCAGGGCCGCCCACTGCGTGCCCTGCCCGAGCACCAGCGCGAGCACGGCCACCCCGGTGCAGCCCGCCATCCACGACCAGCGCAGCCGCCCGGCGACCGACGAGAGCGTCCCCGGCCGGCGCCGCTGGACGAGCGCCGTCGTGCCGTACACGAGCAGGAGCACGGGCGCGATGGACAGCAGCGTCATGGCCAGCCCCAGAGGGGTGCCCTCGGGCAGGAACGTCACGGGATCCAGCGGCGGATCGATGCCCAGGATCCACGCCAGCGCCATGAAGGCGAAGACGACCACGATGCCGATGGCGAAGAACCCGCCGGCGATGACGAGCGTCCCGACGATCGCCCGCCACGGCCGGGCGACGGCGTTTCTCGCGAGATGGTCGTAACGGGCGCCCTGAGGCGCCGGCAGGAACCAGGGCGGCCGCTGCGGCGGGTACGGATACCCGGCAGCCTGCGTGCCGTACGGATATGGTGTCCCTGGATTCTCCTGCATGGCTCCATTCTGTCCGCTTGATGAGCATTAGTTCACAGACGGTCCACCCATTTAGGCGGATGCTCTGTGGCGTAGGCATTTCGACCCTGGGAGCAGTCCATGTCAAGGCTGGGACCTGTCATCACCCTCGCGGCGGGTGCAGTGCTCGCCGTGGGGCTGGGTGTCGCCAGCATCACCGCGGCACCCGCGGCCGAGAACACGGCCGCCAACACCGCCGCCGAAGCCCCTTCCGTCGAGGAGACGAGCGCCGCCCCGGCGCCCTCGCCAACGAAGACGGAGCCGAAGAAGACCGCCAAGGCCGACTACGGCGGCCGGGTCAAGGGCAACGGCGCGCTCATCGCCATCTCGATCAGGAACGGCAAGGCCGTCGGCTACTTCTGTGACGGGCGTAGCGAGGCCTGGTTCAAGGGCAACGAATCAGACGGCACGCTCAACCTCAAGGGAGTGGCCAACGCCGCGTCCAAGGTCACGGCCGACCTGGGCGGCGGCCAGGCCGAGGGCTGGGTCTCGGTCGGCGGCAAGCGCTGGAACTTCGTCGCGCCCACGGTGGTCAAGCCGTCGGGCCTCTACCGTGCCACGGCGATCGTCAGAGGCGCCAAGTTCCGGGCCGGCTGGATCGTGATCAAGAACCCGAACGGCGGTTACCAGCAGGTCGGCACCGCCTTCGCCGGAGAGGAGCAGCTCAACATCCCGCAGCTCGACAGCGAGCAGCCCACCGCCCCGCTGAGTGTCGACGACACCACCATCTACCCGAAGGACGTCGACGGCTTCATCGAGGAGATGCAATGACCGCCATCCACCAGCGGCCCTCCCGAAGCCTGACCCCGTTACTGGTCCCGCTGCTGATCGGCGGCCTCGTGGTGCTCGCGCTCGGGGTCTACGGGCGGCTGCACACGCCGACCGGGTTCGCGGTCGGCGTGGCCGGCTTCTCGGCGGCGCTGCCGATGAAGGTGTGGCTGACGACGGGCTCGTTCGTGCTGGCGATCGTGCAGGTGGTCTCGGCCCTGTCGATGTGGGGCAGGCTCGGGATCACCATCCCGCCCGCCGTGCACCGGTGGTCGGGACGGCTGGCGTTCCTGCTCACGATCCCGGTCGCCTTCCACTGCCTGTACGCCCTGGGCCTGCAGTACGACGTGCCCCGGGTGCTGGCCCACTCGCTGCTCGGCTGCTTCTTCTACGGTGTGTTCACCATGAAGCTGCTCGCGCTGCCCAAACAGAACACCCCCGGCTGGACGCTGCCGGTGCTCGGCGGGCTGACCTTCACGGCGCTCATCGGCCTCTGGCTGACGTCGTCGTTCTGGTTCTTCACCGCCATCGGATTCAAGGTGTGAAGCTCTTCGTCCGTGTCAGCCCGGCCGCCCGCCCCTTGGCGGCCACGACGAGCGCCATCTTCCTGGAGGCCTCGTCGATCATCTCGTCACCGAGCATGACCGCGCCGCGCTTCTCGACCGAGGTGTAGTACTCGTACGCCTCCAAGATCAGCTCGGCGTGGTCATAATCCTCCTGGGCCGGCGAGAACACCTCGTTGGCCGCGTCCACCTGGGAGGGATGCAGCACCCACTTGCCGTCGTACCCGAGCGCCGCCGCCCGTCGCGCCACCCGCCTGAACCCCTCGACGTCCTTGATCTGCAGGTAGGGACCGTCGATGACCTGGAGGTCGTGCATCCTGGCCGCCATGAGCAGCCGCATGAGGATGTAGTGGTAAGCGTCGCCCTCGACGTAGCCGGGCGGCTGCTCTCCGACGACGAGCGTGCGCATGTTGATCGAGGCCATGAAGTCCGCCGGGCCGAACACGAGCGTCTCCAGGCGCGGGGACGACCCGGCGATGGCGTCGGCGTTCACCAGGCCCCTGGCGTTCTCGATCTGGGCCTCGATGCCGATGCGGCCGACCTCGTACCCCATGGTCTTCTCGATCTGGGTGAGCAGGGTGTCGAGCCAGACGACCTCGGTGGAATCCTGCACCTTGGGCAGCATCACGCAGTCGAGGAACTCCCCCGCCCCCTCGACGACCTCGATCACGTCCCGGTACGTCCACTGCGTGGTCAGATCGTTGACCCGGACCACCCGCGTCTTGCCCGACCAGTCGCCCGCGCGCAGCGCGGTGACGATGTTCGCCCGCGCGTCCTGTTTGGCCAGCGGCGCGACGGAGTCCTCCAGGTCGAGGAAGACCTCGTCGACGGGCAGGCTCTGGGCCTTCTCCAGGAACCGGGGGTTGCTGCCGGGCACGGCGAGCACAGAACGACGTGAGCGCATGCGGACACTTTAGATATTCCGGTCGGACGCCGCTCGCCTCGATGCGGGCGATGAGGCCGGCGGCGCCGCACGACCCCGGCGGCGGGGCGGGCAGGAGGACCGGCATGTCCGCACAACGGGATCGGCCCGGCGTACAGTCTGATCTGTGACCGACAGAACCGCGGCCATCCAGGAGGGCGCCAAGAAGTCGGGCGTCCTCTGGCTCACCCTCGACCGCCCCCGCCTGGCCTGGCACGCCTGGCACGACGGCGCGATCTACCTCGTCACCGGTGGCGAGGAGCAGCGCCTTCCCGGCCTCGACGCGCTCGATCGCGTCCGCGTGACGCTGCGCAGCAAGGACAACGGCGCCAAGCTGGTGGACTTCGACGCGGCGGTCTCGGTGGTCGACCAGGCCGCGTCGGCGGACGCCGTGGCGGCGCTGGCGAAGGAGCGGCTCAACGCCCGCGACAGCGAGCACCTCACCGAGCGCTGGGCCCGCGAGTCCACCGTCCTGCGTCTCACCCCCGAGCCGTGACCGCCTCCGCGTCGGCCTCCGGCTCAGGCCTCCGCCCCGGCGCAGGCTCCGGCACGGGGTCCAGCAGGGGGTCAGGCTTCGGCACGGCCTCCGGCTGAGCGCCGCCGGTGGCCGTCTGGGCGAGCAGCGCGCCGGAGAGCACGAGCAGGCCGCCGACGATCTGGAACACGCCGAGCGTCTCACCGACCAGGGCCCAGGCCACCACCGCGCCGCCGATGACCTCCAGCGACGCCACCGTGGCGCCCACCGCGGCCGACAGCCGCCGCACGGCGTTGACGCCCAGGATGTACGCGATCACGGTGGCGACCAGCACCATCCACAGGTACGCGGCCAGCACCGGCAACGTCTGCCCGCCCTCGGGCGTGGCGGAGAGCGTGAAGGCGGCCCAGGGGATGTCCCACGGCCGGGCGAACGGGATCAGCACGACGGCCGCCCCCGTCATGCCCCAGGCGATCAGGCCGAGCGGGTCCACGTCGTCGCCGAAGCTATCGTTCATCAGGAAATATCCGGCGCAGCATGCTCCGGCCAGCAGCCCGAGCAGCAGCCCCAGCGCGTCCAGCCGCAGCCCCTGCCACGCCTCGACGACGATCGCGAGGCCCGCGACGGCGACGACCGCGCCGATGTAGGCGGCCCGCGCGAGCCGTACCTTGCGGACGAACCGCACCCAGGCCACCACCATCACCGGCGCCATGAACTCCAGCAGCAACGCGATCCCCACCGGCAGCCGCGTGATCGCCACGAAGTAGAGCGCCTGCACCCCGGCCACCGCCATGACGGCGTACAGCCCGAAGAAGGGCAGCCTGGACCTGGGGATCCGCAGCGCCCGCGGCTTCAGCACGGCCAGCACGGCGACGAGCAGCAGCCCGGCGCCCGCCATGCGCGTCCAGACCGCCTCGATCGGCGCCAGCCCGGCCGCGATGAGGTATTTGGCCATCGGCCCCGAGAACGCGAAACACCACGAGGACACGAACGCGAGCACGAGTCCCGCATACCTCACCGCACACCACCTGCCGAGTAATTACCGTTAAGCGCGGTTGATACTGACATGTCGGGCGTCTCGGGCGCAATGGGGTGACACTGTTAGCCTGACCACGTGAAGATCTTCGTGGCCCGGCTACCGGGGACCCCGGTCTTCGACCCCGCGGGCGACCAGATCGGCCGTGTCAGGGACGTCGTGGTCGGGCTGCGCCTCAACCGGCCGCCCGTCGTCCATGGCCTGGTGGTGGAGATCCAGCCGCGCCGCCGGGTGTTCCTGCCCATCACCCGCGTACGCGGCATCGAGGCCGGCTCCGTGGTCTTCACCGGGCGGCTCAACATGCGCAGGTTCGAGCAGCGCGCCACCGAGACCCTGGTCATCGGCGAGATCCTCGACCTGTCCGTACGCCTCGGCGACCAGCCCATGACCGTCTACGACGTGGGCATGGAGGAGACCAGGCCGTCCACCTGGGAGATCACCAAGGTCGCCGTCTACAAGGGCAGGCGGCGCGAGCCCCGCACCGTCGACTGGGGCGAGGTCTCCGGGTTCGACACGCTGCAGAAGGACCAGGGCGCCGCCGGGCTGATCGCCGCGTTCGAGTCGATGCGGGCCGCCGACATGGCCAGCGCGCTGCACGAGCTGCCGAGCAAGCGGCGCATCGAGATCGCCCGCGCCCTCAACGACGACCGGCTGGCCGACGTGCTGGAGGAGCTGCCGCCCGACGACCAGATCGGCATCCTGGGCACGCTGGAGCCGGAGCGGGCCGCCGACGTCCTGGAGGAGATGGGCCCCGACGACGCCGCCGACCTGCTGCACGACCTGCCGGAGGAGCAGGCGGCCACGCTGCTGGCGCTGATGGAGCCCGGGGAGGCGGCGCCGGTGCGGCGGCTGCTGACCTACCCGGAAGACAGCGCGGGCGGCGTGATGACCAGCGAGCCGGTGATCCTGCCGCCCAGCGCCACGGTCGCCGAGGCGCTGGCCCACATCAGGCAACACGACCTGACGCCCGCCTTGGCCGCCCAGGTCTACGTGTCCAGGCCGCCGACCGAGACGCCGACGGGCACGTACCTGGGGGTGGCGCACTTCCAGCGGCTGCTGCGGGAGCCGCCCTCGACACTGCTCGGCGGCGTGATAGACCCCTCGATCGACGCGATCAGGCCGGAGTTCACGCTGCGCGAGGTCACCTACTACCTGGCCCACTACAACCTGCTCGCCGCCCCGGTCACGGACGAGCTCGGCCGGCTCGTCGGCGCGGTGACGGTGGACGACGTGCTCGACCACCTGCTGCCCGAGGACTGGCGGGAGAGAGCGGACGACCGTGACCACTGAACGACTCGACCAGCCGCGCGCCCTGCGCCGATCGCTGCGCCCGCACTACGACCCGGAGGCGTTCGGCCGCCTCTCCGAGCAGATCGCCCGGTTCCTCGGCACCGCCCGGTTCATCGTCTACATGAGCGTGTTCGTGGCGGTCTGGGTGATCTGGAACGTGGTGGCGCCCGAGCATCTCAAGTTCGACCCCTACCCGTTCATCTTCCTCACGCTGATGCTGTCGCTGCAGGCCAGCTACGCCGCGCCGCTGATCCTGCTGGCCCAGAACCGGCAGGACGACCGCGACCGCGTCCAGTACGAGCAGGACCGCGAGAGCGCCGAGCGCAACCAGGCCGAGATCGAATATCTGACCCGCGAGATCGCCGGGCTCCGCCTGGCGCTGAACGACGTGGCCACCCGCGACTACCTGCGCTCCGAGCTGGGCAAACTGCTCGACGAGCTCAAGGATCGCCGGTGAGGTCGAGCTTGGCGAGCATCGCCCGGATCTGACCGATCTCGCCGGCGCCCAGCAGGTCGAGGAACTGCGCCCTGATGCCGCGCAGATAGGTCGGCGTGGCCTCGGCCAGCCTCGCCGCGCCGGGCTCCGTCAGCACCGCGAACAGCCCGCGGGCGTCGTCGGCGCACGCCTCCCGCGCGACCAGCCCGTCACGCTGCAGCCGGTCGATGAGCCTGGTCAGGCCGCTGCGGGAGAGCAGGACCCGGTCCGCCAGGTCGTTCATCCGCAGCCGCCGCCCGGGACTCTCCGCCAGTTGCATGAGCACCTCGTACGAGGCCAGCGCCAGATCATGTGTGACGAGCAGCTCCGCCTCCAGGTGGCGGGTGATGCGCACCTGGGCACGCTGCAACATACGCCAGACCGTCAGCTCCTCGGCGGTCAGGCCCTCGTCGCGCAGGAGAGTCACGGAGTAACCTTAGGACGTTGTTGCACAGACATCTAACAGCACGGATTAACTCAGCGAGGCCTTCGGTTCATACGATGGAGGGGCATCCTCACTGGCGTCCAGCGCCTGTCACACATATACCGACAAAGGAGGGACGGCACTCCCTCGTGCCGAGACTTCGATGACTGCACCCACCCAGGAACAGGTGACGGCGGCTCTGTCCACCGTCATCGACCCCGAGATCCGTCGGCCCATCACCGATCTCGACATGGTCAAGAGCATCGAGATCGCTCCCGACGGGGCGGTGCGCGTAGGCGTCTTCCTCACCGTGGCCGGATGTCCGATGAAGGACACCATCACCCGCGACGTGAAGAACGCCGTCTCCAAGATCGAGGGTGTGACGGACGTCGGCATCGAACTCGACGTGATGAGCACCGAGCAGCGCAAGGTCCTGCAGACCAAGCTGCGGGGCAATCGCGGCCCCGAGAAGGAGATCCCGTTCAACCAGCCGGGCTCGCTGACCCGCGTGTTCGCGGTGGCCAGCGGCAAGGGCGGCGTCGGCAAGTCCTCGGTGACGGTCAACCTGGCCGCCGCGATGGCCGCCAGCGGCCTCAAGGTCGGCATCGTCGACGCCGACATCTACGGCCACAGCATTCCGCGCATGCTGGGCGCCGCCGAGCGGCCCACCAAGGTCGAAGACATGATCATGCCGCCGGTGGCCCACGACATCAAGGTCATCTCGGTCGGGATGTTCAAGCCCGAAGGCAACACGCCGGTGGTCTGGCGCGGCCCGATGCTCGACCGGGCGCTCCACCAGTTCCTGGCCGACGTCTACTGGGGCGACCTCGACGTCCTCCTGCTCGACCTGCCGCCCGGCACCGGCGACATCGCGATCTCGGTGGCGCAGCGCCTGCCGTCGGCGGAGCTCCTCGTCGTGACGACCCCGCAGATGGCGGCGGCGGAGGTGGCCGAACGAGCCGGCTCGATCGCGGCCCAGACGCACCAGCAGATCGCGGGGGTCATCGAGAACATGGCGTGGCTGCCGTGCCCGCACTGCGACGAGCGCATCCCGGTCTTCGGCGAGGGCGGCGGCCAGACGGTCGCCGACGCCCTGACCCGTACGCTGGGGGCCCGGGTGCCGCTGCTCGGGCAGGTGCCGATCGACATGCGACTGCGCGAGGGCGGCGACGAGGGCAAACCCCTGGTCCTGACCGAGCCGGACGCCCCGGCGGCGGCCGAACTCCGCAACATCGCGGCAGGCCTGAGCCGCCGCTCCTCCAGCCTGAAGGGCCTCCAACTCGGCCTCGCCCCCCGCCGCTAACCGGCTCCCTTACGGTCTCTTCAACCAGCCCATCTT
This sequence comes from Nonomuraea sp. NPDC050643, assembly GCF_040654715.1. NCBI lineage: Bacteria > Bacillati > Actinomycetota > Actinomycetes > Streptosporangiales > Streptosporangiaceae > Nonomuraea > Nonomuraea sp. NPDC050643. The sequence goes on along the minus strand of NZ_JBFAIM010000054.1, from coordinate 73,615 downwards.
CACGGCTCCACGCCGATGGGCGCCTCTTCAACCAACCCATCCCTTACGGCTCCGCGTCGGTGGGCGCCACCCACCGACGCGGCTGTCCGCCCTTCCAGGGAAACGCTCCCCCGCCTCCCCGGCGAACCACCGTTACGACCGGGCCGGGCCGTCTGGGTGGTGAATCGTGGGCCGAAGCCGCCCCCATGCATGGTCGTCGAGCGCCAAGGCAGGGACCTGGTCGTGTCCCGAGCACCCGGTGACGGTTACCCAGCCGGGCCCCGGCGATGGAACTGGCAAGACCGGCGACACGGCCAGCCCGCCCAGAGAAGCCCGGCGGCACGCGGCCCGCTTGGGAAGCGCCGACGCACGACCTGTCCGAGCAACGACGCTCAGCAACCCACCCCCGTCCGCGCAGGGCAACACGGCAACGCCCGAAGCCGTCCGCGCAAAGTAGCGCGACCGATCCGCACGGAGACGAGCGGGCGGCGATGAATGGCCGGCCTTAGGGGTGGTGTGCCCTTGAGCGTGGTTTGGCCGTTGGCGGGCGTGTGAGGGCTCTCAGGTGGCTTCTGAGTCGTAGGGCGGCAATTCCCCGTAGCTGAGCTCGTCCACCGGCTCAGGCACGTAGGGCGCCGTGGTGGCCGGTTCGAGCTCCCGCGACTTGTTGTTGCTCCAGTCGTCCTCGAGGTCGTCGAGAAGGTGCTTGCGCACGAAGTTGCGCGGGTTGAGGTCGGCGGGGTCGAAGTTGGAGAACTCCGGGCCGAGACCGCTGCGCAGGTCATCACGTGCGCTGTTCGCCATCCGGCGCAGGTTGCGCAGCGTCCTGCCCGCCTGTGAAGCCGCCTGAGGCAGTTTGTCGGGACCGAAGACGAGCAGCGCGATCACGATCAGCGCTCCGATCTCCATCCACCCGAGTCCGAACACCGTGAGCTCCTACCGCAGTCCAACCTCTCCGAGGACAACCCCGGCCTATCCACAGACTAAGGGCTCTCAAGGGTAGGTCGGTCGTCCCCCTCGGTCATATCACCAACGCCCGCAACACCCCACCCCACGCACGGGTCCGAGTCTGGGGTCCGGCATTCCCGGCCGCCGAATCACCACCCGGAGGGCCGAACCCGGTCCTGGCACCCACGCGAAGCTTGCAAGCCCGATCCCCGAACCACGGCCCAGCCGACCGAACCCGGCTTCAACACCCCACCCGGCGGGGGCCGAGCCCGAAGCCTCGTAGCCCCCGGCCCACGAATCGCCACCCAGACGGCCTGACCCGGTCGTAGCGGTGGTTCGCCGGGGAGGCTGGGGAGCGTTTCCCTGGAAGGGCGGTCACCCGCGTCGGTGAGTGGCGCCCACCGACGCGGAGCCGTAAAGGATGGGCTGGTTGAAGGGCGCCCACCGGCGTGGAGCTGCGAAAGCGGCGATCAGGACGGGGACGGGGTGGGCTCGTTGTCGGCGGTCACGGTGAGGGTGGCGGTGCGTTCCTGGCCGTCGCGCTGGTACTTGATGGTGATCTTGGAGCCGGGCGCCTTGCTGCGGATCAGGGCGATCAGCTCGTTCCCGTCCTGCAGCGTCAGCCCGTCGATCTCCATGATCACGTCGCCGGCCTTCAGGCCCGCCTTCCCCGCCGGCCCGTTCGAGTCCACCGGCTGCTGACCACCCGCAGGCTCGGTCGCGATCTTGACGCCCTGCCCCCGGTAGTCCTTGTCCAGGACGATGCCGATCTTGGGGCGCTTGGCCTTGCCGGTGGTGATCAGCTCTTCGGCCACGCGCCGCGTCTGGTTGACCGGGATCGCGAAGCCCAGGCCGATGCTCCCGCTCTGGCTGCTCATCGAGCGGCCCAGCGTGGCGATCGCCGAGTTCACCCCCACGACCTCGCCCCGGCCGTTCACCAGCGGCCCACCCGAGTTGCCCGGGTTGATGGCGGCGTCCGTCTGGATCGCGCTGATGTAGGCCGGCTCCTCCGCGCTCGTGCCGGTGTCGTCGCCCGCGATGACCGGGCGGTTGAGCGAGCTGACGATGCCGGTCGTCACCGTGCCGGTCAGACCCAGCGGCGAGCCGATCGCGATGACCGGGTCGCCGACCACGACCTGGTCGGAGTTGCCCAGGGTGATCTCCGGCGTGCCGAACGTCTCTTCCGGCTTGACCACGGCCAGGTCGGAGCCCGGGTCGCGGCCCACGATGCGGGCCGAGGTGGTCTTGCGGTTGTTGAACATGATCCGGATCTCGCCGCCCTTGGCGGCCAGGGCGACGACGTGGTTGTTGGTCACCACGTAGCCGTTCTTGATCAGGAAGCCGGACCCCGACGCGCCTTCGGTGTTGCTGCCGTTGCCGACCTCCAGCGAGACCACGCTGGGCAGCACCCGCGAGGCCACGCCCGCCACCGAGTCGGGCGCGCGGTTGGTGGCGCCGGACGGGAGCGGGCCGAGGCTGTAGGACGGGTCGTTGGTGCTGGAGCTGGGCTTGGTGAGCAGGTAGGTGCCGACGCTGCCGAGCAGGGAGGCCACCAGGGCGACGACCACCGCCAGCGCGACCAGGAAGCCGGTGCTGGGACCGCGCCGCGCCGCGGCCTGCGCGCCCGGTGGCGGCGGCGCCCAGCCCGCGCCCATGCCGAGCGCCTGACGTGGCGGTGGCGGTGGCTGGGTTCCGCCTCCGTAGGAGGGCTGCCCGCCGAACGAGGGCCCGTCGTACGCCCGCGCGCCCCCGTCAGGGGAACCGAAGAACGGGCTGTCGTAAGCGCGCGTGCCCCCGCTGTCGGGCGAGCCGAACGAGGGGCTGTCGTAGGAGCGGCCGGCCGAGTCCGGCGCACCGAACGAGGGCTCCCCGTACGAACGGGTGCCCCCGTCGGGAGTACCGAACGAGGGCCCGTCGAAAGAGCGCGTGCCCCCGTCGGGGGCCCCGAACGAAGGCGGGTCATAGGAGCGTCCGGCCGAGTCGGGGGCCCCGAACGAGGGGGCGTCGTAGGTACGCGTGCCCCCGTCGGGGGCGCCGAACGAGGGGGCGCCGTATTGGGGGCCCGTCTGGGAAGGGTTGTCCTGGCGGGGCGGGCCGTCGTACGAGCGGCTCTCGTACGGTGGCGCGCCGAAGATCTCCGGGCGGCCCGACGGGTCGCCCCAAGAGGTGCCGAACGAGGCGGGCGGCTCGGGCCGCCTGCCGTGCTGCTCTGACAAGTCATCCGCGGGCAGGAAGTCCGGCCGCCCCTGTGGCTCGGGGGAGTCCGACGTCGTGCGTCCTTCGGTGGGGCGCGTCTCGTCGGTCATCTAAGTCTCACCACTCCTTGGCTCGGCCACCGCAATCCTCGCTCTTGCGGCATACGAGGGTCATAAAGCTTTTGTCAGGACTTGCTTGTGACAAATCCCGAACCCAGATCGTATGCCCAGCGCAACGTCAACTACGCCAACCCGAGGCCACCGGCATATCCGGAGTCAAGGTGTGGAGGTCGAAGGTGCGTTCGTAGGCGAGTTACGAGCCTGCTGCTGGAACAGTTCAACCGGCGGCGCGGGATTGCTCTGCCCGACGCCCGTGGCGGCGAAGAAGGTGCCGATCGCGACGGCCGCGGAGACCATGCCGACCGCGACGTAGGCCGAGCGCCGCCTACCACCCCGCCCAGGGCCCGAGGCCCCACCGGTGGCGTCCCTGCGCGGGCGGTTGTCCAGAGGGGCGATGGTGTGTGGCCCAGGTATGGGCACTCCCCCGAACGTGCGGGAGGGAAAAGGGCGCTCCCTCGGCGGGAGTGGCCCGCCCGGCTCCGCCATCCGGAGCAGGGACATCGTCAGGTCGGCCGGCATCGCCGGCGTGTCGAGCGAGCGCAGGCGCGACTTCAGCGCCCGCATCGACTCGACCTCTCGCCTGCAGTCAGCACAGAAGGTCAGATGCGCGAGCGCGCGCTCACGCTCGGTGTGGTTGAGCTCTCCGTCGACAAGCGCCGAAACGCGTTCTCCCAGATGAGCCATATCAGATTTCCTCCCCACGGATCACGGTCGGGGGGAGTTGAGAATTACGGGGGGCCCGATGGTCGAGCGCCTCCCGCAACTGCGCCCGGCCTCGGTGAATACGGCTTCGGACCGTACCCAGCTTGACGCCGAGCGTGGCCGCGATCTCCTCGTAAGAAAGGCCCTCGATGTCACACAGCACGATCGCGGCCCGGAACTCGGGGGCGAGTGCGTCGAGGGCGGCCTGGATGTCGGGCTCCAGATGAGCGTCGTCGAACGCCTGCGCCGGAGACGGCTCACGGCCGCGCAGCCGCTCCGCGGCGTCGTCGGCCAGCCCCTCGAACCTGATGCGCTGCTTGCGCCGCGCCATGTCGAGGAACAGGTTGGTCGTGATCCGGTGCAGCCACCCCTCGAACGTGCCGGGGGTGTAGCTCGACAACGACCTGAACACCCGGACGAAGACCTCCTGTGTCAGGTCTTCGGCGTCGTGAACGTTGCCGGTCAGCCGGTAAGCCAGCCGATATACGCGTGCGGAGTGTGTCCGCACCACTTCCTCCCATGTGGGAGGAGTCCAGTCAGACGACACGGGAGTATCCGTCTGGTGGTCGCTTTCGTCCACCAGAACTCCTCTCTTTGGGACCACCGCTACCGCCATAGTGCCTGGTTTCGTCCCTTCGTGCGCACTGCCTGCCTTCCGGACCGGCAAAGCCCGTTTAAACCTGCAACGCCTTGGGACCCGCCTGAGTTCCCGTCCCGGCGTGTCTCCCCTAGGCTGCGATCGTTGCCAATCGCGCGTATACCTTGTGCGACCGGTTGCCACCATTGCGAACCAATCGCACGAAAGTGGGAGGAGGAGGCCGATGACCAGTCCGGTGGAGGCCACTCTGGCCTATGCGGAGCAGTTCCATCACGAGGACGAGCTCCTGCACACGGCGCGGCAGCGCGGGCTCGAAATGGGAGCCACGCCCATCCTTCCCGGCGGTGGGGCGGCGCTGTGCTTCCTCGCCACCGCCGTCAACGCCAAGTCCGTCGTCGAGATCGGCACGGGCTGCGGGGTCTCGGGCCTGTGGCTGCTGCGCGGCATGCGTACGGACGGCACTCTGACGAGCGTCGACGTCGAGCCCGAGCACCAGCGGCTGGCCCGGCAGGCGTTCGCGGAGGCGGGCTTCTCCGGCGGGCGGGTGCGGTTGATCTCGGGCCGGGCGCTCGACGTGCTGCCGCGGCTGTCCGACGGCGGCTACGACATGGTGTTCGCCGACGGCGCCAAGCAGGAATACGCCGACTACCTGGCCGAGGCCGTCCGCCTGCTGCGTGTGGGCGGCATCGTGGCCTTCGACAACATGCTGTGGCACAACCGCGTGGCCGACCCCGCGCAGCGCGACAACGACACGGTGGCGCTGCGCGAGGTGGGCAAGCTGGTGCAGTCGGACGAGCGCCTGCGCTCGGTGCTCATGCCCCTCGGCGACGGCCTGCTGGCCGCCGTCAAGATCGCCGACTAGCTCCCGAGCCCGCCGGCCGCTCCAGCCGGTCAAGCCCGGAGCAGCCGGCCGAGCCCGGGTGGACCCGGCTAAACCCGGGTCAGCCACTCCAGGAGCACGCGTACACCGAACCCGGTGGCGCCCTTGCTGAGCGTGCCGTCGTCCACGGTGCTGCGCCCGACACCGGCGATGTCGAGGTGCGCCCACGGCCGCTTCCCCGCGAACTCGCGCAGGAACAGCGCCGCGGTGATCGACCCCGCGCCGAACCGCGACCCGCTCTCCACGTTGGCCAGGTCGGCGATCGGCGACTCCAGCGCCGGCGTGTAGTCCTCGATCAGCGGCATTCGCCACAGCCGGTCGTCGCTGGCCTGCCCCGCCTCCACGAGCTGCTCGGCCAGCAGGTCGTCGGAGGCGAACACGGCGCCGACGTTGCGTCCGAGCGCCACGGTGATCGCCCCGGTCAGGGTGGCGATGTCGACCACGGCGTCGGGGCCGAGCTCGGCGTCGGCGTAGGCGAGCGCGTCGGCCAGCACGAGACGGCCCTCGGCGTCGGTGTTGAGCACCTCGACCGTGCGGCCGCCGTAGTGCTTGATGACGTCGCTGGGCCGCTGGGCGGTGCCCGACGGCATGTTCTCGGCGGCGGCGACCAGCCCGGTGACGCGTACGGGTGCGCGCAGCTCGGCCAGCGCGGCCAGGACGGCGATGACCACCGCGCCGCCCGCCATGTCGGTCTTCTGGGTCTTCATGTTCTCGGTCGGCTTGAGCGACAGCCCGCCCGAGTCGAACGTGATGCCCTTGCCCACCAGCACCACGTGCCGCTCGGCGGGCTCGTCGGGCGTGTAGGAGAGCTGGATGAGCCGGGGCGGGCTGACCGAGCCGCGTCCGACGGCGAGGATGCCGCCGAACCCGTCGGCCTGCAGCCGCTCCTCGTCCCACACCTTGACGGGCAGGCCGGTCTCGGCGGCCCGCTCGGCGAGCCAGGCGGGGTTCTTGACGGAGGAGGGCGTGTTGGCCAGGTCGCGGGCGAGCGCCACCGCCTGCGCCACGGTGCGGGCGCGGCGCAGCTCCTCCTCGCCGGCGCCGGTGAACGCCAGCGTCCGGACCGCCTTCTTGCCGGCGTTGCCGATCTTGAACGAGTAGGCCGCCAGCAGCGCCGCCTCCACGAACGCGGCCGCGTCGCCGTCGGGCACGACCACGGTCAGCGTGTCCTTGCCCTTGACCTTCCTGGTGAGCGCCGCGGCGGCCTTGCGCAGGGCACGGGGAGAGCCGTCGCCCACCCCGTACAGCAGCACGCGGCCCACGCCGCCGGCCCGTGCCACGGGGACCTCGACGATCTCCCCGGCCTCCCCTTTGGCCTCGTAGTGCGCCAGCAGGTCGGACACCGGCAGGTGGAGTTCGACCGCGTGCGCCGGGCGCAGGTCGGAGGCATAGGGTACGGCCAGCAGCTCAGGGTCGTCGGGAACCTCGGCGACCACCGTCGCAGTGGTCTCAATGGGCACGGATTGCCTCCTAGAACGTCAGCGACCCTGGCGCCGGACCACGCCAGGGTCGTGAATCAAAGTTGTCTCTCGGGAGCGCTCAGCCGACGACGTTCTTCAACGCCTCACCGAGCGCCTTTGCCTCGTCGGCGGAGATCTCCACGACGAGCCGGCCGCCACCCTCCAGGGGGACCCGCATGACAATGCCGCGCCCTTCCTTGGTGACCTCGAGCGGACCATCGCCGGTCCGCGGCTTCATCGCCGCCATGCGTGCATCCCTTCCTGCCTTGGGCTCCCGCGGCCCGCGATTTCCGACCGCCCGTGAGGGGTGGTCGGCGCATTCACGTCTTCTGTGATGTCCTATTCTCCCGCATCGAGAGCCCTCATGGGTAACGATCTCCTCCCAGAATGCGTTGTCGAGGCGTGCGATGACGTCCAAACTGGACTTCGTGCACGCTCGCGCCGCTCTGTTCGATCTCTATGGAGACCACCTGCGCTCGCGCGGCGGGCAGGCGTCCGTCGCCTCGCTCGTCAGGCTGATGAAACCCCTGGAAATAGCCGCTCCCGCCGTGCGCACGGCGGTTTCGCGCATGGTCAGGCAGGGATGGCTGCGCCCGCTGCGGCTCCCCCAGGGGGCGGGCTACGGGCTGACGCCGAAGTGTGTCAGGCGCCTGGATGAGGCCGCGCTGAGAATTTACCGAGCCGGAACGCTGACCTGGCACGGCCGCTGGCATCTGATCGTTTTCGAGCCGGTCAAGGAGCGGCCACGCAGGGAGCGGCTGCGTGCCGACCTGACGTTCCTGGGCTACGCGTCGCTGTCGGAGACCACCTGGATCGGCCCGCGTTCCTCGATCGAGCTGGACAACCTGCTCGAGAGCGAAGGGGTGCGCGCCGACAGGTTCGACGCGGCGCTGGAGGGCGACCCGCGTGAGCTGGTCGCCAGGGCCTGGGATCTGGCCGCGATCGGCGAGGCGTATGAGCTCTGGCACGCCGAGGCTGTCACGCTGATCAGCACGCTGCCCGAAGGGGCGCCGGCCGACCAGGTGTTCGCCACGCGGAGCAGGCTGGTGCACGGCTGGCGCAACTTCCTGTTCCGCGACCCCGGCCTGCCGCCCGAGCTGCTGCCCGCGGGCTGGCCGGGCGAGAAGGCCAGGGCCTACTTCGAGCAGGAGGCCACCCGGCTGCTGCCCGCAGCCGCCGCGTTCGTCGACAGGGAGTTGCTTTGATCCGCTATGACGTGGCCGACGCCGTCGCCACCATCACGCTCGACCGTCCCGACGCGATGAACTCGCTGACCGCCGAGACCAAGCAGGCCCTCCTCGCCGCGCTGCGCCGCGCGTCGGGCGACCCGGCGGTCAGGGCCGTCCTGCTCACCGGCTCGGGCCGGGCCTTCTGCGCGGGCCAGGACCTGCGTGAGCACGCCGCCAACCTGGAGGCGGGCCGCGGCCTGGCGGGCACCGTGCGCGAGCACTACAACCCGATCGTGGAGCTCATCACCACCATGGACAAGCCGGTGGTGGCCGCGGTCAACGGCGTGGCGGCGGGCGCGGGCGCCTCGCTGGCCTTCGCCTGCGACCTGCGGGTGGCCTCGGAGAAGGCCAAGTTCGCGCTGGCGTTCTCCGGCATCGGCCTGGCGCCCGACTCGGGCGCGTCGTGGACGTTGCAGCGCCTGGTGGGCCAGGGCAGGGCCGCCGAGCTGATGCTGCTCGGCGAGCCGATCGACGCCGCCCGCGCGCTGGAGCTGGGCGTGGTGACGCGTGTGGTGCCTCCGGACGACGTGCTGAAGACCGCGCGGGAGCTGGCGGTGCGCCTCGCGCAGGGCCCGACCCTGGCCTACGCCGCCACCAAGCGGGCGCTGACCTATGCCGCGACGCACTCGCTGCCCGACTCGCTGGCCATGGAGGCCGACATTCAGGACGTATGCGTCGCTACCCGCGACCATCAGAACGCGACCCGAGCCTTCCTCGCGAAAGAACGCCCAACATTCAACGCAGAGTAACTGATCCATCACGCGCCTATGAGTAAAGCTAGCGCCATGCGCCACTCCGACGCTTCGCGCTCGCCCTCTCCGCACGACTTCGACGCCCTCCGCGTGACGGCCGTGCACCTGCTCACCGGCGGCGATTTCGACGCCTCCGACCCCGTGTACGCCAGGCCGCTGGCCACGCTGAGCGAGACGGCCGCGGACTGGCTGGCCCAGATGGTCCCCGGCGTGATCTGGCCCGACCTGCCGCTCGAAGGCCGGGCGGGCAACGTGACCGGCAGCTACGGCCGCCTGCGCCTGATCGCGACGGCCTGGGCCACACCGGGCACGGCCCAGCACGGTGACGACTCCGTGCCCGCGAAGGTGGTGCGGGCGCTCGACCTGCTCTACGAGGGGCACTACAACGAGGGGCTGCCCGAGACCGGCAACTGGTGGTTCTGGGAGATCGGCACGCCCGCCGAGCTGGCCCGGGTGTGCGTGCTGCTCGGCGACCGGCTCGACGCGGGGCGGATGGAGGCCTACCTGAGGGCGATCGACCGGTTCTGCCCGGACGCCGATCGGCGGGCGGGGCGGCCCGAGGCCAGCGAGAGCGGCGCCAACCGGGCCGACAAGGCGTCCATCGTGGCCTTTCGCGGCGTGGCCGGGCGCAGCGCCGAGAAGCTGGCCCTGGCCAGGGACGGGCTGTCCGACGTGCGTGACGGCGGGCGGCACAGCGTGTTCCGCTACGCCGAATCGGGTGACGGGTTCTACCGCGACGGGTCGTTCATCCAGCACGGCGACGTGGCGTACACCGGGTCGTACGGGCTGTCGCTGCTCACCGCGGTCGCCGAGGTCCTCGCGCTGCTGCACGGGTCGCCGTGGGAGGTGAGCGATCCGGGGCGGCGGGTGGTGCTGGACGCGGTGGAGCGCTCCTTCGCGCCGTTCATCCACGACGGGCTGCTGATGGACACCGTCAGAGGGCGGGCCGCCACCCGGCAGGCGTTCTCCGACAGCGTGGCGGGGCACCAGGCGATCGGGGCCGTGCTGCTGCTCGCGCGGACCGCGCCCGAGCCGTGCCGCAGCCGGTTCAGGGAGCTGGTCAAGGGGTGGATCGAGCGCGGCAAGGTCCGGCCCTACCTGGAGCACTCGGACGTGCCGGAGACCCGGCGGGCGGTCTCGGTGCTGGACGACAAGACGGCCGAGGCGGCCCCGGGGCCCGTCGGGCACTTCGTGTTCTCCTCGATGGACCGGGTGGTGTACCGGCGTCCGGGCTGGTCCCTGGCCATCAGCATGTCGTCGCGCCGGATCGCCGCCTACGAGGCGATCAACGGGGAGAACCCGCACGGGTGGTACACCGGCGACGGCATGACCTACCTCTACACCGGTGACCTGGGCCAGTTCGGGCAGGACTTCTGGCCGACGGTGGACCCGTACCGGCTGCCGGGGACGACGGTCGACACGCGGGAGCGGGCGGACCTCGACTTCCGCGCGTACCGGCCGGCGAACGCGTGGGCGGGCGGCGTGGCGCTCGAAGGGCTGTACGGCGCCGCCTCCATGGAGCTGATCAGCGACGGGGCCAGCCTGCAGGCGCGCAAGTCGTGGTTCTGCCTGGACACGGTCGTGGTGGCGCTCGGCAGCGGCATCACCAGCTTCGACGGCCGGACGATCGAGACCGTGGTGGAGAACCGGGCCACGGAGGAGAGCCCGTACGTGGGGGACGGCTGGGCGCATCTGGCGGGGGTGGGCGGCTACGTGTTCGACGGGGCCCTGAGCCTCGTGGAGACGCGTACGGGCAGGTGGCGCGACATCAACACGGGCGACGACACCAAGGGCGCCCTCGACCCCGTCACGCGCCGCTACGTCACGTTCTGGTTCGACCACGGCGAGAACCCCTATGAGGCCGGCTACGCCTACATCCTGCTGCCGAACGCCACCCGTGAGCGCACCCGCAAGTTCCGCGGGCTGCGCCCGGTGCGGGTGCTGGCGAACACCGCCGAAGTGCAGGCCGTCCAGGCGCGGGCGCTGTTCGGGGCCACGTTCTGGGCAGCGGGGACCGCCGGGATCGTCGAGGTGGACGCGCCGTGCATGGTGATGCTGCGGCGGGCCAGCGAGCGGCTCCACCTGTCGGTGTCCGACCCGAGCAGGACGGTGGACGTCGTCAGGATCACGCTCGACCGGCCGGCGCGCGGGGTGGTGCGGGCCGACGACACCGTCTCGGTCGAGCCCGGCAAGCGGCCCGTCATCACCGTCCGGCTCGGCGGCTCACTCGGGCGCAGCCACAGCGTCGAGCTCAGCGCGTACGTGCCACGCAACCCTCAATGTGATCGTTGACCAGCCCGATCGCCTGCATCAGCGCGTAGGCCGTGGTCGGGCCGACGAACTTGAAGCCGTGCTTCTTCAGCTCCTTGGCCAGCGCCTTCGAGCCGGGGGTGATGGCGGGCACGTCGGCCATCGTCCTCGGCACCGGCGAGTCGGGGTCGGCGTGCCGCCACACCAGCTCCGACAGGCCCTCGGGCAGGTCGAGCGCGGCCCTGGCGTTGCCGATCGCGGCCTCGATCTTGGCGCGGTTGCGGATGATGCCCGCGTCGCCGAGCAGGCGCTCCACGTCGTGCTCGGTGTACGCGGCCACCTTCGGGATCGAGAAGCCGTCGAAGGCGGCGCGGAAGTTCTCCCGCTTGCGCAGGATCGTCAGCCACGACAGGCCCGACTGGAACGCCTCCAGCGCCACCCGCTCGAAGACCTCGTCATCGCCCTTCAGCGGGCGGCCCCACTCCTCGTCGTGGTAGGCGATGTACATCGGATCCGCCATGCCCGTCCAGGCGCAGCGGATGATCGGCTCACTCAAGCCCGTTCGTCCCCGTCCTTGCCCGACGCGGCCCGCACGGGCTTCTCGTCGTCATGCACTTCACCGTTGCGCGTCTCCTCGGCCCCCGCCGGCTCCTCGGAGTCGCCGGGCTCGTCTCGCGCGGGCTCGTCCGGCGCCTTCGCGGCGGCGGGATCACCGTCGTCCTTGGCGGCGGGCTCACCGTCGTCGGGCTTCGCGGCGGCGGGCTCGTCGTCGTCCGGCTTCATCTCGGGGACCCGCCACTCCGGCTCCTCCGGCGGGTGGCGCAGCTCGGCGCCGCCGTCCCACGCCACCGTGGCGCCGCTGGCCGACACCGGGTCGCCCGACTCGGGCAGCTCCCGCTCGGTGGCCGGGGCCTCGGGCTCGTGCTCGGTACGCGGCCCGGCGCCCGGCGAGGCATAGACCTCCTGCCGCGCGTACAGCCGGCTGGACAGCAGCTCGGAGACCCGCTGCTCCAGCACCGCGATCCGCGTGTCACGCGCGCTGATCGCGGTGGCGGCGCGGCGCAGGGTCTCGTCGACGCTCTGCGTGTGATAGCCGACCAGGTTGACCGGGAGGTGGAGCGCCATGAAGTCGACCGCCGTGAGCTGCCCGGCCTCGGGCAGGTCGAGCGGCGGCACGTCCGGCGGGAACTCGGTCAGCTCACCGCCCCGGCCGAGGGAGACCAAGACCACGCAGGCCAGGATGGCGATGGCGGCGATGGCGAGTATGACCAGCACATTGGCATCGTACTCACACCATCGGGGCACGAGGTCCCGCACTTGCCGCGGCCGGTGCGTTCCCGGGCTTGGCGGGCGCGGCGATTGCGCAGGTCAGGCGGCCGGTCAGGCGGCCGGTCAGCCGGTGGCCTCGCCGAGTTCGGCGACGCTGGGCCTGACCGGCTGCGGGCGCGCCTCAAGGCGGGCGAACGCCTCCTCGACGGTGGAGGTCCAGGAGATCGCGTCGAAGACGTTGGGGCGGGTGAAGCCCTCGTCGTACATGGTGCCGACGAGCTTCTTGAGCGGCTCGTACAGGCCCCAGGGGTCGAGGACCACGAGGGGGCGGTCGTGGATGCCGAGCACCCGCGCGGTCCAGATCTCGAACAGCTCCTCCAGCGTGCCGATGCCGCCGGGCAGCACGAGGAACGCGTCGGAGCGGGCGTCCATGAGGCCCTTGCGGTCGCGCATGCCCTCGGTGACGATCAGCTCGTCGGACTCCCTGTCCGCGATCTCGATGTCGACCAGCACCTGCGGGATCACACCGATCGTGCGGCCGCCCGCGGCGCGGGTGGCCGCGGTGACGGCGCCCATGCAGGAGACGGTGGCGCCGCCGCTCACGAGGGTGTGGCCGCGCTTGCCGAGCTCGGTGCCCACCTGGGTGGCGAGACCGAGGTATTTGTCGTCGATGTTGAGGCTCGAGGCGCAGAAGACGCAGATGTTCACAGAAGGCAAGCCTATTGGGGCTCCGCGACCTGGGCGCCGGTGGCCTCGAGTTCCTCCTCGCGCTGCCTGGAGCGGGCCCGGTCGGCGTCCACGATGAACTCCACGGCCTCGTCCACGTCGTCGGTGACGGTGATCAGGTCGAGGTCCTGGGGCGCGATCTTCCCGGTGCCGAGCAGCGTGCCCTTGATCCACTCGAGCAGCCCGCCCCAGAACTCCGAGCCCATCAGCACGACGGGGAAGGAGGTCACCTTGCGCGTCTGGACCAGGGTGAGCGCCTCGAACAGCTCGTCGAGCGTGCCGAAGCCGCCGGGCAGGGTGATGAAGCCGCACGAGTACTTCACGAACATCGTCTTGCGCACGAAGAAGTAGCGGAACTCGATGCCGAGGTCCACGTAGTCGTTCATGCGCTGCTCGAACGGCAGCTCGATGCCGAGCCCGACCGACACCGCGCCGTCCACCTTGCTGGCGCCCCGGTTGGCGGCCTCCATGACGCCGGGCCCGCCGCCCGTGATCACGGCGTAGCCGGTCTCGGCCAGCCGCCGGCCCAGCGCCTGGCCCATCTCGTATTCGGCCGAGCCGTGCGGGGTGCGGGCCGAACCGAAGACCGTGACCGCCGGCGGCAGCTCGGCGAGCTGGCCGAACCCCTCGACGAACTCGGCCTGGATGCGCAGCACCCGCCACGGGTCCATGTGCACCCAGTCGGCCGACCCCTGGCGGGCCAGCAGCCGCTGGTCGTGCGTGGAGCTGGGGACGAGGTTGCCGCGGACGACGGCCTGACCCTGGCGGCGTTCCCGACGGTTCTGTTCCATGTGGATCACGCTAGTCCCTCTCGAACGCGGCCGTTTGCCCTACCCGTACGGAAGCCTAGGCTGCCCCCTCAGGGCGAAACCCCAGGTAACCGGGGCAAAACAGTCGCCTAAAAAATCTTGAAAAAACCAGGGAACCGAATTTCGACTCCCCCGCGTCTAACTGCCGAGGGTGCTGCTCGGGACTGAAAGTGGTCTTCCCCGCCAAATGGCCGGCGAGGAAGGCCACTTTCATATTGTGAGCCAGTCGAGCATCGCCCGCTCGCTCTCGACGATCTTCGACAGCGACACGTACTCGCCCTGCTGGTGCGCCAGATTCGGATCACCGGGACCGTAGTTCACGGCCGGGACCCCCAGCGCGGAGAAGCGGGCCACGTCGGTCCAGCCCAGTTTGGCGCGCGGTGTGCCGCCGACGGCCCCGGCGAAGGCCGCCGCCACCGGATGCGTCAGCCCCGGCCTGGCCCCGGGCGCGGCGTCCACGAAGCCCACCTCGAACCCCTCGAACACCTCCCGGACGTGCGCCTGCGCCGCCTCGATCGACAGGTCGGGCGCGAACCGGTAGTTCACGCTCACCACGCACAGGTCGGGGATGACGTTGCCCGCGACCCCGCCCCGCACGCCGACCGCGTTCAGCCCCTCGTGGTATTCGAGCCCGTCCACCACCGGCCGCCGCGCCTCGTACGCGTTCAGCCTGGCCAGCACCGGCTCGATCCCGTGAATGGCGTTGACCCCGAACCACGACCTGGCGCTGTGGGCCCGCTTGCCGGCCACCGTGACCTCGGCCCGCAGCGTGCCCTGGCAGCCGCCCTCGATCACGCCGTCGGTCGGCTCCATCAGCACCGCGAAGTCGGCGGCCAGCCAGTCGGCGTGGTCTCTGGCGATCCGGGTGAGGGCGTTGCGCTCGGCCTCGACCTCCTCGCAGTCGTAGAAGACGTAGGTGACGTCCTTGTTCGGGGCGGGGACGGTGGCGGCCAGCTTGAGGGCGACCGCCACGCCGGCCTTCATGTCGGAGGTGCCGCAGCCGTACAGCAGGTCGCCCTCCACCCGGCTGGGCAGGTTGGCCGCGACCGGCACGGTGTCGAGGTGCCCGGCGATCAGCACCCGCTCGGCGCGCCCCAGCTCGGTGCGGGCGACCACCGTCTCCCCCGAGCGGTCCACCTTCAGGTGCGGCAGCGCGGACAGTGCCCGCTCGACCTCGTCGGCCAGCGCCCGCTCGTTCCCGCTCACCGACTCGATGTCCACGATCGCGGCGGTCAGCTCGCGTACGTCCTGGGTCAGGTCAAGCATCAGGTGTTCACCCCATGTTCCCGCAGCACCTCGTTGAGCGCCGCCTTGTCATGCCGTTGCCCCGGCTCCAGGTGCTTGAGCACCAGCACGCACGGCAGGCCGAACGTGCCGCCGGGGAACTCCTTCTGCCGCGTGCCGCTCACGGCCACGCACCAGGCGGGGATCCGGCCGCGCGCCAGCTCCTCGCCCGTCTGGACGTCGATCACCGGAATCGAGGCCGAAAGGATCGTTCCAGCGCCGACGACCGCGCCCTCGCCGACCCGGGCGCCCTCGACGATCATCGCCCGGCTGCCGATCAGCGCGCCGTCCTCGACGACCACCGGCACGGCGTTGGGCGGCTCCAGCACGCCGCCGATGCCCACGCCGCCGGACAAGTGCACGTTCTTGCCGATCTGGGCGCAGGATCCGACCGTCGCCCACGTGTCGACCATCGTGCCGGAGTCGACGTGGGCGCCGATGTTCGTGAACGAGGGCATCAGCACCACCCCGGGCGCCAGGTAGGAGCCCCAGCGGGCGATCGCGCCCGGCACCACGCGTACGCCGTCCAGGGAGCTCTTCAGCGGGTGCCGGTCATGGTGGTGGAAGTCGCCCACCTGGGAGCGGAGCATGCCGAGCACCTTGAAGCTGAGCAGGATCGCCCGTTTGGCCCTTTCGTCCACGACCACCTCGCCGCCCACCACGCGGGCTGCCCTGGCCTCGCCCCGGTCGAGCAGGTCCACCGCGCCGACCACCAGGTGGCGCGCCTCGACGTCGGCCGGCGACAACTCAGCGCGGCGCTCCCACAACTCGTCCACCACAGGGGGTATCGGTGACGAGGTGCTCACGTGACTCATGGCCACGGAGCTTATCCGGCCGGGTAGGTTTTTCAGGGTGCGCCTGCGCTTCTCCCGTGGAGTCATCACCATCGCGATCATCGTCGTCGTGCTCGCGGTCGGCATCTCCGTGGGCCTCTACCACCTGCTGAAGAAGGCGACACCGCTGGCCGTGCCGGAGGCCCACTGCACCGTGCGCACCCCGGACGGCGAGCTCTACCTCAGCCCGGAGCAGGCCCAGATCTCGGCCACCATCGCGGCCGTGGCGGCTCGGCGCAGACTGCCCGAGCGGGCCGTGGTGATCGCGTACGCGACGGCGCTGCAGGAGTCGAAGCTCGAGAACCTCGACTACGGCGACCGCGACTCGGTGGGGGTGTTCCAGCAGCGCGAGTCGCAGGGCTGGGGCAGCAAGAAGCAGCTCATGGATCCGGTCTACGCCACGAACAAGTTCTTCGCCGCGCTGGTCAAGGTGAAGAACTATCGCAAGATCCCGCTGGCGGAGGCGGCCCAGGCAGTGCAGCGGTCGGCGGGCGGCTACGCGTACGCGCCGCACGAGTCCGACGGGAAGATCCTGGCGGGCGGCTTCACCGGGCGGGTGCCCCAGGCCGTCCACTGCTGGTATCCCCCGGGCAAGAGTCCCGTGCCGCAGCCCAAGGCCACCGATGCGCGCAAGCAGCTCGCCAGGGCGCTCGGCAGCACGGTCATCACCACGAAGAAGCGCGGGTGGCTGGTGGCGGCCTGGTCGGTGGCCCACGCCGAGAAATACGCGCTCAACCGGGTCGGCTACAGCGGGGCCACCTGGGTCAACAACGTCGAGCTCGAAGGCTGGCAGACCGGCGGCAAGTCCGGGACCCGCCAGGTCGACCTGAGCTAGCCCGCCCCCTGGCCCGCGCGGGGTCAGGAGGCGCGGCGGACGATGGAGATCGAGCCGGGCGGGAGGGGCTGGGCGTAGCTGGCGGTCCAGGCGCTGCCCTGGATGCGCTCGAAGGAGAGCAGCCGCCCGTCGGAGGCGCGGTAGTCGGCGAAGTCGAGCAGCCCCCGGTCGGGGTTGCCGGTGTCGCCCTCGCTCCTGAAGGCCGCCGTCCCCCGCTCGATCGGGAAGAACTCCACGCCCTCCATGATGAGCATGCTCTTGGCCGGGACCATGCCCTGCGTGGGCACCTCGGTCCAGAGCTGGACCTCCAGATGCGGCGGGTCGCCGGCCCTGACCTCCACCGAGAGCCACTGGAAGCGCCGGGAGACGTCACGCAGCAGGTATTCGGTCCACTGCTGCCCCTGCCAGGAGATGTACATGGCGCCGAGCACGCGCGCGGGTGACCCGTGCACCTCGATCCGGTCGCCGACCCGGATCGTGCGCGGGTCGGTGTAGTCGGTGCCGGCATGCCCGGGAGCACTCACCGGTGCCGGCATCGGGCTCTCGATCGGAGCGACCTCGGCCGGCGGCGCGCTCGTGCGGCCCTTTCTGTCCTGCCGCAGGGTGGTCAGAAACGCCCCCAGCAACAGCAGGACGGTGGCGATGCTCAGCCCGAGAACGACCATGGAGGTCATGCTCATCGATCAGCTCGCTCCACTCGCGGTCTGCCTCGGCATAAGCCCTTATCAATTTATGCGGGTAAGCCCGTTCGGCTGGCTATGACGCGCGATCCTACTGGAGCCGGAGCACTGCCGCACCGATCCGCTCATCTGATGCGGTGAGCGCGATGCGGATGTGGCGTCCACCTGCTGATCCGTAGAACTCGCCCGGCGCGACCAAAATGCCGATTTCGGAGAGTTTGCCCACTTGATCCCAAGCGCTCTGCCCGTTCGACGCCCAGAAGTACAGACCCGCCGTCGAATGGTCGATGCTCCACCCCGCCTTCTCGAGCGCGGGGCGCAGCAGGGCGCGGCGGGCGCCGTAGAGCTCGCGCTGGCGGTCGGCGTGCGCGTCGTCGCCGAGCGCGACCGTCATCGCGGCCTGTACGGGCTGGGGCATCAGCATGCCGGCGTGCTTGCGCGTCTCCAGCAGGCGCTTGACCAGGACGGGATCGCCCGTCACGAACCCGGCGCGGTAGCCGGCCAGGTTGGAGCGCTTGGAGAGCGAATGGACCGCGAGCAGCCCCTCGTGGGAGCCGCCGCAGACGTCGGGGTGCAGGATGGAGACCGGCTGCTCGTCCCAGCCGAGCTCGATGTAGCACTCGTCGGAGGCCACGACCGTGCCGCGCTCGCGCGCCCAGGCCACGACCTTGCGCAGGTGCTCGACGGGCAGCACCCGCCCCGTGGGGTTGCCGGGCGAGTTGATCCAGAGCAGGTCCACGTGCTCGGGACCGAGCGCGATCGTGCTGTCGGACGCCGTGCCCACCGCTCCGGCCAGCCGGGCGCCCACGTCGTAGGTGGGGTAGGCCAGCTCGGGGAAGACCACCCGCTTGGCGCCCAGGTAGGTGGGCAGCCAGCCGACGAACTCCTTGGAGCCGATCACGGGGAGCACGTCCTGCGGCTCCACCGTGACGCCGTGCCTGCGCCGCAGCCACCCGGCCGCGGCCTCGCGCAGCGCCTTGGTGCCACGGGTCAACGGATAGCCGGGACTGTTGGCGGCGTGCGCGAGCGCGTCCTGGACGATCTGCGGCACCGGATCGACGGGCGTGCCGATCGAGAGATCGACGATCCCGCCGGGATAGCCCAGCGCACGCTCTTTGTACGGCTCCAGCCGATCCCAGGGGAAGTCTGGCAGCTTGTTCACGATTCTCCAGGGTGTTGCGTTTGCCGTACTGAGGCGCGTGCGTACGCCGCGTGAACGGGGCGCATCCTCCTGGATGCCCCCGCGCACGGCGTGTCCATCGGGACCTCGCTAGTGGCCCTCGCTCTGCGGTGGCAGGACGGACACCACCGCGTGGTCCTTCTCGATCTTGCCCACCTTCGACGCACCTCCGGGCGAACCGAGGTCTTCGAAGAATTCCACGTTCGCCTTGTAGAAGTCCTTCCACTGCTCGGGAAGGTCGTCCTCATAGAAAATCGCCTCGACGGGGCACACAGGCTCGCACGCGCCGCAGTCCACGCACTCGTCGGGGTGGATGTAAAGCATGCGCTCGCCCTCGTAGATGCAATCGACGGGGCATTCCTCGATGCACGCCTTGTCCAGGACGTCCACGCAAGGCTGCGCGATGACGTAGGTCACCTCGAGCTCCTTCTTCTCCGCACCATGGCATGACTTCGACCGCGGTTTGCTACGCCCTAGTATTGCCGTGCTTGCCGGCTGGCCGAAACGGAGGGTGGCAAACTCGTGGCCGCACGCCTTGTCATCGCCATCACAAGTCAGGACATCGGCACCCGGATCACCACCCGCAGGCGCGTTCCTGAAGGGTTCCGCGACGCGGTCGGGATCCTCGTGTCGTGGGAGGACGGAGTTCTCAAAGTCCGCAAAAGGGACGGCACTGTGGTGGAGATCCCGGAAGAGACACTGGTAGCGGCCAAGGTCGTTCCGGCCGCGCCTCCTCGACCTGGGCGAATGTAACAGTAAGTATTCGTTGTGTGACTGTACGTACCTGCGCCGCCGCAGCAGCCATCCTCGCCAGCGCCGGGTGCGGCGCGTCGTCCACGGAGCCCACCTCCACCGACACCAAGAATCTTCCGCCGGTCAACGCGCGCGCGACCTCGATGAAGGCCGGCTTCGGCACCATGGAGCGACTCGCCGAGACCGCCAAGCGCGAAGGCCAGCTCAACGTGATCGGGCTGCCCCGCGAATGGGTCGGCTTCGGCGAGATCATCGACACGTTCGCCGACAAGTACGGGCTCAAGGTCGTCGAGCTGGAGCCCGGCGCCAGCAGCCGGCGCGAACTGGACGCCGCAGCCGCGCTCAAGCCCGACGTCTTCGACCTGACCATGGACGTGGCGGTCTCCGGGGCCGACCGGTTCGCGCCGTACAAGGTGCAGGGCTGGCAGGACGTGCCCGACGACGTCAAGGAGCCGTCCGGCGCCTGGTACGCCGCCTACGGCGGCTACATGTCCATCGGGTACGACCCCCGCGCGGTCAAGCCCCCCGCCTCCTTCGCCGACCTGGTCAATCCCGGCTACCGCGTCGCGCTCGACGGCGACCCGCTGCGTTCGGCGGCGGCCTTCGACGGGGTCATGGCGGCCTCCATGCGCTCCGGGGTCCCGGAGCCCGAGCAGGGCGTGGCGCTGTTCGGCAAGCTCAAGCAGGCCGGGCGGCTCACCGATCCGTCCAGGGCCAACACGATCGTCGCCTGGGACCACCTGAACGCCGCCCGCAGCGCCCACGGGCCCGAGACCTGGAAGGTGACGATCCCGAGGGACGCGCCGCTCGGCGGCTACCACGTGCAGGCGATCAACGAGGCGGCCCCGCATCCGGCCGCGGCCCGGCTCTGGCAGGAGTTCCTGTTCTCGGACGAGGGCCAGAACCTGCTCCAGAAGGGGTTCGCCAGGCCGGCCCGGGGCGAGGCGATGCTCATGAAGGGCACCCTCGACACCGAGCAGGCCGCGAAATTGCCCAAGACGCCCGGTCCTCCCGTGCTCATGACGATTCCGCAGGCAGATGCCGCGAAGGCGTACCTGAAGAGGGAATGGACCAAGAGTGTGGGATGAGTCCGTTGTGACTTGATATGTCGTAGGGACGTTCAGGCTCTAAAGTGAACGGACAGCACGGCCACGGGGGCCCGATGTCTGATCGAATGAGAGCTGATCGTCTTGCGATATGACACACCGGGATTGGAGCGGTGGAACAGTCGCGCCTACGACAGCAGCTTCGGCTACGTCTCTACGCAGGGCGCGCCGCTGCTCGACCTACTCGACCCCCGGCCCGACGAGCGGGTGCTCGACCTCGGCTGCGGCACGGGGGTGCTGACCGCCCAGATCGCCTTCAGAGGCGCGGACGTCCTCGGCATCGACGGCTCCGCGGCCATGATCGAGAAGGCTCTGGCGCAGTTCCCCGGCATCGACTTCATCATCGGCGACGGGCATGACTTCACGGTCGTGGACCCGTACGACGCGGTCTTCTCCAACGCGGCCCTGCACTGGATGAGCCGCGAGCCCGGCGCGGTGATCGCGAGCGTCCGCGAGGCTCTCAAGCCTGGCGGGCGCTTCGTCGCGGAGATGGGCGGGGCCGGCAACTGCGCCGAGCTGACCGCCGCGATGCTGACCGCGTGGCGCGAATACGGCCTGCGCGAGCCCGAGCTCCCGTGGTACTTTCCCACGCCTGCCGAGTACGCCCGCCGCCTCGAGCAGGAGGGGTTCGTCGTCAGGTTGCTCGAATACTTCGACCGGCCGACCCCCCTTGACGAGTGCCCCGGCGGGGCTGCCGACTGGGTGCGCATGTTCGCCGCCTCGGTGCTCGAAGGGCTTCCGCCGGAGATCGTGGAGCCCCTGCTCCGTCGCGTCAACGAACTGGCCGCGCCCGCACTTCGCAGGGAGACTGGCTGGATGGCCGACTACGTGCGTCTACGCTTTGCCGCTGTTCGGCGTTGATGCGTCGTGCGGGATGCGTAGGGCTGTTTTGCCGGACTATGGTCTGTTCCGTGGGCGGCGAGATTATGGCTGCACCGCTGCGGCGGCGTGAGGGGCTGGTGAACGGAACGGGATGAACTTCTGCCTGAGCGACCTCGTACCACCGTTGAGGTGGAGCGACGCGTCGACGATCACGCTACTCACCGGGCAGCCGGACTTGCCGGACGCATGGTGGCGCAGTCTGCCGATACCGCGGGTCCTCGCGGCGATCGGCCCCGACTCGCTGGGTGAGCTGCTGACGGAGATCGCCCTGGAGCACTGGCCCGCGGCGGCGGTGGGCGACGTCCTGCCGGCGCTGTACGTGCTGGACCCGGACGACGCCGACGAGCCCGCCGTCGCGATCGCCCTCGACCGGGCCGGCTCGTGGGCCGGGCTGCTGGCGCTGACCAGCAGGGAGCTGGTGGACCAGCCCTTCATCCAGGCACGGCCGGTGCTGAACACGCTGTTCTCGGCCATCCTGGTCCGTCTCGCGCACCCGCACCTGGCCGGGATCGCCCTCCCCGGGCGAGACACGGCCGGGCGGGACTCGGCGGGACGGGACGCGGCGGGGCGGGACGCGGCGGGGCGGGACGCGGCCGGGTCCGACGCGGCCGGGCGGGCCGCGCAGGAGCCTCTGGCGCACGAGCCCTTCGCCCACGAGCAGGCCGCGCACGAGCAGGCGGCCCATGACCACGCCCGCCAGGAGCAGCCGGCCGCCTACGAGCAGGCCGGGCACGAGCCGTTCGCCGCCGGGGACGTGCTCGACGGCCCCGAGCAGCCGGCCGGGCACCTGGCCAAGGCGGCCGAGGCGGTCGTCGGGGGACGGGTGGCCGAGGAGGAGCACGAGCGGCTCTCCGAGATCCCCTCACCGATCCCCGCACCGATCCCCGCGCCCGGGATCGTGGCCCAGTTCCCGTCCATCGGGCTGGTTCGCGTCGAGGATGAGGACGTCGTCCATCCGGTTGTCCATCCGGTCGTCCATCAGGAGGATGCTGCCCTTCAGGAGGGTGCGCCCGACGAGGCCGAGCGGGTGGTGGACGCGGACGCCGAGCCGGTCTCGGATGAGGGCCCTGAGCCTGAGCCTGAGTCCGTGCCTGTGCTGGACGCGGCCGAGGATCCCGAGCCGGAGCCGGCGGCCGAGGAGGCGGTCGCTCTGGAGGCCGCGCAGGCTGAGGAAGCCGAGCAGTCCGAGCGGCCCGAGGAGCCTGAGCAGTCCGAGCGGCCCGAGGAGGAGGCCGCCGGGACGCCGGGCGTCGAGGAGCGGGAGGCGGCCTGGGAGCAGGAGAGCGCCGCCCACCAGCAGGCCGACCTCGCGGACCAGCAAGGCGACCTCGCGGACCAGCAAGGCGACCTCGTGGAGCGTGCGGACGCCGCCGAGCGTGCGGGCGCGTTCGAGCAGGCCGACGTCTTCGAGCAAGCCGACGTCTTCGAGCGCGACGACGCCGAGGCGCCGGTCTCCGAGCAGGAGCACGCGGCCGAGCCCGTCGCCGAGGCGGATGCCGGTGCCGAGATCGCCGAGCCCGTCGCCGCCGACCCCGGGATGAACGGGCGGGGCGATGGCGAGGGGCAGGAGCTGCCCGAGCTCATCGAGGCCGCGTTCGCCGGGCTCGACGACAAGAGCTGGGCCGTGGCGCAGAACCGGGTCTTCACCGACGAGCCCTCGGCGGTCGACCAGCTCGCCAAGCTCTTCGCCGTCCCCCCGGCCGAGATCGCCGCCACCGAGGACGAGCTGCGTACCCGTCTCGACCACTGGCTGGCCAGCGAGGAGGCGGCCCCGTACCGGGCGCATCTGGACGAGCTGGTCAGGACGCTGGGCCCGGCCGCTCCCAAGGAGCAGCTCATCGGCGCGGCCGACTGGCACAACGTGGAGATCCGCGCGCTGGAGGTGCCGGCCTGGCAGTTCGTGCTGGCCACGCTGGCCCCGCCGCCGCAGGCCGAGCCTGTCCAGGCGCAGCAGCAGCCGGTGGAGGTGCCGCAGTCGGCGTTCGGGCCGGTGGAGCTGGTGCCCCCGCCGGGGCCGCCGCAGTTCCAGGCGTTCACGCCGGTCGCCCCGCCGCTCAATGAGCTGAACGGCGGGCAGGTCGAGGAGGAGCAGGAGGATCAGCCGCCCAAGGACGTCTCCCAGACCAGGCGCTGCTTCCGTCAGCCCGACGGCCGGTGGTGGCTGCGCATCGACGTGACCGCCGAGCAGCTCGCCGGAGGTGAGTGCGCGTTGCCGACGGGGTTCGCGTCGTACCTGGGGCTGGCGCCGAGCGAGAGCAGGACGGTCAGGAGCGCCGCGGGCGAGCTGACCATGACCTGGCACGGCAGACCGGTGCTCGAGTCCATCGAGCGCCTCCTCATGGACGTGGGCGCCAGAGAGGGCGGTCACCTGTTCCTGACGCTGTCCGACGAGGGCGTGCTGCGGGCCAGGCACCTCCCGGTCGCCGCCCAGGGCGCCGAGAAGATCACCAAGGCGCTGCGCCTCGTCGGGTACACGGCCCCTGGGGGCACCCGAGACCAGGCGGCCAGGGTGATCGCCACGAGGGTGGGCATGACGGGCCCCGTGGTCCTGCCGGAACTGCTCGACAGGCTCCGCGAACGCGGGGACCGCGATCTGCTCGAACTCTTGGACTGAGCCCCCGTGCCGCGGCTCGCGATCGGCCCTGAGTTTCCCAGGGAGCTCAGCGCACTGGACCAGCCGGTGCGCAGGGACGCCGTGGTCGCGCTGCGCCGATTCCTGCTGAACGTGTCCGGCGCCCCGCACCCCGAGAGGGTCAGGGGCGCCAGGGACCCGAGGGTCGCGACCCTGCGCCTGGCGCCGGGCCATCGTGGGGTGGTGGTGCGCCAGCGGGACGTCTACTGGCTGCACGCGGTGCTGCCCGACCCGGAGGCCTGGTCGTACGGCCGCCGCCACCGTTACGGCGTCAACCCCGTGATCGGCGTCGTCGAGGAGTGGGACGCCGAGGCCCTCGAACGGGTCGAGCCGGCATTACGCAGGTCCGCCGGGTCCACGCGGCTGTTCGACCCGATCTGCGACGGCGACCTGCTGGGGCTCGGCCTGGACGCGCACGCGCTGCCGCTGTTCCGGCTGATCACGACCGAGGCGGACGTGGCGGCGCTCGAACCGCTGCTGCCGCCCACCCAGTACGTCCCGCTCGCCGTGCTGGCCCGTGGCGGCACGCTGGCGGAGGCGTGGCGGGAGCTGGACGCCTGGCGCTCCTCCGACGAGGAGAGCGGGCCGATCGACCCCGAGGACCTGTACGCGGCGCTGCGGCGCAGCCCCGACCGGGCGGTGTTCGTCCCCGACAAGGTGGCGCTCGACCGGGTGCTGGAGGCGCCCCAGTGGTGCGTGTTCCTGCACCCGCCCCAGCACCGGCTGGCCAGGGCGGCCCGTTTCGAGCACCCGGCGCTGGTCGTGGGCGGCGCGGGCACCGGCAAGACCGTCATCGCCCTGCACCGGGCCGCCCACCTGGCCACGCGCGGCGCCGGGCCCGTGCTGCTGGTGACGTTCTCGCAGGGGCTGGCCGAGGAGCTGTCGGCGAAGCTGGACCTGCTGATCGAGGACGAGGTGATCCGCAAGCGGGTCGAGGTGGACAACCCCGAGCGCCTGGCCCTGCGCATCGTGGCCGACGCGGAGGGCCGCCGGCCCGCCCTGGTCGGGCCCGGGGCGCGCTCGCTGGCCGAGCTGACCGACGAGGCGCTGAGGTTGCTGTCGATCGCCACAGGTGATCTGCTCGACGACGTGGATCCGGCGCACAAGCCGTACCGTCACATCGTTGTGGACGAGGCTCAGGACATCAGCACGGCGCAGTGGCGGCTGCTGCGGGCGGCGGCGCCGCACGCGCGCGACGACCTGTTCATCGTCGGCGATCCGCACCAGCGGGTCACCGACACGCGGGTGGCGCTCGGCGCGATCGGGATCCCCGCCGCGCAGCACACGCTCAAGCTCTCCTACCGCCTGCCCCAGGAACTGCTCTCCTTCGTCGTCCGGCTCCGCGGCGGCGGCCCCTCGACCGGCCTGGTCAAGGGCGCCACCGACATGTACGGCTTCACCGCCACGCACAACGGCGAGCGGCCGATCGTCAGGATGTACGACACCCCGGAGGCCGAGCTGGCCGGGCTGCGCGCCATGGTCGAGTCGTGGCTGGCGGACGGTGTGCCGGCCGGGGAGATCGCGGTCGGCGCGCGTACGCCGCGGCTCGTGCGGGCGGCCAGGAAGGCGATCGACGGCCTGGACGTACGGGCCTCGACCTTCCAGCATCTCAAGGGACACGAGTTCGAGCGGGTGGCCCTCGTCGGCGTCGCGGAGGGCGTGGTGCCCGAGCCGCCGCCGGAGGATCCGTACGACCGGGCTCGTGCCCTGCAGCGCGAACGGAGCATACTGTTCGTCGCCTGCACCCGTGCCCGCTCGATGCTCTATATCTCCCATTCCGGAAGAGGCAGCCCGTTTTTACCCCTCTGATCACATAGTCTGAACTGCGGATATCTTCCCTTTGCCGGTTGGACCTCAATGAACCTCAGCCTGAGCGACCTCGCGCCACCCCTGCGCTGGACCTCCCCTGGTCTGATAGCGCCGATCGTGGAGGAGCCCCAGCTGCCCGAGGCCTGGTGGCAGGCGATCCCCCTCGACCGCGCGTGCGGCATCGTGGGGGCGCAGACCGTGGCGGGCCACCTCGCCGACCTGGCCGTGGCCTCCTGGGGTCATCTCATGCTGGGCGACATCCTGCCGCTGTTGCGCTTCTCCGACCCCGCCGAGGCGGAGCGGACGCCGGAGACGCTGGGCAAGGACGTGGTGCAGAAGCTGTTCATCGGCGTGTTCGAACGGCTGTTCGAGCCCGCGCCCGAGGCGGTTCCCGCGCCGTCCCGGCCGGACAAGCCGCTGCCCGACCTGATCGACGAACTGTTCGGCGCCCTGGACGACCGGCAGCGGGCCATCGCCCGCGACCGGCTGTACGCGGCGCAGCGGGCCACGCTGGACGAGCTGGCGCAGCGCTTCTCGGTGACGCGGGAGCGGATCCGCCAGATCGAGCGCGACCTGCGCGAGCACGTGGAGGCCTGGCTCGGCAAGCCGGACGCGGCCCCGCTGGTGGCGCACGTCGCCTGGCTGCGCGGGCGGCTGGGCTCCGCGGTGCCGGCCGACGACCTGCAGGCCGCCGTGCCGTGGCACCGGGCCGACCTGCGCTCGCTGGGGATCCCGGCATGGCGGTTCGTACGCACGCTGCTGACCGGCTACGAGCAGTCCGACGGCTGGCTGGTGGCGGGCGGGGCCGACGACCTGAGGGAGAAGACGCGCCAGCTCTTCGCCGACGGGCCGCGCCCGCTCGGTGAGGCGGTGTCCATGGTGGCCCAGCTCGGGGTGCGCGAGGACGTCGCGGAGCGGTGGATCCTGGCCGTCCCGCAACTGCGCCTGCTGGGCCAGCACGTGGTGCCGTGGCCGCGCAGCATCAAC
This sequence comes from Nonomuraea sp. NPDC050643, assembly GCF_040654715.1. Classification (NCBI taxonomy): domain Bacteria; kingdom Bacillati; phylum Actinomycetota; class Actinomycetes; order Streptosporangiales; family Streptosporangiaceae; genus Nonomuraea; species Nonomuraea sp. NPDC050643. The sequence goes on along the minus strand of NZ_JBFAIM010000054.1, from coordinate 46,717 downwards.
GAGAAGGCCGAGGCGGTGCTGGCGGTGGAGGGAGCGCCGCTGACGCCGGAGGAGATCCAGGAGCGCATCGGCGAGGACTACAGCCTGGTCGGCATCCGCAACCAGCTCACCGCCGACGAGCGCTTCCGCCGGGTCGACCGGAACAAGTACGGCCTGACCAGGTGGGGCGGGGACGAATACCTGGGGATCAGGGAGATGATCGCCAGGGAGATCGAGCGGGCCGGCGGCGAGGCGTCGGTGAGCACGATCGTGACGAACCTGACCGCCCGCTACGACGTGAGCGAGAGCTCCGTACGCGCGTACTCGGGCGGGCCGGGGTTCGAGCGGACCCAGCGGGGGTGGATCCGGGTGGCGGGCACCGCGCCCGGTGGGGAGGCGGAGCCGTACCAGCCGCGTAAGGACGTCTCGGAGACCCGGCGCAGCTTCCGCTCGCGCGACGGGCGCTGGTGGCACCGGGTGGACGTCAACGCCGAGCACCTGCGCGGGTCCGGGTCGCCGCTGCCGACAGGGTTCGCGGCGTACCTGGGGATGGCGCCCGGCGGGCAGCTCACCGCCTCCGCGCCGTCCGGCGACGTGGTGATCAGCTGGCACAACCAGCCCACCATGGGGTCGATCAGGAACGTGCTGGCGGAGTACAAGGCGAACGAGGGCGACCACGTCTTCCTGACCGTGTCGGACGGGGGCGAGCTGCTGACCCGCTACCTGCCCGCCGCGCCCGTCGGGATGCCGCCCATCAACCGGGCGCTCTACCTGTTCGGCTACACCGCTCCGGTCAGCTCGGAGATGGAGGGGTTGCGGCTGATCGGGGCCAGGATCGGGCTCCCCGACACGGCGACGCGCGAGGAGGTTCTCGGCAGGCTGCGCGAGCGCGGCGACAGGGACATCCTCGGTTTCCTGGGCGGATGACGCCGGGCTAAGCTCGGGAGATGTTGCGGATCTACGACACGCGTACCCGGCAGGTCGAGGAGATCGCCGCCGGGCGGGCGCTGCGGATGTACACGTGCGGGCCGACGGTCTATCGCCACGCGCATGTGGGCAATCTGCGCACCTACCTGCTGTCCGACCTGATCAGACGGGTCCTGGAGCGGCGGCGGGTGCGTGTCGTGGCGTGTCAGAACATCACCGACGTCGGCCATCTCATCGAGGACCCCTCCGGGGAGGCCGCTCTCGGCGACGTGGCTTCCGGCGAGGCTGCTTCCCGCCAGGCGGTTTCCCACGAGGGTGAGGACAAGGTCCTGGCGCAGGCGCGGGCCGAGGGGCGCTCGCCGCTGGAGCTGGCGCGCTTCTACGAGAGCTCCTTCAGGAGCGACACGGCCGCGCTCAACCTGCGCCCGCCTGAGCACACGCCCCGGGCGAGCGAGAGCATCGACCTGATGGTGGAGCTGATCGCCAAGCTGATCGAGAAGGGGCACGCGTACGCGGTGCCCGACGGGTCGGTGTTCTTCGACGCACGAACGTTCCCCACCTACGGCGAGATCTCCGGGAACCGTCTCGACGCGCTCAAGCCCGCCCACCGCATCGACGCGGTCGATCCCCGCAAGCGCTTCCACGCCGACTGGGCCCTGTGGAAGCCCTCCTCGGAGGGTGAGCTGACCTGGGACACGCCGTGGGGGCGGGGCTTTCCCGGGTGGCACGTGGAGTGCTCGGCCATGTCGCTGCGCTTCCTCGGGTCGAGCTTCGAGCTGCACATCGGCGGGATCGACCTGCGGTTCCCGCACCACGAGGACGAGCGGGCGCAGTCCGACTCGGCGGCCGGGCACGAGGTGGTGCGCCACTGGGTGCACGGGGAGCACCTGCTGTTCGACGGGCGCAAGATGGCCAAGTCGACCGGGAACGTGGTGCTGCTGTCCGACGTGGTGGCGGCCGGGCTCGATCCGCTGGCGGTACGGATGGCGTTCCTGGAGCATCGCTACCGGCAGCAACTGAACCTGACGTGGGACACGCTGAAGGCCGCCGACCGCACGGTGCGGAGGTGGCGGACACGGGTGGCCGAGTGGTCGGAGTCGATCAGCGCGCCCATGGCCACCGCGTACGCCGAGCGGGTGGAGTCGGCGTTCGACGACGACCTGGACACGCCGGCGGCGCTGCGGATCCTGCGGGAGCTCGAGCGGGACGAGTCGGTGGCGCCGGGGGCCAAGTTCGAGACGTTCCTGCACCTGGATCAGGTGCTGGGGCTGGACCTGTCGGCGGACATCGGCAAGGCGCGGGTGCTGCCGGCCGGGGCCGGGGAACTGCTGGAGGCGCGGGCGCGGGCCAGGGACGCGAAGGACTGGGAGGCCGCGGACCGGCTGCGGGACGAGCTGGCCGAGATGGGGGTGCGGGTCTCGGACACGTCCGAGGGTCAGACCTGGGCTTGACGTGAGGGTCGGGCCGAGGTCTGACGTCAGGCCCCCGCCCCACCCCGACGTGACGCCCTGCCGGACCCTGGCGTCAGGCCCGCCTGAGTCGCGACGCTCTGCCGGACTGTGGCGTGCGGCACGCCTGCGGTCGCGACGCTCTTTACCGGACTCTCCGGCGTGAAGCCTGGCTGAGTCTCGACGCGACGCCCTGAGTGGCGCGAGCCGCCGATGGTGGGCGCGGACCCTTTGTACGCCCGCGCCCACCGCCCTTCATGGCCTCTGACGCCCTCTCAGCCGCGCCTCGCCCCCTCCCTCCACGCGCCCATCCCCTTCCTGCACTCGCCTTCGCCCTCTTCGCTCACCTCTTTTCCACGCCTCCGCATGCCACCTTCGCGCATCCCCGGGCACACATATGCACTCGTGAGAGCCGCCTTCGTACACCCCGCAAGGCACCTCTGTAAGCTCCCGCATGCCCTCGACCCCGCCCCTCACCGAACATGTGCCGATCGCCGCGAGACGCTCCCCCATGGCGCGGCCCGCCCTCAGGGCGGGCGGCGGGCGCGGGTTGTGAGCCCTTCGTTCTCCCCTGTGACGACCGTCCCGAATGTCCTTTCCGGCAGTGTTGAAGGCGGCCGGAGGAGTGATCGCGAACTGCCAAACTTGATGCGGCGAATTCGCAAAGAGGAGGTGTCGGTGAGGCCTTACGCGTGGATGCCGTGGCCGTTGCGGTGGTTCGCTCGGGTGTTGACCGTGCTCCTCGCCCTGGCCCTCGTACTGGCCGGGGTCCTCGTCTACACGGTGCGCAAGTCGTTCCCGCAGCTGGAGGGATCGTTACGCCTGCCCGGCTTAACCGGAAGTGTGGAGATTTATCGTGATAAATCAGGAATCCCGCACATCTACGCTGACAACTCCGCGGACCTCTTCATGGCCCAGGGCTTCGTCCACGCCCAGGACCGCTTCTACGAGATGGACTTCCGCCGCCACCTGACCTCCGGCCGCCTCTCCGAGCTGTACGGCCGGGCCACGCTCGACCAGGACAAGGCGCTCAGGACCATGGGCTGGCGCAAGGTCGCCGAACAGGAGCTGCCCGAGCTGGCCCAGCAGACCCAGGGCTACCTCAACGCGTACGCCAAGGGCGTCAACGCCTGGCTCAGCGCCAACCCGAACGCCTCCGACCGCAGCCTCGAATACTCCGTACTCAAGATCCAGAACGGCGAGTACACCCCGGAGAAGTGGACCACGGTCGACTCCGTGGCCTGGCTCAAGGCCATGGCCTGGGACCTGCGGTCCAACATGGAGGACGAGATCGACCGCGCGCTCGCGCTGACCAAGCTCCCCAGGGAGCGCGTCGAGCAGCTCTACCCCGGCTACCCGTTCGACCGCCACACGCCGATCGTCAACGAGGGCGCCGTCGAGCAGGACCGCTTCGACCAGCGCGCGGTGCCGAGGGTTCGCTCGAACCGGGTGTTCACGCAGGCGGCCAGGACGCTGGACTCCGTACCGAGCACGATGAGCGCCGCGGACCGCGAGGGCATCGGGTCGAACTCCTGGGTGATCTCCGGCGAGTACACCGCCAGCGGCAAACCCCTCCTGGCCAACGACCCGCACCTGTCGCCGCAGTTGCCGTCCGTCTGGTACCAGGCCGGGCTGCACTGCCGGAAGATCACCGAAGACTGCCAGTACGACGTCACCGGCTACACGTTCTCCGGCGTCCCCGGCGTGATCATCGGGCACACGGACAAGATCTCGTGGGGCTTCACGAACCTGGGGCCCGACGTGGCCGACCTCTTCCTTGAGCAGGTGGAGGGGGACACGTACCTGTACAGGGGCCAGCGGCTCAAGCTGGAGACCAGGAAAGAGCAGATCAAGGTGGCCGGGGGCGCCCCCGTCACGATCACGGTCAAGAGCACGCGGCACGGACCACTGATCAACGAGGTGATGGCGGACGCCCGTCCCAGCGGCGAGGCCAACGCCGTGGCGCTGCAGTGGACGGCGCTGACGCCCGGCCGGACGGTGGACGCCATCTTCGCGCTGAACAAGGCGGGCGACTGGGAGGAGTTCAAGGCGGCCGCCTCGCTGTTCGAGGTGCCCGCCCAGAACCTCGTGTACGCCGACACGGCGGGCAGGATCGGCTACCAGGCACCGGGGCGCATCCCCGTACGCGAGAAGGGCGACGGCACCTGGCCGGTGCCCGGCTGGACGGGCGAGTACGACTGGAAGACCGCCCCCATCCCGTACGACCAGCTCCCTTCCGTGCAGGACCCGGCCGACGGTTTCATCGTCACCGCCAACAACGCCGTCATCGACCCCAAGCGGTACAAACCCCTGCTGACCGCGGACTGGGCGCAGGGCTACCGCTCCGAGCGCATCCGCGACCTCATCAAGGAGGCGATCAAGAAGGGCCCGATCGACGCGGCGACCATGGCGAGGATCCAGCAGGACACCCACAACGGTTTCGCGGAGACGCTGGTCCCGGCCCTGATGGCGGTGGACCTGGCCGGTCCCGCCGGCGAGGCCAGGCAGTTGCTGAAGACGTGGGACCGCAAGCAGGGCCTCGACTCGGCCGCCGCCGCCTACTTCAACGCGGTGTGGCGGCAGGTGCTCAAGCTGACGTTCGACGACGACCTGCCGGAGGCGGCCAGGCCCGCCGGAGGCGACCGCTGGTACGAGGTCATCAGGGGGCTCCTCAACCTCCCGGACGACCCCTTCTGGGATGACGTCACCACCAAGAACCTCACCGAGACCCGCGACGACATCCTCCGCCAGGCGATGGCCTCGGCCCACCAGGAGCTGGCCGAAGCGCTCGGCGAGGACGTCAAGTCATGGCGCTGGGGCGACCTGCACCGGCTGGAGCTGGTCAACGGCACGCTGGGGACCTCCGGTATCTGGCCGATCGAGGCGCTGTTCAACCGCGGGCCGCTCGGCGTGCCCGGCGGCAAGGACGCGGTGAACGCCACGGGCTGGAACGTCCAGAGGGGGTACGGGATCACCGCCGTACCCTCGATGCGCATGGTCATCGACCTGTCCGACCTGGACAAGTCCCGCTGGATCAACCTGACGGGCGCTTCGGGGCACGCCTTCCACACCAACTACTGGGACCAGGCGGAGGCGTGGGCGAAGGGGGATCTGCTGCCGATGTACTCCAAGCCGGAGTCGATCAAAAAAGCCGCGACCCACCTACTCGAACTCTCCCCCTGACCCCACGACCATCATCACGTCAGACCATCACGCCGTACGCACGGCCGACCTCGAACGTACGGCCGACCTGACCCCAGCCCATCACCCCGCACGTACGGCGTTCGTTGCCTCAGCCCGCCCCGCTGTCGCCGGCCAGGCTGCCCCGCCATCGTTGCCTCAATCCGCCCCACCGTCGCTGCCTCAGACCATCGCCCCGAACGTACAACCGTCGTCGTAGTCGAGATCCAGCCCCTGGTCCGACGCGCCCGGCCCCGCCCGGCTGCCAGCATGGCGCCATGCCTCGCCTCTGCTACCTCATCGGTGCCCTGCTCGTGCTCGCGGGCCTCGTTCACCTGGGTGTGTTCGTCGTGGACGGCGGCCCGTGGGAGGGCGCGGTGTCGTGGCGCAAGCCGTTCACGTTCGGCGTGTCGTTCGGGCTGAGCGTGCTGACCCTGACCTGGGTCTCACGATTCCTGCGGCTGCGTGCCGGGCCCTACCTGATCGGCGCGTTCGCGGTCGCGTCCACGGTGGAGGTGACGCTCATCACCGTGCAGGCGTGGCGAAGCGTGCCTTCGCACTTCAACATGGAGACCGCGTTCGACACGGCCGTCGCGCGGACGCTGGCGGCGGGCGGCGTCGTGCTCATCGCCATCGCCGTCACCATGACCATCGCCGTGTTCCGTCCCGGGCCGGGTCTGGCGCCGAGCATGCGCCTGGCCGTGCGGGCCGGCTTCGCCACGCTCCTGGCCGCCATGGTGTTCGGCGGCATCATGATCGCCCGTGGGGTGGTGGAGGTGGTGACGGGCGACCAGCGGCTGGCGTACACGGTGGCCACGGCGCTGAAACCCGCCCATGCGGTGTTCATGCACGGCGTCCTCCTCTTACCGGCCCTGGCGTGGCTGCTCACCCGCACCTCGCACCCGGAGGAAGCGCGCCTCCGGCTGGTGCGCCTGGCGACGTGGATCTACGTGACCGTGGCCACGGCCGTCTCCGCCCTGGCCGTCGCGGGCGTCACCCCCGTGTCTCCGTCCACCGCGTCGATCCTCTGCGCGGGCGCCATCTCGGGCTTGGCCATCGCCGTCCTGGCCCTCGGTTGGATCAAGGACCGGCGGCGGCGCGGCCCTCACAAGGTGACACAGCGCGTGTGAAATTTACATGCGGTTGTCAACCGGCCCTTTTTGATCTTCTCCACCACAGCGCCTTGCGAGGGTAGCCGCCGTCATCCAGGTCGGCGAGACGTTCGAAGATGTTGTACGAAGCCTGGTGACCACAGACGACCACGGAGAGAAGCATGGCCAGCAGATAGAGCGGCACCATGGGCAGCCCGACGCACCAGGCCCACTGCGTGGCATGTCTCCCTTCGTGGCGGATGAGCTGCTCCTCCAGCGAGTCTCGCCTGGTCAGGACGACATTTCCGACCGTGAACGCCCCCGCGATGGGGAAGCGGTAGCGGTAGCCGAAGGCCAGGATGAGCCCGTCGGGGCCGGGTCGCCTGGCCGCACCACCGACCATCGAGATCAGCAGACCGAGCGGCGTGGAGAGATTGATGTAGTTCGCCGCACGCCGGAACCGGAAGCGCCTGTCCATGCGTCTCAGTCTTGACCAATCTTGACAAGTCGGAATAATGATCCCCGTCCTGAAATCTCCCACAAGAGCAGGATTATGAGATTCTCCATCCTGGGCGCGCTGCTCGGCACCGTCGCACTGGCAGGAGCCGGCGGAGTTGCGATCACCCAGACGTCAGCGACCGATTCCCTACCCATCACTGGCTCTCCTCTCAACGCACGGGTGGCGTTAGCCGCCGACCCGTCCACGTCACCACCAGCGGATCCCTCAGGCTCGCCGAGTCCGTCGGCGACCCCCACGAACGGGGAGTACACCGCCAAGACACAGGTGGTCAAGAGAAGAGGCGCCTCATACCTGAACGTGTCCGTCACGTACGAGGGAGCGGCACTCTTCAACGTCACACAGAAGGTGTGCAAGAGGAGAACCTGTAAGACCGCGAGCACGGACATCACGGTCGTCAACGGTCAGGCGAAGTCCACGACGAGACTGGGCTCCGGTACTTACAGGAAGAGAGGGCAGGCCGGTGTCAGCATGGCGCCCCTGCCGACCGTCACCGTGAGAGAGACGGTCACCGTCACCGAACCAGGTCCCACGGTCACGGTCACCGAACCCGGCCCGACGGTCACTGAGACGTTCACCTGTCAGCCGTACGTCGAGCCGACGGACACGATTCCTCCCTCCGAGGAACCCACGGGCTCCGTCTCCCCGACCGACTCCGTGTCCCCGACCGTTACGGACACGGCGCCACCGTCCGAGACGCCGACCCCCACCCCGTCGGACACCGTCACCCCAACCGTGACCCCGACCAGCACTCCCACCGAAACCCCGACCGTGACACCACCGACCGTCACGCCGACCGTCACCCCGACGGACACCGTGTCTCCCACGGTGAGCCCGACGGAGATCCCCACGTGTCCGCCGCCGTCATCGGAGCCTCCGCCCGACACCCCCACGGAAACACCTACGGAGACCCCGACCGCGACCCCGACCGACACCACCACGGCCACGCCGTCGGAGTCGATCAGCGCTCCCACCCAGTAAGACCAACCGGGACGCGACGAACGTGATCCGGGCCAGGCCACCACGCGCCTGGCCCGCTTCACGAGGCTTACCTGGGCCGAGTCCCCCACCTATCGGACGCGCTCTGCCCCGCTGGAGAAGCCTCCAAAAGAAGGCCGCACCCCTCAAGGAGTCGCACCTTTTGCGGAGCCGTACCCCGTTGCGAGCCGCACCCGTTACGAAGCCCTACCCGTCGCGAGCCGCGCCCGTTGCAGAGCCTGCCCCTTGAGAAGGCGCCCGTCCCTTGAAGGACGCCGCTGATCGAAGCGACTCGGCGGTGGAGAGCCCGCCTTACCTAGGTGAGCACGCACGGTCGGCTGAGAGATCCTTCTCACCCGCCAGGGCCGCCCGTTCGGAGAGGCCCCGCGACCCACCAGGGCCGTCCACCTGGAGAGACCTGCTCGCCCGCCAGGCCGGCCCGTCTGGAGAGACCAAGCGCCTACCCACCGGCCTCGCCCTCTCGGAATGGCCCGCCGCGCCCGGGGCTGCGTCAAAGGGTCTTGTATTGGCCCTCGTGGTAGATCAGCGGTGGCCCGTCGGAGGGTGTGTCCAGGGCAGTTACCTCGCCCACCACGATCGAGTGGTCCCCACCGTCGTGCACGGCCGTGGTGGCGCACTCCACCGTCGCGATCGCCCCGTCGAACAGCGCCACCCCCGACTCCCCCCGATGGTGCGGCCACCGCGCGAGTTGCCCGTTCAGCGGCCGCCCCCGGTGGGCGAAGAACCGCGAGGCGCCCTCCATCGAGGCGGGCAGTATCGAAACCCCCCACACCCCGGCCTCCATCACCGCGTCGTGGAACCTGGCCACCTTCTCCGCGCAGAACAGCACGAGCAGGGGGTCGAGGGAGACGGAGGTGAAGGAGTTCACCGTCATCGCGTGATCGACGTCGCCCATCCTGGTGGTGACGATCGCGACTCCGGTGGCGAAACGGCCGACGACCTTGCGATAGCTCCCCGGGTCCACGTGCCGCTCTATGGAATGCACGAAGTTACTTTATGCCTCTACTACTTTGTGACTCTACGTCGGGTTCTTCGGGGGATATCCGTGCATCAACCATGACCCTCCGCCCGACGAGGGCGAAAGCAGGTAGGCCGCCACAAGTGCCACGAGGCCCCCGTACAGGTAGATGTAGCCTGCCGCCCCCTGGGCGATCACGAGGTCGCCCGACCCCAGCTCCAGCGTGAACGGCATCGTCACCAGCAGCCAGCCGATCGCCGTCGCCATGGCTCCGAGCCGCGCGCGCATCAGCTTGCCCGCGCCCAGGCACACCCCGAACAACGCCAGCACCCAGGCGACCGCCGAGACCGGGAGCTGGCCGATGAGGGGCACCGGACCGGGCTGCCAGGCGGGATGCGTGAACCCGCCCACGACCGCCATGACGACTCCCAGCACGAACAGCATGCCGTACGCGGCCCCGCCCAGCGCCGACTCGGCCTGGCTGCGATGTTCCATGTCGAATGAGGTTAGTGGATGCCCGAGAAGAGATCGTTCTCGCGGTTGTGCGGTTCGCCCAGGCCCCCGGCCTCGATGGGAGGGCCGGGCACGGGAGGACCGGGCACGCCGATGGCCAGCGTGTAGTGCTCGACGCCCAGCACCTCCTGGCCGATGTTGTTCGACAGGGCGAACCAGGGGTCGTCGACGCTGATCTGGGTGGCGTGGGCGCGCATGGCCTCCATCTTGTTGCCGATCCAGGGGCGGGCGTCGATCTCGGTGGTGATCTCTTCGTCCTCGCTGCCGAAGCCCATGTCGTCGACGTTCTCGGTGACGAAGTCGATGTCGGCCGCGCGCATAGCCTCGTCCGCGCGGCGCATGACGGACTTGGCCATCGCCGTGTGGTAGAACTTCGCGATCTGCCAGGGCTCGCCCTCGCCGAAGTCGGGTTTCGCGGCCAGCTCGAACGCTCTGCGCGAAACCCGGTGGGCCTGGATGTGGTCGGGGTGGCCGTAGAAGCCGTTGTCGTCGTACGTGACGAGGACCTGGGGGCGTACCTGGCGGATGACCTTGACCAGCTCGCCCGCCGCCTCGTCGAGGTCGGCGCGCCAGAACGCCTTCGGGTGGTCGTTGGACGCGACGCCCATCATGCCCGAATCACGCCAGCGCCCCGGCTCGCCGAGGAAGCGGTGATCCTCGACGCCGAGCGCCTGGCAGGCGGCGGCGAGCTCGCCGATCCGGTACGGGCCCAGCGCGTCGTCCTGATCGGCGGCCAGGTGGGCGAGGTCGCTGGGGATGACCTCTCCCTCCTCGCCGAGTGTGCAGGTCACGAGCGTGACGTGGGCACCCTCGGCGACGTATTTGGCCATGGTCGCGCCGGTGCCGATCGACTCGTCGTCCGGATGGGCGTGCACGAGCAGAAGCCGTCGATCAGTCATGACCACGAGCGTAACAATGGCGTGTTCCTGGCAGGATTGACCCCATGAGTGAGAGCTTCCCGCGTCTGTCTGCCCGGACCCGCCGGTTCACCCTCGGGGTGCCCAGGGGGTTCACGATCTCCCCCGACGGCGGCCGGGTGGTCTTCCTGCGGACGAAGTCGGGCACCGATCCGGTGACCTGCATGTGGGAGCTCGACACGGAGACCCATGTCGAGCGCCTGGTGGTCGACCCGCGCACGCTCCAGGGCGATGAGGAGGAGCACCTGCCGCCGGAGGAGCGGGCCAGGCGCGAGCGCAGCCGCGAGGCGGCGGGCGGCGTGGTGGCCTACGCGACCGACTCGTCCGCGACCTGGGCCTGCTTCGCGCTGTCCGGCGCGCTCTTCGTGGTCGAGCTGGCGAGCGGGCAGGCACGCGAGCTGGACACGCCGGGTGCGGTCATCGATCCGCGTCTGTCGCCCGACGGGCGTTATGTCGCCTACGTCACCGGTGGCGCCCTTCGCGTCCAGGACCTGGCCACGGGCGACGACCGCGCGCTGGCCACGCCTGAGTCGGAGACGGTGACGTACGGGCTGGCGGAGTTCATCGCGGCCGAGGAAATGGACCGGATGCGCGGCTACTGGTGGGCGCCGTCGAGCGACGCGCTGCTGGTGGAGCGGGCCGACGAGGCTCCCGTGGACGTCTGGCACATCGCCGACCCGGCCAACCCCGACCGCCCGGCCGTGGCCCAGCGCTATCCGGCCGCCGGGACGCCCAACGCGGTCACCGAGCTGTTCGTGCTGGGGCTCGACGGGTCGCGGGTGGCGGTGCCGTACGAGGAGGAATACCTCACGACGGCCGCTTGGGACTCCCACGCGCTGTCGATCGTGACGCTGACCCGCGACCAGAAGACGATGCGGCTGTTCCGGGTCGATCCGGCGACGGGCACGTCCACTCTGGTGCGCGAGGACACCGACCCGGCCTGGGTCGACATCGTCACCGGCGTGCCCGCCCACCTCGACGACGGGTCGCTGGTCTGGGTGGCCGACTCGGAGGGCGGGCACCGGCTGTTCGTGGGCGACCGGGCGGTCACTCCGCCGACGCTCCAGGTGCGGGCGGTGCTCGACGTCGATCACGACAGTGTGCTGTTCAGCGCGAGCGGCGACCCGACCGAGATCCACCTGTGGACCTGGGACGGGCACTCGCTGCTGCCCGTCTCGACCCGTTCCGGGGTGTTCTCGGGGCGGATGTCGGGCGGGGTCGGCGTGCTGAGCGAGCAGAGCCTCGACGCCGAGGGCGTGTCGACCACGGTCGTACGACGTGACGGCATGGCGGTGCCGATCCCCTCGTACGCGGAGCGCCCCGGCCTCGACCTGCGCGTCTCGCTGGGCCGTTCGGGGCGCCGCGAGCTGGCCACCGCCGTGGTGCTGCCCTCGTGGTACGAGCAGGGGTCGGGACGGCTGCCCGTGCTCATGGACCCGTACGGGGGGCCGCACGCGCAGCGGGTGCTCAACCGGCGCGGGGCGTACCTGGAGAGTCAGTGGTTCGCCGAGCAGGGCTTCGCCGTCATCGTGGCCGACGGGCGGGGCACCCCCGGCAGGGGCACCGACTGGGAGCGGGCCGTGCTCAACGACCTGGCGACCCCGGCGCTCGAGGACCAGATCGACGCGCTGCAGGGCGTGGCCGAGCAGTACCCCGACGACCTCGACCTGACGCGGGTGGCCATCCGTGGCTGGTCCTTCGGCGGCTTCCTGGCCGCCCTGGCGGTGCTGCGCCGCCCGGACGTGTTCCACGCGGCCGTGGCGGGGGCGCCGGTGACGGACTGGCGCCTGTACGACACGTGCTACACCGAGCGATACCTGGGCGATCCGGGTACGCAGCCGGAGGTGTACGAGAACTCGTCACTGTTCGGCGACGCGGTCAAGCTCGAACGACCGCTGCTGCTGATCCACGGCCTGGCCGACGACAACGTGGTGGCCGCCCACACCCTCCGCCTGTCGTCGGCCCTGCTGGCGGCCGGTCGTCAGCACAGTGTGCTGCCGCTGTCCGGGGTGACGCACATGACGCCGCAGGAGGTGGTGGCGGAGAACCTGCTGCTCCTCCAGGTGGACTTCCTCAAGAAGTCCCTGGGCTGACCACCCTCCGGGAGCCACCCCGGCCCGTACGGGAGGTCGCTCCCGTACGGGCGGGCGTACCCAGATGGGCAAGCACGCCCTTACGGAAGAACGCGCCGGTACGAGCGCGGCACCCTCACACGAGTCCCCCGCCGTACCCGAGCCCGCACCCTCACACAAGTCCCCCGCCGTACCCTCACCCGAGCGAGACCCCCTTACTGAAAGCGCGCCCTCACGCGAGTCCGCCCCTCACCCGAGACCGCCATCTCACCCCGCGAGCCCGCCTCTCACCCACGACCTACCGCCCTACCCCAAGCGCGCGCCTCACCCACAACCGCCATCCGCCCCCAAGAGCGCACCCTCACTCCATAGACCGCCGTCCCACCCGAAGCGTGCCGTCGCCCAAGGCCCGTCCTCTTACCCCGAGACCCGCCGCCAACTGCGGGAGGCCGCCTGCACCCTCCCGAGGCTGCCCCATTACCCACAGACCAAGACCGGCCCATTCCCCGGTCCGCCACATTCCTGGGCTGCCTCATCCCGGTTTGTGCCATCCCTGGGCCATCCCTGGTCTGTCAGCCCCTGGTAGGACTTCACCCCCCGAAAACCAAACCCTGGTCCGACGCGATCCAGCCACCCGCTCCGCCATCCTGAACCGCATGCTGAAGCCCCTCGCGATCACCCTGACCCTTCTAGGAGCCGGCCTACAGGCCACCCCAATCGCCACCGCGACGACCACCACCGCCACCTCGGCCACCACCGCCCAGGCAGGCTCAAGAACCGGCACCAACTCGGCAGGGGCGTCCTCCGCCCTGGAGTGGCAGGCGTGCCCCAACGACAAGATCGGCATGCAGTGCGCCGACCTCCAGGTCCCGGTCAACTGGCAGAAACCCGACGGCCGCAAGATCACCCTCAAGTTGGGCCGCCTGAAAGCCACCGGCACCTCGGAGGGCTCGGTTCTCGTGGCCTACGGCGGTCCCGGCGCCCCCGGCATCGCCATGACGCAGTCCCTCCCCACCTGGTGGGCCAAACTGCGCGACCGCATGGACATGGTCACCTGGGACACCCGCGGCTACGGCGAGCAGTTCCAGGGCCTCAGCACGGGCCTGCAGTGCGCCTGGACCCGAGTCCCCATCGCCGACGCCCCCGAAAACGACGCCGACTTCGGCCGCCTCTCCGACACCAACCGCGGTTACGCCGAGGCGTGCCGCCTCAAGGATCCCGAGCTGTTCGCCAACATGAGCTCGGCCGATCACGCCAGAGACATGGAGGCGATCAGGAAGGCCCTGGGCGACGACAAGCTCAACTACTACGGCGCCTCCTACGCGGGTTTCTTCGGCCAGACCTACGCCCGCCTGTTCCCCGGGCAGATCCGCACGATGGTCCTCGACGGCACGTGGAACCACAACGCCACCGACTGGCAGCGCGAGATGGAGGAGATGGCCAAGAGCAATGAGCAGTTCCTGCGGCGCTTCTTCACCTGGTGCGACACCAACGACTGCGAGGACGTGCCCGGCCTCTGGCGGGCGCTGATCGCCAGGGCCGACCGCAAACCGATCCCCACCACGACGGCCAACATCGCCTACAAGGCCCGCGATCTGCAGTCCTTCGCCCTCGGTCTGGCCCGCCAAGGTGAAGCCGGCTGGCCCAAGCTGGTCCAGGCGATCCGTAGGGCGAGCAAGGGCGACGCCTCCGACTTCGTACCGGCCAGGGGCGCCCGCTACCCCGACCAGACCACCGGCGTGACGGAATGCACCGACTGGCCCCGCTTCGCCACCCGCAAGGAGATGACGGCCGCCTACAACCGCCTGCGCGCCGTGGCCCCCAACGCAGGCACCGCCAACTCGCTCGCCTCGGCCACCCTCAACTGCATCGGCTGGCCCGTACCGGTCACCAACCCCCCGGCGGCCCTCCCCAAGGGCGTCCCACCCATCCTAGGCGCGGGCGCATGGGGTGAGTCGGACGCGGTAGAGCGCGCCCTCTCAACCGTGCCAGGCAGCAGCACCATCCACCACGACGGCCCAGGCCACACCCTCTACGGCACCAACACCTGCGCCCGCGACCACATCAACCGCTACTTCGCGGACCGCACGCTGCCTCCCAAGAAAACCCAGTGCTGACCACCCCACAGCACCAACCCCCTCCCAAAACGAAAGAGGGCCTTACCGGCTCAGGCCGGTTGGGGTGCCGTGCCAGCTTGTCCAGAGGGCCGCGTACGACCCGCCCTCGGCCACCAGCTCCTCATGCGACCCCAGCTCACTGATCTGCCCGTCCTCCACCACGGCCACCCGATCGGCATCGTGCGCCGTATAGAGCCGGTGGGCGATGGCGATCACCGTCCGCCCCGCCAGTACGGCGGCCAGGGATCGCTCCAGGTGCCTGGCCGCCCGGGGGTCGATGAGGGAGGTGGCCTCGTCGAGCACCAGGGTGTGCGGGTCGGCCAGCACCAGCCGGGCAAGGGCGAGCTGCTGCGCCTGCGCGGGAGAGATCGCCAGCCCGCCGGACCCTACGGAGGTGTCCAGTCCTGAGGGCAGCGCCAGCACCCACTCCAAGGAGTCCACCGCCGACAGCGCCTTCAGCACGGCCGGGTCGTCGGCCTCGGGCCGGGCGATGAGCAGGTTGTCCCGAAGCGACCCCTTGAACACGTGATGTTCCTGGGTCACCAGCGCGACGTGCCCCCGCAACTCGTCGAGGGGCAGGTCGACCAGTGGCACCCCGCCCACGGTCACCGACCCGGTGCGTGGCCCGTGGATCCCGGCCAGCAGCCGTCCCAGCGTGGACTTGCCGGCCCCGGAGGGCCCCACCATGGCCAGCCGTTCCCCGGGCCGCACGGTCAGGGAGACGCCGTGCAGCACGTCGCGCCCCTCGCGGTAGGCGTACCGCACCCCGGATGCCTCCAGGGACTCGCCGGCGGGCTGGGCGGAGGAGGGGACGCGGTCGTCGGGGACGTTGGCCACGCCCAGGAGCCGGGCCATCGAGGCCCCGCCCACCTGCAGTTCGTCGATCCACATGAGGAACCGGTCGAGCGGGTCGATGAGCTGCTGGGCGTAGAGGGCGGCGGTCGCCACCTGGGCCAGCGTGACCCAGGAGTTGGCGTAGAACAGTCCGCCGACCAGCAGCGCCGCGACCACGGGGATGACGTAGCCCAGCTCGACGGCCGGATACCAGCGGGTGCGCAGGCTCAGTGTGTACCGCTCGGCGGCGAACGATCGCGCGATGTCCTCGTCAGTGCGCCCCCGCCGCCGCTCCTGCAGCCCGAGCGCCTCCACGGCCCGGGCGCCATCGACGGTCTCGGCCAGTCCTTCCGTCATGTCGGCGTAGGCGGCGTTCTCGCGCAGGTAACCGTCGCGGGCCCGCCGCAGGTACCACCGGGTGGAGGTGTGGATCAGCGGCCCGGCGATCAGCATCGGCAGCATGAGCAGCGGGCTGACCAGCAGCAGCGCCCCGATGGTGATGACGAACGTGACCAGCGCGATCAGCGTCTCGGGCACGGCGTGGCGGACGGTGCGGGACAGGGCGTCGACGTCGCGGGAGGTGCGGGTGATCAGGTCACCGGCTCCGGCCCGCTCGACGGTGGACAGCGGCAGGGCGAGCACCCGGCCCACGAACTCTTCGCGCAGCTCGGCCAGCACCTTCTCGCCGAGCTTGGCCGAGGCCAGCACGGCGTAGCGCATGAGGGCGCCCTGCAGCACCAGGAAGGCCCCGATGGCGGCGGCCACGAGGGCGACGTTGACCTCGGCGCCGTATTGGAGGTCCTGCACCAGGGCGCCGAGCTGCCACGGGACGACGAGCCCCGCGATGGCCGCCAGCCCGTGCAGGAGCAGGGCGAAGGCCAGCCGGCGCGGGTATTTCACGGTCAGCCGCCGCGCGTAGGCGCGCACCTGTTTGCGATCTGCCACCGGCAGGATCTCGCGGGCCATGCGTCAGTCCTCCCCACGAGTCACGGTCGCGGCGTATTCGGGCGAGCTGTCCAGGAGCTGCCGGTGAGTGCCTTCGGCCAGCACCCGGCCGCCTTCGACGTAGATGACGTGGTCGGTGCGGTCGAGCACCAGGGGGCTGGTCGTGCAGATCAGCGTGGTGCGGCCGGCGCGCGCCTTGGCCAGCCGCTCGGCGATGCGGGCCTCGCTGTGGGCGTCGACGGCGCTGGTGGGCTCGACCAGGATGAGCACCTCGGGGTCGGCGAGCAGCGCCCTGACCAGCCGCAGGCGTTGCTGCTGCCCGCCGGAGAACTCGCGCCCGGCCTCGGCCACCCGTGAGTCGAGCCCTTCGGGCAGGGCCTCCACGATGTCGGTGGCGCAGGCGGCGTGCAGCGCCCGGCGCACCTCCTCGCTGGAGGCGCCACCGCGCACGTCGAGCTCGTCGCGCAGCCGCCCGGTGAACAGGCGGGCGCCGTTGTCGGCGACCAGGATACGGGCGCGGACCTCGTCGATGGGCAGTGAGCGCAGCTCGGCCGGGCCGAACGAGACGTCCCCGTCGGCGTAGCGGCCGAGCCGGTCGGCGATGGCGATGGCGTCGTCGGGAGTGCCGGAGGCGATGGCGGTGAGCGCGCCGGGCTGGAGGGTGACGCCGCTGAACGAGTCGCGCAGGACGCCGCCCTCGCTGGTGCCGGTGCCGCCGCCGACCTCGGGCTCGATGGACAGGATCCGGATCACGCGCCCGGCCGCGACATGGCCCTTGGTGAGCTTGTCGGCGGCCTCGGTGAGCGTGCGCATGGGGCCGATGAGGAACACCGCGTAGAGGTAGAAGGCGACGAGCTGGCCGGTCGGGATCTCGCCCGCGACGGCGAACGAGGCGCCGATGCCGGTGACGATCGCGATGAGCAGGCCGGGCAGCACGATCTGGGCGCCTTCGAGCACCGACTCGACCCGGGCGACCCGCACGCCGGCGTGCCGCACCCGCTGCGACTCCTCGCGGTAG
Source organism: Nonomuraea sp. NPDC050643 (assembly GCF_040654715.1). Lineage (NCBI taxonomy): Bacteria > Bacillati > Actinomycetota > Actinomycetes > Streptosporangiales > Streptosporangiaceae > Nonomuraea > Nonomuraea sp. NPDC050643. The sequence goes on along the minus strand of NZ_JBFAIM010000054.1, from coordinate 29,202 downwards.
TGCTCGGCGAAGACCTGCTCGCCGCCGATGCCGCGCAGCACCCGCAGGCCGGCCACGATGTCGGCGGCCCGGGTGGACAGGTCGCCGGTCAGCTCGCGCTGGCTGCGCTGCCGCCTGTGCAGGGGTCGCAGCAGCGGCCCGACGGCCAGGGCCATGAGCGGCACCCCGAACAGCACGAGCAGCCCGAGCGGCAGTGAGGTGGAGATGAGGATCACGGTGACGGTCACGATGGCCACGACCGCCCCGGTGCCGCGCAGCAGGATGTCCATGGAGCTGCCGATGTGGGCGATGTCGGAGTTGCCGACGCTGACGACCTCGCCGGTCGAGAGCCGTTTGGGCAGCGTGGCCCCGAGCCTGGCGGCCTGACGGGCGGTGAGCTGCACGGTGCGGTAAGCCGCCGCGAGCCAGTTGTAGACGGCCATCCGGTGCCGCATGACCCCGGTGAACGCCTGCACCAGCCCGAGGGCGAGCAGGATTGACGACCACAGCAGCAGCGCCCTGGTGTCCTTGGCGGTGACCGCCTCGATGCCCTTCCCGAGCACGGCCGGCATCAACGCCTGCACCAGCCACCACAGGGTCGCGAACCCGATGCCGGCCAACAGCGACGCGGCCTGCCGGCGGGCGTTCCACCACAGGTAGCGCAGCGGGCTGCGGATGTCGGGCACGCCGGGATCGGCCTCAGGAAGGGAGCGCATAGCCTGACAACATTGACAAGGTACCCCCTCGCCCGGCAAACCATTTTCGTCGGCTCACAAGGCCCGAAATGCCCGTTTCGTATAGACCAGTGCGACCAGGGCGGTGATCGCGAGCAGGACGTACCCGATCAGGTACGCCCCCGTCGCCGTGTAGACGACCCCCATCACGAGCGGCGGAAAATATCCGCCCAGCCCGCCCGCCGCCCCCACCAGCCCCGTCACCGTCCCCACCCTCGACGCCTCCACCAGCCGCGCCACCAGCGCGAAGACGCCGCCCGTGCCCAGCCCCAGGAAGAACGCCATCAGCACGAAGCTCACCCCGGCTGGCACCTCGGCCGGCGGGCGCAGTGCCAGCACGAGCGCCATGAGCGCCGTGCCGCCGAACGAGATCAGCAGCACCTTGACCGGCCCGATCCGGTCGGAGAGCGTGCCGCCGAGCGGCCTGGACAGGACGGCCGCGATCGAGAACCCGGCCGTGCGCAGCCCGGCGTCGGTCTGGAGGAAGTGGTAGACGTTCTGCAGCAGCGTCGGCAGGTACGTCGAGAAGGCCACGAACCCGCCGAAGGCCACCGCGTACAGGAAGGCGCACTGCCAGGTGGCCTTGAGCTTCGTCGCCTCCCGCATCCTGGGCAGCGCGGGGACGGTCGCGGGCGACCACAGGGGCGAGTCGCGGCTGGCGCCCAGCATGATCACGCCCGTCAGCGCGAGCAGCGCCGCCATGAGCAGGTGCGCGCCGGGCCGCCCGAGCACCTCGACCAGGCGGGGTGTGCAGAACGCCGACAGCGCCGTGCCGCCCATCCCCGCGCCGAACACGCCGGTGGCGAAACCCCGGCGCGCGGGCTCGTACCAGGCGTTGACGAAGGGGATGCCGATCGCGAACGACGTGCCCGGGATGCCCAGCAGGAACCCCCAGAACAGCAGCCACCCGTACGAGTCGGACCAGCCGACGAACAGTACGGGGACGATCGAGACGAAGCAGATGATCGCGAACATCCGCCGCCCGCCGAGCCGGTCCGCCAGCATCCCGACCGGGATCCGGCCGAGCGAGCCGACCAGCACCGGGATCGCCACCAGCAGCGAGGTCTGCGTCGGCGAGAGCCGCAACAGCCTGCTGTAGCTCCCCGAGAGCGGCCCGATGAGGTTCCACGCCCAGAACGTCACCGCGAACGCCGCCGTGGCCAGGACGAGGTTCCGCACCTGACCTTTACGAGGCTCACCCATACACCCTGTGTAACAGACGGTCACCATCTGTGATGAAGTGGGGGCATGAGCGCCGAAGAACTCCTCCTGCGGACCGGCCGCTTCCTCCGCAGGACGACCACCAGCGCCGACCTGCGCACCCTCTACCTGACGGGCGGCACGGAGGGCGACGCCTTCTACCGTGACCGCTGGAGCCACGACAAGGTGGTCAGGTCCACGCATGGGGTGAACTGCACGGGTTCGTGCTCGTGGAAGGTGTTCGTCAAGGACGGCATCATCACCTGGGAGACGCAGGAGACCGACTACCCGAGCGTGGGCCCCGACCGCCCCGAGTACGAACCGCGCGGCTGCCCGCGCGGCGCCGCCTTCTCCTGGTACACCTACTCACCGACCCGGATTCGCTACCCGTACGCGCGGGGCGTGCTGGTCGAGCTGTACACGGAGGCGCGGACCCGGCTCGGCGACCCGGTGGCCGCCTGGGCGGAGATCACCACAGATCCGGACAAGCGGCGCACCTACCAGAGCGCCCGCGGCCACGGCGGCCTGGTCCGCGTCACCTGGGACCTGGCCACCGAGATGATCGCCGCCGCCCACGTCCACACCATCCAGGCGTACGGCCCCGACCGCGTCGCCGGCTTCTCCCCCATCCCCGCGATGTCGATGGTCTCCCACGCCGTCGGCGCCCGGTTCGTGTCGCTGATCGGCGGCACCATGCTCTCCTTCTACGACTGGTACGCCGACCTGCCCGTGGCCTCTCCCCAGGTGTTCGGCGACCAGACGGACGTGCCGGAGTCGGCGGACTGGTGGGACGCGGCGTACTTGATCATGTGGGGCGCGAACGTCCCCGTCACCCGCACCCCCGACGCCCACTGGATGACCGAGGCCCGCTACCGGGGCCAGAAGGTCGTGGTGGTCTCGCCCGACTACAGCGACGCCGCCAAGTTCGCCGACGAGTTCCTGAGCATCCACCCCGGCACCGACGGCGCCCTGGCCATGGCGATGGGCCACGTGCTGCTCAAGGAGTTCTTCGTCGACCGCGACACCCCCTTCTTCACCGACTACGTCAAACGCTTCACCGACCTGCCCTTCCTCGTCACGCTCGAGCAGCACGGCGACGCCTACGTGCCCGGCGCCTTCCTCACCGCCCGCGACCTCGGCTCCCAGGAGGAGGCGGCCGAGTGGAAGACCGTGCTCATGTCGCGGACCGGCGACCCGGTGGTCCCGAACGGCTCGGCGGGCTTCCGCTGGACCCCCTCCGGCGAGGGCCGCTGGAACCTGGACCTCGCGGACACCGACCCCCGGCTCACCCTGTACGGCGGCGAGACCGCACCGGTCCTGCTCCCGCGCTTCGACGGCGGCCACACGGTACGCAGGGGCGTCCCCGTCGCCAGGATCGGCGACCACGTCGTCACCACGGCCTACGACCTCCTCCTGGCCCAGTACGGCGTGCACCGCCCCCACCTGCCCGGAACCTGGCCCACCGGTTACGACGACGCGGCCGAGCCCTACACCCCGGCCTGGCAGGAGCCCATCACCGGAGTGCCGGCCCGGCGGGCGGTGAAGATCGCGAGGGAGTTCGCGAAGACCGCCGAGACGACCCGGGGCCGATGCATGATCATTCTGGGCGCCGGCACCACCCAGTGGTTCCACGGCGACACGATCTACCGGGCGTTCCTGTCGCTCCTCCTCCTGACCGGCTGTCAGGGCCGCAACGGCGGCGGCTGGGCGCACTACGTGGGACAGGAGAAGTGCCGCCCGCTGGGCGGCTGGTCCCTGCTGGCGGGCGCCCTCGACTGGGCGCGGCCGGCGCGGCAGGTCCCCGGCACCCCGTTCTGGTACCTGCACACCGACCAGTGGCGCTACGACCGCTTCGACGCCGGCGACCTGACCAGCGCGCTGGCCAAGGGCGCCTTCCGGGGCAGGCACACGGCCGACCTGGTCACCGAGGCGGTCCGCCACGGCTGGATGCCGATGTCCCCCGCCTTCGACCGCAACCCCCTCGACCTGGGCGAAGCCGACGACCCCGTCGCGTACACGCTCGAAGAGCTCGCGGCGGGCCGGCTCAGGCACGCCGCCGAAGACCCGGACGACCCCCGCAACTGGCCCCGCGTCCTGACCCTCTGGCGCTCGAACCTCTTCGGCTCCTCCGCCAAGGGCAACGAGTACTTCCTGCACCACCTCCTCGGCGCCACCACCAACCTGGAGCACCCGGATCCACGGGCGCCGTCGGGCAAGCTCGACCTCCTGCTGACCCTCGACTTCCGGATGACCTCCTCGACCCTCTTCTCCGACATCGTGCTCCCGGCCGCCACCTGGTACGAGAAGCACGACCTGTCCTCGACCGACATGCACCCGTTCGTGCACGCGTTCAACCCGGCGATCAGCCCGCCCTGGCAGACGAAGACCGACTTCGCCGCCTTCCACGCCATCGCCCGCGCCTTCAGCGTGCTGGCCAAGGACCGTCTCGGCAGGCGCAGGGACGTGGTGGCGGTGGCGTACCAGCACGACACCCCCGGCGAGCTGGCCGGACGGCCCGAGCACCCCGAGCTCAAGGTGGTGGAGCGCGACTACGGCGCGATCGCCGAGAAGCTCGCCGCCCTGGGCCCGCTCACCGAGAAGCTGGGCATCCCGGTCAAGGGCGTGACGTTCCTGCCCGACCAGGAGGTGGTCTGGCTGGGGCAGCGCTGCGGCCTGGTGCCGCGCGGCGCGGCCAAGGGCAGGCCGGAGCTCGACACCGACGCCAAGGCGTGCGAGACGATCCTCGCGCTGTCGGGCGTGAGCAACGGCAGGCTGGCCGAGCAGGGCTTCCAGCAGCTCGCCCGGCGCACGGGCATGAGCTTCGACGGGCTGGCCCATGAGGGGCACCGCATCGTCTTCTCCGACACCCAGGCCAGGCCGGTGCACGTCGCCGCCAGCCCGGAATGGTCGGGCACGGAGTCGCACGACCGCCGCTACTCCCCGTTCACGATCAACGTCGAGCGCGGCAAGCCCTGGCACACGCTCACCGGGCGCATGCACTTCTACCTCGACCACGACTGGATGCGCGAGTACGGCGAGGCGCTGCCGATCTACCGCCCCCCACTCGACCTGGCCGCACTCGACGGCGAGAGCGGCACCCTGCGCTACCTGACCCCGCACAGCAAGTGGTCGATCCACTCCGAATACCAGGACAACCTGCTCATGTTGTCGTTGTCGCGCGGCGGTCCCACGATCTGGATGTCCACCGGCGACGCGGCCGGGCTCGGCATCGCCGACAACGACTGGGTGGAGGCGGTCAACCGCAACGGCGTGGTGGTGGCCAGGGCGATCGTCTCCCACCGCATGCCACGGGGCACGGTCTACGTGTACCACGCGCAGGACCGCCTGATCGACGTGCCGAAGTCGGAGGCCACGGGCCGCAGGGGCGGCACGCACAACGCCCTGACGCGGGTCCTCATCAAGCCCACGCACCTGATCGGCGGCCACGCCCAGCTCTCGTACGCCTTCAACTACCTGGGACCGACCGGCAACCAGCGTGACGAGATCACCACCATCCGGCGCAGGTCACAGGAGGTGCGGTACTGATGAAGGTGATGGCCCAGATCGCCATGGTCATGAACCTGGACAAGTGCATCGGGTGCCACACGTGCTCGGTCACCTGCAAACAGACCTGGACCAACCGGCCGGGCGTCGAATACGTCTGGTTCAACAACGTCGAGACCCGCCCCGGCCAGGGCTACCCCAGGCGCTACGAGGACCAGGAGCGCTGGCGCGGCGGCTGGGTGCGCACCAAGGGCGGCAGGCTCCGGCCACGGTCCGGCGGGCGCCTGCGCAGGCTGCTGACGATCTTCGCCAGCCCGCTCATGCCCTCGATCCAGGACTATTACGAGCCCTGGACCTACGACTACGAGAACCTCACCACCGCCCCGCTCTCCGACGACGTCCCCGTCGCGCCGCCCCGGTCGTTGATCAGCGGCGAGCCGACGAAGATCCGCTGGAGCGCCAACTGGGACGACGACCTCGGCGGCGACCCGTCGCCCGATCCCGTGCTGGGCAAGATGGAGGACAAGGTCAGGCTGGAGTTCGAGCAGGCGTTCATGTTCTACCTGCCGCGCATCTGCGAGCACTGCCTCAACCCGTCGTGCGTGGCCGCGTGCCCGTCCGGCGCGATGTACAAGCGGGCCGAGGACGGCATCGTGCTCGTGGACCAGGACAGGTGCCGGGGCTGGCGGATGTGCGTGACGGGCTGCCCGTACAAGAAGGTGTACTTCAACCACAAGACCGGCAAGGCCGAGAAGTGCACGTTCTGCTACCCGCGCGTCGAGGTGGGGCTGCCGACGGTCTGCTCGGAGACCTGCGTGGGCCGCCTGCGCTATCTCGGCGTCCTGCTGTACGACGCCGACCGCGTGACCGCCGCCGCCTCCGTGGCCGACGAGCGCGACCTGTACGAGGCCCAGCTCGACCTGTTCATCGACCCGCACGACCCGGTGGCGGCCACCGCCGGGCTCCCGGCCGAGTGGCTGGACGCCGCCCGCAGGTCCCCCGTCTACGACCTGATCAAGAAATATCGGATAGCCCTCCCCCTGCACCCGGAATACCGCACGCTGCCCATGGTCTGGTACGTCCCCCCGCTCTCCCCCGTCGTCGACGCCCTGGCCACCACCGGCCACGACGGGGAGGACGCGGGCAACCTGTTCGCCGCCATCGAGTCGCTGCGCATCCCCGTCGGCTACCTGGCCGAGCTGTTCACCGCGGGCGACCCGGCCCCGGTGACCGCCGCGCTGCGCCGGCTGGCCGAGATGCGGTCGTACATGCGCGCGGTCAACCTCGGCGAGCGGCCGGACGAGGAGCGGGACGACCTGCGAGCCCTGTACCGCCTGCTCGCCCTGGCCAGGTACGAGGACCGCTACGTCATCCCCACCGCCTACGGCAACGTGCCCGGCGTCGTGGAGGAGGGCGGGTGCAGCCTCGACTACGACGGCGGGCCCGGCATGCAGGGCCCGTTCGGCGAGGCGTCGGGCCGTCCCGTCCCGGTCTCGATCGAGACCTTCCACGGGCTGAAGGAGCGCCAGACCAGCGACGAGGTCACCCACGACCGGGTGAACCTCCTCAACTGGGACGGCCGCGGCACCCCGGCCGGGCTGTTCCCGCCCAGGAGAGGAAAGTCATGACCCAACCCGTCGTCTGGCAGGCCGCCGCCCACCTCCTCGCCTATCCCGACGAGCGCTTCTGGCGCCGCCTGCCGCTCATCGAGGAGGCCGCCGAGCCCCATTTCGGCCGCTTCCTCACGCTCGCCGCCGAGCTCGGCCCCGGAGAACTGGCCGCGCACTACGTGGACACGTTCGACCTGCACCGGCGCTGCTGCCTCTACCTGACCTACTACACCGACGGCGACACCCGCCGCCGCGGCGAGTCGCTGGCCGCGCTGAAAGGCCGCTACCGCGCGGCCGGCTGGGAGCTGATGGAGGACGAGCTGCCCGACTTCCTGCCGGTGATGCTGGAGTTCGCCGCGGTCGACCCGTCGGGCGCCGCGCTGCTCTCCGAGCACCGGGCCGGGCTGGAGCTCCTGCTGACCGCGCTGTCGGAGCGCGACTCGCCGTACGCGCACGTGATCGGCACGATCTGCGCCGCCCTTCCGCCGCTCACCTCCGCGCAGCGGGCCGTGGCCGCCCGCCTGGCCGCCGGGGGGCCGCCCGCCGAGAGCGTGGGCGGGTACCGGTGAGCTGGGCCGAGAGCATGCTCTGGGTGGTCGTGCCGTACGTCACCATGGTGATCTTCGTGGGCGGGCTGATCTGGCGCTACACCTACGACAAGTTCGGCTGGACCACCCGCTCCTCCCAGCTCTACGAGTCGCGGCTGCTGCGCGTGGCCGGCCCGCTGTTCCACTACGGCCTGCTGTTCGTGATCGTCGGGCACGTGACCGGACTGATCATCCCGATCTCCTGGACCGACGCCGTCGGCGTGTCCAACGCGACCTACCACCTCAACGCGCTCATCTGGGGCGGGCTGGCGGGCCTGGCCACGCTGGCGGGGATGGCTCTGCTGATCTACCGCCGCCGCGCCACCGGGCCGGTGTTCCTGGCGACCACGACCAACGACAAGGTGATGTACGTGGTGCTGGGCGCCTCGATCGTGGCCGGGGTGATGACGACGGTGGCGGGGTTCGTACCGAGTGAGGTGAGCTACCGGACCACGGTCGCGCCCTGGTTCCGCGGCGTCTTCGTCCTCCGGCCGGACGCCGCGGCGATGGGGCACGCGAGCGGTCTTTACAAGGTGCACACCCTCATCGGGATGGCGCTGATCGTACTTTTCCCGTTCAGCCGCTTGGTGCACGCGCTTTCCGCGCCGTTGGGCTATTTGTTCCGTCCTTACATCGTGTATCGGAGCCGCTCGGATAGCGCGCCGCGGCGCCCGGCAGGGGTGCGAGTACGCCAGAATCGTCCCTTGTGAAGCACGGGTACACCAACAGCACGGTTGGCGACGGGGCCCTGGTCGTGAAGTGCTACCAGGGGCCCGAGGCGGCGTTCAGGCTGAGCACGGAGAGCCGATATCTGCGCCGTCTGCGCGGCCGGCTCCCGGTTCCGCGCGTCCACGAGATCACCTCGACGAGCCTGACCACCCGCTTCGTCGACGGTTCGCACGGCCAGGACCTCCTCGACGACGGGCGCGTGGTGGAGGTGTTCACCGAGTGCGGGCGCATGCTGGCGCGCATCCACCGGCTGGGGATCGTGCACGGCGACTACGGCCCGCAGAACATGCTGTTCCACCCGGCCACGTTCGAGACGACCGCCATTCTCGACTGGGAGTGGGCCCACCCCGGCCGGCCCGTCGAGGACCTGGCCTGGTGTGAGTGGATCATCCGCAGCCACCACCCGGAGCACGTGCCGCTGCTGACGCACTTCTTCGCCGCGTACGGCGAGCCCGTACCCGGCTGGCCGGAGCGCCAGGCCGCCATGGTGGCCCGCTGCCGCGCCCTGCTCGACTTCTGCGTGCGGTGGGAGCCGGGCGGAGGCGGCGAGCAGGTCTGGCGCGAACGCCTCGCCACCACGGCCGCCTGGACGGAGTGACCCGACGGAGTAATCGGCGAAACTGTCGGTGGCCTTTGCTTGACTCGGGGCATGACTGAGCAGGTGATCCTCGTCCTCGGTGCCACGGGCTCCACCGGCCGTCGCGTGGCGGAGCTGTTGCGAGCCGCCGGCCATTCCGTGCGTGCCGCCTCACGCAGCGGCGCGACCACCTTCGACTGGGGCAGACCTGACACGTGGGCGCCGGCGCTGTCCGGCGCGTCGGCGCTCTACCTCATGGCCCCCGACGGCACCCCGGTCGATCCCGCGTTCGTGGCGCTGGCCGAGGCGCAGGGCGTCGGGCGCATCGTGCTGCTGTCGAGCTCGGGCATCGAGATCATGGGCGACGAGCGCCTGATGGCCGCCGAGCGCACGGTGCGCGACAGCGGCGCCGCGTGGACGATCCTGCGCCCGAGCTGGTTCGCCCAGAACTTCGACGAGGGCTTCCTCCAGCCCGCGATCACGGCGGGCGAGGTGATGCTCCCGATGGGCGACGTGGGCCAGGCGTTCGTCGACGCGGGCGACATCGCGGCCGTCGCCGCCGCGGCCCTCACGGAGGAGGGTCACGCCGGGCGCTCCTACGAGATCACGGGCCCGCGTTCGCTGCCGTTCGGGGAGGCCGTCGAGATCATCGGCCGGGCGATCGGCCGTGAGCTGCGCTACCTCGGCGGCGACGAGGACTACATCGCGGCCCAGGGGTTCTCCGGCCAGGCCATCGCCGAGGCCAAGACGTTCGCCGCCCTGCGCGACCTCGGCGACCAGCCGGTCTCCGAGGCGGTGAGCCAGGTGACGGGCCGCCCGCCGAAGCCGTTCGAGACCTACGCGCGAGAGGCCGCCGCCGCCGGGGCCTGGCGGCCGTAGACCCGCAAGGCCTGCGGAAGTCCGCTACCGGAGCCGCCGGATCAGGGCCACCGCCTCGTCCAGCAGCCCTGTCTCCCGCTCGCTCATCGCCCGGTCCGCCCCGCGCCGTGCCCTGGCCAGCTCCAGCGGCTCGCCCACGTCGAGGGCCTCGCCGAGCGCCGCGACCAGCGCGCGGAGCGACGAGTGCGCCGGCTCCCGCCAGTCGGGCAGCTCCGGATCCACGGCCGCCTGCGCGAGGATCACCACCGACAGCGCGCAGTCCAGCTCGGGCCGCCCCTCCGCCGCGTTGCACCAGTCGATCACCACGGGCCCGCGCGGCGTCAGCATCACGTTGTCCGGATGCAGGTCCAGGTGCAGGATCCGGTCGCCGGGTGCGGCCGACTGCCTGACCGGGATCTCGTGCAGCCGCCGCAGCAGCCGCGCCAGGATGTCGCCCACCTGCTCGGGCGCGATCTCCCCGGCGAAGAGGGCGTGCAGCATCGTGGGGCCGGACAGCCGTCCCATCACCAGGTCGGTGGGCCGTCCCTGGCCGGGGTGGACCTCGGGCACGGGATAGCCGTGCGCGGCGACGTACGCCATGATCGCCGCCTCCCGTCCGGCGTCGATGTCGGCGCGGTAGCGGCGCAGCACCCGGTCGTCGCCGAGCGCGTAGACGTCCGCGCTGCGCCCCGACCCCAGCAACTCCCCGATCTCCATCCAGCCAACCTACCGAGCCGCGACGCGATCCAGCTCGGCCAGTTCGGCGGCATGCGCGCCGGCCATCGCCGCCGCCAGCCCACGCACCTCGGCCGCGCCGCCCGCGCTCTGCTCTCCCTTGGCCACCAGCACGAGCTGATCCAGGTACGCCCGCAGCAGCGTCACGAACCGCCGGTCGAAGTCCGCCTTGCGCAGCGTGCCCAGCTCCCGCAGGTCGTCGGCGGTGGGCATGCCCGGCATGTCGTGCTGGACATGCGGGTTCTCCCCCGTGACGCGCGCCTGGGCGAGCAGCGCCCGCAGCCGGCTCCGCCCGGTGGTGCCGTGCGCCGTGCCGAGCCGGCCGGCCAGCTCCACGAGCGGCGGGCTGGCCGAACGCTCGGGGGCCAGCTCCAGCAGCGGCAGCGCCCGCGTGTGCAGGGCGTCGGCGAGCTGCAGCCACGCCACGTCAGTGGTGCTGAACGCGGCGGACGGCGCCGCAGGGGCGGGTGCGGCGGGGGACGGCGCCGCGGGGGCAGGCTCCGCGGGGGAGGCGGAGCAGCCCAGCAGGACGATGATCAGTGACAGGAACGCGAACCCCCGGAGCACCATGCCTCCCAGGTGAGGTCCGGGCGGATGGCAGGACCACCCGCCCGGAGAACGGGTTACGACGGGCGCCCGTCGGCGCCGCACTTGATGATCGGGCGGATGCAGTCACGCACCCGGCGCTCCATCTCCGCCGCCGGCCAGGCGTTGAAGAAGTCGCCGTGCATCGTGAACCCGCCTCCCGACGCCAGCCGGAACCGCGACGGATCACCGCTGACGGGGTAGCGGATCACCTGCCGCAGCTTCGGCACCGGCACGGGATGCGTGCTCGGGCACTGCCCGGCCACCGGATAGGCCATGTGGCTCTTGTGGTCGGCGGAGTCCAGGTCCCGCCCGTTCCAGCACTGCGGGAAGTCCAGGTACGACTCCAGCATCGTCCCCGACGGGCAGTTGACGAAGTCCTTCGAGGCGCCCACGTGCCCCGCGTGCAGGCACGACCACCGGGAGATCGTCGTACTGTCCGGCGCGGTCGCCTTGGCGTTGCCCGCCACGATCCGCAGCCCCAGCGGCAGCGACTGGATGCGGGCGATGATGTCGTCACGCACCCCTTCGCCCAGGTAGTAGAACGTGACGATGGCCGGCTCCACGGGAGCGCCGTCCCGGTAGAGGGTCGGCACCCAGTACGACGACTTGTCCACGGCCGGGTTGCAGTTGGTCGCGCCGTTCTGCAGGTCGGCCAGGTTGGTGTGGGCGTTGGTGACGCGGCTGCCGAAGAAGCTGTGCATGTGCGAGGCCCCCGGCAGCCCGGGGAAGACGATCGGGTCGTCGGGCAGGCGGTGGCTGAACGGGCAGTCGGCGAGGAACTCCGCCACCCGTACGGGCTCGGCCACGGCGGGGCGCGGCACCACGGCGAACGTGGCGAGCAGTACGGACAGCAGGGCGAGCAGTCGTGAGGCGCGTAGCATGGCGGCTCCCTTGGTGATCATTGATAGACCCGCACGTAGTCGACGAGCATCCGGGCCGGGAACGGCGTGGAGGCGTCCGGAGGCCCCGGCCAGTCACCGCCGACCGCGAGGTTGAGGATGAGGTAGAAGGGGTGGTCGAAGATCCAGGGACCCCGGGTCTGCTCCACCTGGTCCTTGCTGATCGTGAACACCGTCCGCCCGTCGAGCGTGTAGACGATGCCCTTGCTGTCCCAGTTGGCGGCCCAGACGTGGAAGTCGTCGGAGTAGTCGGCCCCGTTCGGCAGCGTGTACGGCGACCCGACGCCTCCGCCGCCGTTGTACGCGGGCGCGTGGACGGTCGAGTAGGACGTCTTCACGTCCTTGCCCAGGACCTCCATGATGTCGATCTCGCCGTTGTACGGCCACGGCCGCCCGGTCAGGAAGTCGGCTCCCATCATCCAGAACGCCGGCCACAGCCCGTTCCCCTTGGGCACCTTGATCCGGGCCTCCACCCGGCCGTAGGTGAAGTGGAACTTCGTGCCGGTGTTCATCCTGGCCGAGGTGTACTGGCAGGTGGTGCTGCCGGTCAGCGGGTCCGTCGGGCACGAGGAGCCCGGCGTGGCCTGCTTGCGGGCCTCCATGACCAGATGTCCCTGGCCGTCCATGGAGGCGTTGTCGTGGTTGGTGTAGTACTCCAGCTCGTTGTTCGGCCCGGTGCCCGGGTCGGCCCGCCACTTGCCGGCGTCGGGCTTGCCGCCGGACGGGCCGTTGAACTCGTCGCTCCACACCAGGGCGGGCGGGTTGGCGGGGTCCTTCGGCGGGGCGGGTGGGTCGGTGGGGTTGCCGCCTGTGCCGTACACCTGGAACTCCCACAGGCTGTAGCCGTAGGGGGTGGCGCGCTGGGTGCCGTACATGCGGACGTACCGGCCGGAGCCGCTGACGTTCAGCGTCTGCTTGAAGCCGGTGCTGGTCGTCGTGCTGTAGACGGTCGTCCAGTTGGAGGCGTCGGGCGACACCTGGATCTGGTACGCCCTGGCGTGGGCCGGGTCCCACTGCAGCACGACCTTGCTGATCTGCGCGGTCGCGCCCAGGTCCACGTAGATCCAGCCCGGGTCCACCCAGCCGGTGGTGGAGCTGGTGGCCCACCTGCTGGCGGGGTCGAGGTCGAACGCCCTGGCCGGGGTGCACTCCCAGCAGTTCCCGTCGTGCTGCGAGGTCGAGGCCACGCCGGGCTTGTTGTACGACAGCAGCCGCTCGCCGCCCGAGCCGCTCCCGGTGCCGTACACCTTGAGCTCCCAGAGGCTGTAGCCGTACTGGGTGGCGCGCTGGGTGCCGTGGACGCGGACGTAGCGGCCGCTGCCGGAGACGGCCAGGGTCTGGTTGCCGCCGGTGCCGGTGGTCGTGGAGTGCAGGTTCGTCCAGGAGGTGCCGTTGCCGGACACCTGCACCTGGAAGGCCGTGGCGTACGCGGCCTCCCAGCTCAGCTCGACCTGGCTGATGGCGGCGGTGGCGCCGAGGTCGACCTGGATCCATTGGGGGTCGGCGAAGGCGCTGGACCAGCGGGTGCCCGCGTCGCCGTCCACGGCGGCGGAGGCCGGGAAGGCGACGTTCTCGGTGGAGGAGGCGGTGGCGGGTTTGCCCTGGGACAGCAGGGCGTCGGCGGCGCCGGCGGGCAGCGCCGCCGCCAGCGACATGGTGATCATGAGAACGACGAGCGTCGCCAGGCGGCGCAGGGCTGGGCTGCGGGGTGGACTCACAACGTCTCCGTCAAACTGGGGGGATGGTTCGAGGGAGCGCTCCCTGAAATGGAGACTGCTCGCGTCTCATACCGCTGTCAAGGTCCGCGTTAACTCCCGGGAAACCTACCTGACGCATTAGAGAGCGCTCTCTCAACGCCTCTCGGAAAGGCGGATGCCCATCTGACCTGGCATGACGACCGGCCCCCTGGTGTAACGCTCTTGGGCCCGCCCACCGCCCGAGAAACACCCGAAAAACGACCCGTCTTGACTGCCGGCCGTCCCGCACCGCACCCTTCTGAGGGAGCGCTCTCTCATATCGGAGGAGGCACGTGAACCGTCCCACCCTCGAGGCCGTGGCCGCCCGCGCCGGCGTCTCCAAGTCCAGCGTCTCCCGCGTGATCAACGGCGCCTCCACCGTGGCCCCGTCGATCCGCGACGTCGTCCTGAGAGCCGTCAGGGAGCTCGGCTACGTCCCCCACGCCGCCGCCCGCAACCTGGCCACCCGCCGCACCGACGCCGTCGCCCTCGTCGTCTCCGACCCGCCGAAGGGCCTGGTCTCCGACGACCCGATGTTCTCGGCCGTGGTCCGCCAGGCCAGCAGGAAACTGGAGGCGGCGGGCAAGCAGGTCGTGCTCATGCTGGCCGGCTCCGACGACGGCCGCGCCCGCGTGGCCCAGTACGTGGCGGCCGGTCACGTGGACGGCGTCGTGCTCATCTCCATGCACGGCACCGACACCCTGCCCGCCACGCTGGCCCGCAAGGGCCTGCCGATCGTCTCGCTGGGCCGCATGAACCCCACCGTCCCGTACGTGGACAACGACAACCTCGGCGGCGCCGGCCTGGCCGTACGCCACCTTCTCCAGCGGGGCAGACGCCGGATCGCCACGATCACGGGCCCCCTGGACATGATCGCCTCCCAGGAGCGCCTCACCGGCTACACCACCGTCATGCGCGAGACGGGCCACCGCTCGATCGTCGCGCTCGGCGACTTCACCAGGATCTCCGGCGCCGACGCCATGCGCCAGGTGCTCCAGGACGACCCGGGCCTGGACGCCGTCTTCGCCGCCAACGACCTCATGGCCATCGGCGCCCTGCGCACCCTGCGCGAAGCGGGCCGCAGGGTGCCGGACGACGTCGCGGTGATCGGCTTCGACGACATCGAAGCCGCCCTCTACACCGCCCCCGCGCTCACCACGATCCACAGCCCGATGACCGACTGGGCCACCGCGACCGTGAACCTCCTGCTCGGCCTCTTCGACGGCGGCCCCGACACCCCCGTCCTCCTCCCGGCCGAACTGGTCGTCCGGGAGTCGGCGTAATCACACCTGTGTAATTGACTGCGCAACTCTGGAATAACGGCAGGCACCGATGTATGCATACATAGTGGACAGGGAGGTCGCAATCTAGCCATATGGGCGGCATTTATGGCGCGACGACACACCCGGAAAGGCGCAAGAAGGAGCGCCCGCGCACGCCGATCAAGACGACGCCCCAAGCGCAACAACGCGCTCACGATCCTCATCACGGAAATTCTCAGCATCGTCATCATCGCCATTTCCGTCTCACGTGACGACTGGGCCACCGCGGGCTGGGCGGCCTGCGTGGCAGTGGCCATCCCCTGCTGGCTCATCGCCTGGCAGATCCCTACGCACTGTGGCGTCACCACGCTGAAGGGCTCGCCGTGCCAGAACCCGACGAAGGGCATCCTGTTCGGCTGCGGGAAACACACATGGGACAAGGTGTTCGCGAGATTCGGCCTCAAGCGCCGCCCGGCCGCGCAGGTAAGGCGGAAAGCCACTCCCGCGGCACCGCCGCGCCCGGCGGACGCGGCGGCGTTTCACGAAATGCCGGATAACTCGACGGTGGCCGTTCAGATCGTGGAAAGCCGCCGCGACTTCTTCACATTCTGGCTGGCGGTGACCGCGACCCTGGCCGGCGCCATCTCCGCGGCGAAGGACATCAGCGAGTTGTTCGACTGAGCGGCGGGCAGCCCCGAGCGCTACGGCAGGAAGCGCGAGCCAGGGAGAACTTTGGGGCCAATGGTCGCCTATGGTGTTTTTGTGACAGCCAGTCCAGGTCACCGTGACCAGCTCAAAGTGTTCCTGCGGGCCAAGAGGGAGGCCCTCAGGCCCGCCGACGTCGGCATGCCCGCCGCGGGGCGCCGCCGTACTCCCGGGCTGCGCCGGGAGGAGGTGGCCGTGATCGCCGGGGTCGGGGTGTCCTGGTACACCTGGCTGGAGCAGGGACGCGACATCAAGGTCTCCGGTGCCGTACTGGATGCGATCGCCCGCGCGCTGAAGCTCGACGAGGCGGAACGCACGCATCTGTACGTGCTCGCCGGCCTGAACCCGCCGGACCCCGAGGGCCGGCCGGGCGCGCCGGTGAGCGAGCAGCTTCGCGCGGTGCTGGACGCGTGGATGCCCAACCCGGCGCACGTGCTGGACCGGCACTACAACCTGGTGGCGATGAACGACGCGGCCAGGTGGGTGTTCGGGTTCGACGACGACGTCAGTAACTGCATGGTGGCGTTCTTCACCCACCCGACCTACCGTGGCCGGTTCACCGAATGGGACGAGTTCGCCCAGGACATGGTGGCCGACTTCCGCGCCAGTTCGGTCCGGTACCACGACGACCCGCTCTTCGGGCGGATCGCCGAGGAGTTGTGCACGGCCAGCCCGCGCTTCGCCGAGCTGTGGGCGCGGCCGGAGGTCCGCTCCCGCTCCCAGGGGATCAAGGCGATCACCCACCCCGAGGCCGGGGATCTCACCTTCGAGTACTCGCTGCTCCGGCTGCCGGATCGGGCGGATCTCAACGTGGTGCTGCACACGCCGCACCCCGGCACCGACACCAAGGAGAAGGTGCGCAGCCTGGTGGTGGCAGACCCAGGATGAGCTGATACTGCCTCGGCGAAGGCCGTCCCAGCAGGATGGACGGCATGAAGGCGATCACGATTCCCGAATTCGGCAGCGCTGACGTTCTCCGCCTGGACGACGTCCGGATCCCCGAGCCTGGGCCGGGGCAGGTCTCCATCGACGTGGACTACGCGGGCGCCAACTTCGCCGAGGTCCTCTACCGGCGGGGCGTGGTGGACGTGCCGCTGCCGTTCGTACCGGGCATCGAGGTGTCCGGTCGCATCCGGGCGCTCGGCCGCGGCGTCGAGGGGCTGCGGGTGGGCCAGGCCGTCGCCGCGCTGACGATCGTCGACAGCGGTGGCTACGCCGAGGTGGTGACCGCCTCTGCCGACCTGGTGGCCTCCCTGGACGGCCACGACCTGGGGATGGGCGTCGCGGCGGCGCTGCCGTCCAACAGCACCACCGCGTTTCTCGTACTCGACCGGGTGGCCCGCATCGAACCGGGCGAAAGCGTGCTCGTGCACGCCGCCGCCGGAGGCGTGGGCAGCCAGCTCGGCCAGGCCGCCCGGCTGCTGGGCGCGGGCCGGGTGGTGGGCACCGTGGGCAGCCCCGCCAAGATCGGGACGGCCAGGGCGTTCGGCTACGACGAGGTCGTCCTGCGCGACCAGGTGGCCGAGGCCGGTCGGTTCGACGTCGTGGTGGACATGGTCGGCGGCCCAGCGCGACGGGGCAGCTTGGACCTGCTCGCGCCGATGGGCCGGATGGTGGTGATGGGCAACGCCTCCGGCGCCGAGGACGTCGGGATCTCGGCCAACGAGCTGTGGTTCACCAACAAGGCGGTCTGCGGGTTCAACCTGGCCGCGTTCGCCGCCGCCTTCCCCGCCGAGGCGGGCCGCGCGCTGCACCGGGCGGTGGCCGCGGCGGCGAGCGGGGAACTGCGGCTGCGGGTCGAGTCACTGCGGCTGGAGCAGGCCGCGGAGGCACACCGCCGCATCGAGTCGGGCCGCACCACCGGCAAGCTCGTACTCGAAGTCGACCAGATGTGAGCGCCGCGCGGCGACCGGCTCGAGCACGTCGAGCCGGTCGCCCTCCAGGCGGTCTCGGTAGGGCCTCAGCCCTTGATGCAGATGAGCTGCCGCAGGTGCGCGACCACCTGCACCAGATCCGTCTGGGCGGCCATCACGGACTCCAGGTCCTTGTACGCCCCCGGGATCTCGTCGATGACGCCGGAGTCCTTACGGCACTCCACCCCCGCGGTCTGCTCCTCCAGGTCCTTGACCGTGAACGTCTTCTTGGCCTTGTTCCTGCTCATCTTCCGCCCCGCCCCGTGCGAGGCCGAGTTGAACGCCGCGCCGTTGCCCAGACCCTTCACGATGTACGTGCCGGTGGCCATCGAGCCCGGGATGATCCCCAGGTCACCGCTGCCCGCCCGGATCGCGCCCTTGCGGGTCACGAGCACGTCCACGCCGTCGTACCGCTCCTCCGCCACGTAGTTGTGGTGGCAGGAGATCGGCTGCTCGAACGCGATGTTCGGCAGGTGCCGCCGCAGCACGTCGCAGACCAGGCCCATCATGAGCGACCGGTTGCGCCGCGCGTAGTCCTGGGCCCAGAACAGGTCGCGCCGGTAGGCGTCCATCTCCGGCGTACTGCCGAGGAACACCGCCAGGTCACGGTCGACCAGCCCCTGGTTGTGCGACAGCCCCCGGGCCACGCCGATGTGGTGCTCGGCGAGCTCCTTGCCGATGTTGCGCGACCCCGAGTGCAGCACCACCCAGACCACGCCCTCGTCGTCGGCGCACACCTCCAGGAAGTGGTTGCCGCCGCCGAGCGTGCCCATCTGCACCTCGGCCCGCTCCCGCCGCGCGTGGACGGCCGGCGCGAGCTCGTCGAAGTCCTTCCAGAACTCGGCCCACCCGGTCGCCTTCATCCCGTGCACCTGGCCGGGATCGACGGGCCGCTTGTGGTGCCCGAACCCCACCGGGATGGCCTGCTCGAGCTTGCCGCGCAGGTAGGCCAGGTTGTCGGGGAGCTGCGAAGCCTTGTACGAGGTCTTCACCGCCGTCATCCCGCACCCGATGTCCACCCCGACCGCGGCCGGCGACACCGCGTCCTTCATCGCGATGACCGAGCCCACCGTCGCGCCCTTACCGTGATGCACGTCCGGCATGACGGCGACACCGTGCACCCACTCCAGGTTCGCCACGTTGCGTAGCTGCTGCATCGCCTGCGGCTCGACCGACTCCGGGTCCGCCCACATCCTGAGGGGCCGCCGAGTTCCGGTCACCTCGTTGTACGCCATCTCGTATCGCCTCCTCCCGATCACATTCCGAACGCGATCTATGAGGCCAGAGTACGCAGACCCACCGCAACCGAATTGGCCCTGGCGACGATGTCACCATGAAGGCACTCGGCACCGCTAACCGATCTTGGTCACGGCGCCGGTCCTGGCGTCGACCTTGATCCCCTGCCAGCCGCCGTCCAGGGTGGCGACATCGGCGTCCCAGACGAGCAGGTCGTTGTCGTACCGGTCCAGGCTCATGTGGGTGATCTTGCTCTGCGGCGCCGAGGCGGACACCTTCTCCACCGCGTCCTCGAAGGTGACCTTGGCGTCCTTGACGATGCCCGCGACCCTGGACTTCTCCGCTTCGCCGGTGTCCTTGGCCCTGGGGCCGGACACCACCTTGCCCGAAGCGCCCACTTCCAGCAGCCGCTCCGTACCGTCGGATCCGGCGAGCTGGACCTCCCAGACCTGGCCGCCGTTCTGGGACTGAACCGAGAGGATCGTGGAGCCCTTGACGGCGTTCATGGCCACGGCGCCCGCCTTCTCGAGGCTCGCCGTGTCGCCGGGCGCCTGGCCCGGGGTGCCGCTGGGGTCACCCGGTGACCCCGACGGTGACATGAGGCCGGCGGCGGCGCCCTCCACGGGCGCCGCCCCGCGGGCACCGGACCGCGTGTCAGCGCTTCCACAGGCCGCGGCCACGAACAGGGCAGAGCCGAGGAAGATGGCGCTAATGATGGCATTTGTCCGTCTTGCACCGTCCATACGGATGACGCTGCCCGGGACTCGACAAAGGCACGCCCGAAAATCGGGCAACAGCGGCCAGCCCGGTGCCCCTCCCTTCGCACAGGGAGGTCACGTCCCGGCCGCCTCGCGTCGCGGCCGCACATGCCTCAGTTACCGAACTGCTTGGTCTCCGGCTTCTCGACCAGCAGCGTGTGCGCCGGCTCGTCGGCCACCGGCCGATGCCGCAGCCCACGAGGGATCACGAAGACGTCCCCCGGCGTCATGACGACCGGCTCACGCCCCTCCAGCTCGATCCTGAACGTGCCGTCCCAGCACAGGAACAGCTCGTCCTCGTCGTGGTGGTGCCAGGGGAACTCCCCGTGCAACTGGGCCACGCGGACCACGGTGTCGTTCACCTCGGCGAGCTGCCGCTGCTGGAAGGGCCCTGGCAACGTCGCGATGACCTCGGGAATGTTCACGCTCTCCTCCTCTTTGGATGCCTGCGATCCATCCAACCGGCCGAAGTGGACCTCTCCCAGAGCCAATTAGCTCAAATTGGCCATCCTTTCGAGCCAATCACCTCCAAGGTGAGCGCGTGCAGCCGCTCCGCCGCCCGCCGGTCGAAGGCGGGCCCCGCCACGTCGATGGGCCGCTCCCGCATGAAAGCCGTGAGGGGCGCAGCAGGCGGATCGTCGATGCGCGCCATGATCGGCCGGATGCCCTCCTCGACCGGCATCCCGTGCCGCTTCAGCGCCTCGACGTGCGCGGCGGTCGTCTCGTCGTACTCCCCGGCCACGCTCGTCGCCACCCCGCCCGGATGGATCAGCACATATCCGGTACGGTCTCCCCGCCGCGCGGCGAATGCCACCCCCAGCAGGTCGTTCGCCTTCCCGGCCTGGAACTGGGCCGTCATCCCGTCGTACCCGCGCTCCAGCATGAGATCGTCCCAGTGGACGAGCCCCGTCGGCTGCCCCGGCCCCGACACGTTGACGATGAGCCTCACCCCGGCCAGCCCAAAACTCAGCAGGAACCTGCTCAGATAGTCCAGCGCGAACGTCCCCTCCACCCCGTCCGCCGTCACGAACCGCCGCGTACGGAAGAACCGCGCCCCCAGCACCAGCGCGTCCACCTCGGGAAACCGTTCGTTGACCGCCTCGATCACCCGCCGGTTCTCCCCGATCAGGCTCAGGTCGGCTCCGATGAACACCGCTCCCGGCAGCGCCTTCGCCGCGTCCCGCCCCACGACCACGACCGTGTCGCCCCGATCGAGGTAGGCCCGCGCGAGCGCCTTCCCCATCCCGTCGGTCCCGCCCGTGATCACCAGCGTCTTCGTCATGGGGTCCTCGCGAGTTCGTCCCGTACGGGCGCCTGCGCGCCGGGCCTGCCCGGCAGCAGCGGGATGACCGCCAGCACGATCACATTGGCGGCGACGGCGAGCCAGAAGATTCCGCGGAACCCGGTGATCACGTCCGCCGCGCTCTGGATCACGATCGTGACGAGTGCGACCCCGAGGGCCGCCCCGAGCTGGTTGAGCATGTACAGGACCGAGCTGCCCTGCGCCACCATGGGCGGGGGCAGCGTGCGGTAGAGCGACCCCATCGTCGGCGCGCTGAAGAACCCGCTCCCCAGCCCGATCGTGAACGCCGCCAGCGCCGGCCACACCTCCGGCGTGTCGGCCCCGACCCGCGTCAGGGCGAACGCGCTGACCACGGCCACGATCGCGCCGCCGGTGGCCAGCCCGCGGGCGCCGAGCCGGTCGGACAGCCGCCCGGCCAGCGGCATCGCGATCGATCCGCCGAGCCCGACCGGAGCCATGAGCAGCCCGGCGGCCAGGACGCCGTGCCCGTGCGCCTGCTGGTAGTAGAGCGGCAGCGCGAACAGGGCGGAGAACAGCCCCATGCCGCCCAGGCCCATGATCGTCACACTGGCGCTGAAGCCGCGATTGGCGAACAGCCGCAGGTCGATCAGGGGAGAGGCCTTCCTGGCGTGCACCGCGTACCCGATCAGCAGCACTCCGCCCACCACGAAGGGCAGCAGCACCTGCCAGACCGCGAACGCCCCCTGCTCGGCCGTCTGCGACAGCGCCAGCACCACGGCCGCGAACCCGGGCCCGAGCAGCGCCAGCCCGACCACGTCCAGGCGCGGGCCGCCGCCCCGCCCCGCCTCGTCGCGAGGGAGCACCCGCAGGGCCAGCAGCAGCGCCACGGCCCCCACGACCACGCTGATCAGGAACATCGCCCGCCACGTCAGCGTGCCCAGGATCGCCCCGCCCGCGATGGGTCCCAGCACCGGGCCCAGCGACAGCACCACCCCCATCAGCCCCATCACCCGCCCGGCCCGGCTCGGCCCGGCGGCACGGGCCAGCAGGATCAGCACCAGCGGGTCGAGCAGCCCGGCGCCGACCCCTTGCAGCACCCGGAACGCGATGAGGCTGCCGACGTCCCAGGCCAGTCCCGCGGCCAGCGAGCCCGCGAGGAAGATCGTCAGCCCGGCGATCCACAGGCGTTTGCCGCCGTACCGGTCGACGGCCCAGGTCGTGAACGGGATGGTGGCCGTCACGGCCAGCAGGAACCCGGTGGACGCCCAGCCGATCACGCTGAGCGAGGTGCCGAAGGCCGAGGCCAGGGTGCCGGTGGCGACGGCCGCCATCGTGCTGTTGAGGATCCCCAGCAACCCGCCGAGCAGCACCACGGCGATCGTCGCCAGCAGGCGCGCGTCGAAGCGCTCATTTGAACTCATTGGTTCAAGCTAGTTATCTCGCACGTTCGCGCGCAACCCGTTCGTCCATGAACTTGAACCAGCGCGTACAATTCGACACATGACCAGTACGCGGGGACGGATCGACAAGCGGCAGGCGATCCTGGAGGGCGCGTTCACCGTGTTCGCCCGCCAGGGCTACGCGCAGTCCTGCGTGCAGGAGATCGCGGACGAGGCGGGGGTGGCCAAACCGACGGTCTACAACCACATGACCGACAAGGCCACGCTGTTCCGGCATGCCATGGAGGCCTCCGCGCGGACCACCCTCGACCAGCGGATCGCCGCCCTGGAGCCGCTCACCGCCCCGGGCGACGACCTGTCCGCCACGCTGGAGGAGGTCGCCCTCGACCTGCTCCGGCTGCACACCGACGGCCGCTCGTGCGCGCTGCGCCGGCTCCTCTACTCGGAGATCACCCACTTCCCCGACATCCTGGACATCGTCAAGGAGAGCGGTCCCGACCGCCTCAACCAGGTCCTGGCCGACCGGCTGGCCCGGCTCGCCCTCGCGGGCCGCCTGCGCACCACGGACCCCGACCTGACGGCCGAGCAGTTCATGGCGCTGCTCCTCGGCCCCCTGGAGGCCCGCTCACAGATGGGGACCCGCCAGCTCGAGGACTCCGAGCTGCGGGTCATGGCCCACGCCGCCGTGGAGACGTTCGTCCGGGCTTGGGGCGTGTCCTAACCAACACGCATGGCGAATAAGGCCGACAAGACCTCTTGTCGCTGGTAAGCAAGGGATATAGTCTGCCGCGTGTGGTGGAACGAGACGACTACGCGGCCATCCGCGATCGGATCATCAGGCTCTCTCACCTCCACGGCCTGCGCTGCGACTGGGCGGAGACGACCCGGCGGCAGCGCTTCCTCCTGCTGTGGGACCCCGAGGGCCGGGTCGCGGCCCGCGCGATCGTCCCGCTCTACCCAGGGGAGGCCCCCTACCTGGTGGACCTACTCGAACGAGGGCTGGCGCACCTGTTCGGCGACGGCTGGCTGAAGGACTGACTGGAGCACCCGATGACCGCAGACCGCGTCGACGTCCACGTCACCATGGCCGGCACCCTGTGGCTCGCTCAGGTGGACGGCGTGGCCGGCGGCATGTCCGCGCGCACGCTCAAAGAACTGCACGCGGACATCGCCGAGGCGCTCCCCTTCCTGTTCGCCGACCGTGCCCAGCCGCCGTCGCCGTCCTACCACTACGCCCTGCCGGGCCTGTCCGAGCAGGATCTCGACGACTTCGCCGCCCTCCAGCGCCAGGCCGCCGCGATCGCCGAGGACTACACGCGCACGCTGAAGAAACGCGTCAAGCACATGCACGAGCTCGGCCTGTCCGACGGCGACATCGGCGAGTTGCTCGGCCTCACCAAGCAGCGCATCCAGCAGATCCGTACGAACGCCAACGACGAGGCCCGCCAGACCGCGTAACCCGCCAGGTCACGAGGCGGGCCTGGCGTCCGTCCAGCCCGCCTCGAGCAGCACATTGGAGCTGCGCACGAGGCCCGGCTCGAAGGCGCTCTCCTCCTTGCCCGGCTTCACCGCGACGGTCTCGACGGCCAGCGGCCGGCCGGTCTCCTCATCGAAGATCAGCCGATTCTCGGTGACCCCGCCCCTCGGCCCGGGCTCCTCGATCGACACGGCCGTGCCCTGCCGGTTCTCGGAGTCGGTCACGTCCTCGGTGACCTCGACGCCGTCGAGCTCGGCCAGCATGCGGAACGCCGCACCCCGCACCTCGGGCGTCACCGGCATGTCCATGATCAGGCCGACGCTGACCCTGAAGAGCCACACGTCGCCGGACATCTTCTCGCTCGAGGACTCGGTCCCGTGCCCCTTGTACGAGGCCAGCAGCCACCTCTTCAGCTTGCCCGGGTCGCCCGGCAACTCGCGCAGATCCTGCATCGAGACGTTCTTGCCCAGCCAGAACACCTTGTCGCCGTCGACCAGAGGGCTGCGGTCGGTCCTGACCTTGCCCTCGGAGGTGGACAGCGTGGCCGCGAGGCGCTTGCCCGGCACCACGATCTCGATCTCGGACGGGGACCCCGCCCGCTCCCACGCCTGGCGGTCGGTCTCCCCCGCGGGCTGGACACCGAGCGACTGGCTACGGAACCACTGCTCACCACCGGTGGCGCTGGGCGTCCAGCCCTCGCTCCGCTGCTTCTCCACGACCAGGTATCCGCCCTGCTTGGCGGCGAACAGGGTCCGCAGCACCGTCACGCTGTGCCAGTAGTCGCCGCTCCCCTCACGCTGCCGGCCGGCCTTCTCCGCCGCGGCCAGGAGCACCTCACGCGCCGACAGCTTCACCCGGGGCGCACTGGTGGAACCTGGGCTCTCACTCACCGCAAGCCGCCCGCCATCAGGCGCAGGCGGCGTCGTGGGCCCGTTTCCCGACATGACCACCGCCACCGCGGTCACAGCCGCCGCCGCGGCCCCGGCCAGCCCCAGACCCCAGGCGGGCCGCACCGCCGCGGACCGCCGTCGCGCCGCCTTCGGCCGCCGCGGACCGGACATGGCCCGGGCCAGCTCAACGGCTCTGGTGTGCTCGTCCACCGGCCGCTCACCGAGATGCGCGGGCCGCGCGGCCCGAAGTTCGTCGATCGGGTTCATGACCACTCCTCGCTGAGATTCCGCACGTGGGACCTGGACGGCGACACTCCGCCCCGGCCGGCCTGAGCCGGGAATTCCGTCTCCATCGCCTGCTTGAGCCGCTT
This sequence comes from Nonomuraea sp. NPDC050643, assembly GCF_040654715.1. NCBI lineage: Bacteria > Bacillati > Actinomycetota > Actinomycetes > Streptosporangiales > Streptosporangiaceae > Nonomuraea > Nonomuraea sp. NPDC050643. The sequence goes on along the minus strand of NZ_JBFAIM010000054.1, from coordinate 4,190 downwards.
GCGCGCCCGATGCAGCCGCACCCGGTACGCCGCCGACGAACACCCGATCACCCGAGCGGCCTCCTTGGGCGACAGTCCGTGCCAGGCGACCAGGATGAGAATCTCCCGGTCGTCCTCCTGCAGCGAGGCCAGCGCCCGCAGCACCCCCATCCGCTCGGTCACCTGCTCGGCCACGTCCCCCTCGGTCCAGGCCCGCAGCTCGGCGGCCATGGCCTCCCGCCGGACCTCGGCCCGCACGTTGTCCCGCAGCACGTTGCGGGCGACACCGAGCAACCAGGGCAGCGCCGGCTCAGGCACGTCGTCCAGCCGCCGCCAGGCGATCGCGAACGTCTCGCTCACCACCTCGTCCGCGACCTGGCGCCCTGCCCGGCTGACCACGTAGGCCCAGACCCGTTGTCGGCATTCGTCGTACATGCCGGTGAACCGGTGCGAATCATCCGTCACCGCCCAGCCCCTTCATTCGGAATGCGTTCCTCTGACACCAGGAAGTGGTCCGAGCCCTTCCGTTGTTACACGGGTTCCGGAGGACGGCGGGGCGGCTTCTGTTACACGGGTTCCGGAGGACGGCGGGGCGGCTTCGCGTCATGGAGGTGTTCCGGGCCGGGGTGTCGCACGCGAGCCCGCCAGGGAGCCTGGTGACCGTCGCGTTCGGGTCTCAAGAAAGCGCGCGCTCCTCGTTCACGAACCGAGCGTGATCGCGGTCAGCTCTCGCCAGTCCCGCTGCCGGCCGGCCCGGCTCGCCTCGGCGAAGACCGCCTCATCGAGGCGATCACGGGCGGCCTCGGCGATCCGGGACGCGTCCCGCTGCGAACGATCCGCCGTGCCCCGCACCCCGTCAGCGGCCGCCAGCAACCGCACCGCCTGCTCGTCATCGCCCTGACGCAGCGCCAGGTCCGCGATCCCGACCAGCACCTCGGCGATCACCGGCGGATAAGCGTGCTCCACCGCCGCATCCAACGCCGCACCCCGGTACGCCCGAGCCTGCTCGAGATCATCGGCCAGATAACCGGACAGGTCCATCACCTTGGCCCGGAAGGCGACCCCCATGTCCTCACTGCCCAGCACCGCCCGCACCGTGGCCAACCGCCCACGCGCCGCCTCCGGCTCCCCCTGCCAGCGCGCCAACTGCGCCTGTGCCAACTCCAGCTCGGCCAGGGTGTCCGGCCAGGTCATCCCGCCCGCGTACCGCTGCGCCTCGGCCATCGCCACCTCGCCGGCCCGCTCATCACCCAGCAACCAGAACAACTGCGCCTGCCGCGCCCGCACACTGATCACGTCCTCGCTCGCCCCCACCTCGCCCAGCGCCGCCGCCGCCTCCTCGAAGTGCTCACAGGCCAGGCCGAACACCCCCCGCATCGCCAGCCGCTCGGCCAGGAACGTCAACGCCATCGAGATCCCCCACCGATCCCCCAGCCCCCGGAACTCCGCCAACGCCAGGTCGACATCGGCATCCACATCGGTCTCGTCGCCCCCCAGCGTCAACCGCAACCGGCCCCGCGTCAGCCGCGCCTGCGCCCGCACCCACGGGTCGTCGTCATCGGCGATCAACGGCTCGAACGCCGGCAGGAACCCCGTCGGCTCCCGCAACATCCGCTCCAGCGGCCCGACGAACCCGAGCAGCGAATTGCGATATCCACGGTCCCGGGTGACCCGATGCGCCGCCTGAATCCACTCCCGCGCCTGATACTGATCGCCCCCGATCCCCGAACTCACGAACACCGTCACCATCGTGTACGCCATCGCCCGCACCTCGTCGGGCACCTGCCCCGGCAACGACGCCGCCGCCACACTCAGCTCGGTGCCCTCGGCCCGATGCCCGCTCAAGAACCAGTACCAGCCCACGGCCCCGACCAGCCGCATCGCCTCTTCCGCCCACCCCTCGGCGATCGCCCCACGCAACGCCGCCCCGATGTTGTCGTGCTCGGCCCCCAGCACCGCCAGCCACTCGAGCTGCTCGGCCCGCCTCAGGTGCGGATCGGCCGCCTCGGCCAGCTCGGTCACATACCCCAGATGCGCCCGCCGCGCCGCCTCTCCCTCCCCCGCCTCGGCCAACCGCGCCGCCGCGTACTCCCGGATGGTGTTCAACATCCGGTATCGCGGCATCCCGCCACTGCCACCGCCATCGGCCTCGGCCACCAGCAGCGACTTCTCGATCAACGCGGTCAGCACGTCCAGCACCCGCTCACCACCGGCCGGCGCACCGTCGAGCCCGTCGCACACCCGCTCGGCCGCCTCCAGACTCACCCCACCGGCGAACACCGACAGCCGCCGCAGCACCCCCCGCTCCGCCTCCGACAACAGATCCCAGCTCCAGTCCACCACCGCCCGCAACGTCTTGTGCCGCGCCAACGCCGTCCGGCTCCCCCCGGTCAGCAACGCGAACCGATCATCGAGCCGCCGCGCCAACTGCTCCACCGACATCGTCCGCAACCGCGCCGCCGCCAACTCGATCGCCAACGGCATGCCGTCCAGCGCCCGGCAGATCCGCGCCATCGCCGCCACCGACCCCCCGTCGCCACCCACACGCGCGCCCGTGCCGACGTCCTGACGCACCAACCCCGCACGGTCCCGCAACAACCGCACCGCCGCCGATCCGGCCACCTCCGCCGCACCCGCCCCCGGCGCCGGCAGCGCCAACGGCTCCACCTGCCACAGCACCTCGCCCGTAATGCCCAACGGCTCCCGGCTCGTGGCCACGATCCGCAACCGCCGGCACTCCCCCAGCAACCGGTCCGCGAACACCGCGGCCGCCTCGATCACATGTTCACAATTGTCCAGTACCAACACCACCGCACGCTCGCGCATCGCCGCCACCAGTCGATCCATCGCGTCCCCGCCCCGCGCCCCACCCGGCAACGCCTGGTCCCGCAACCCCAGCGCCGTCAACGCCGCCTGTGCCAGCTCACCCCCCGCCCGCACCGACGCCAGCTCCACCAGCCACGCCCCATCCGGCAGCTCCCCCAGCAGCACCCGCGCGCACTCGGTCGCCAGCCGCGTCTTGCCCGAACCGCCCGGCCCCGTCAACGTCACCAGCCGATGCCCCAGCACCAGCCCCACCACCGCGGACACCTCCGCGTCCCGCCCCACAAAGCTCGTCAGCTCCGCCCGCAGATTCGACCGCCGGCCCTCCGCCCGCTCCCCCAGCTCGCCCCGCAACAACGCCGTGTGCATCGCCGACAGCTCCGCCGACGGATCCGCCCCCAGCTCCTCCGCCAGCAGCTCCCGCGTCCGCGCGAACACCGTCAGCGCCTCACTGCCCCGCCCCGCCTCGGCCAGCGCCCGCATCAACGCCGCCACGAACCCCTCCCGCAGCGGATAGGCCCCCACCAGATCGGTCAACTCCGACACCAGCTCCGAACCCCGGCCCAGCCGAAGGTCGGCCTCCACCCGGTCCCCCAGCGCCGACACCCGCGACTCCTCCAACCGGGCCGCCACCGCATCGAACGCCTCGCTGCCCTCCAACGCGATATCGGCCAGCGCCCGGCCTCGCCACAGCCCCAGCGCCGACCGCAGCAACTCCGCCCGCACCCCCGGCTCAGCCCCCCGCGCCTGCCCCACCAACTGCTCGAACCGGCACACATCCACCGCCTCGGCCGCCACCGCCAGCCGATACCCACCCGCCTCGGCCTCCACCAGGCCGCCCGGCACCACCCGGCGCAGCCGCGACACCAGCGCCTGGACCGCGTTCACCTCGTCCGCCGGCGGCCGCTCCCCCCAGATCCAATCCACCAGCCTCGCCCGCGACACCACCCGCCCGGGCTCCAGGGCAAGCGCCGCCAGCAACGCACGCAACCGTGCCCCCGGAACCTCGACCACGGCCCCATCACGATCGCGGACCTCGAACGGCCCCAGCAATTCAACGCGCACATCAGACATTGTGCCGAAAGGTGACGACGTCTCGAACCGGGTGCCAGCGAAAACGGAGTGCCATGTCAGTGTCCATGTCAGCACGGCGACGGCCCGGTATCAGAACGGTCGGCGATGGTGATCGTCATACGCGAGACGAGAGGAACGGCCATGGAGCACACCATCACGGCGCTACCGACCGCACGTCGGCCCGGCTGCCCGTTCGACCCGCCCAAGGAGCTGATCGAGGCCCGCGAGCACAGCCCGATCAGCCGTCTTCCCTTCCCCGACGGGCACCAGGGCTGGCTGGTCACCGGCTACGACCTGGCCCGGTCGATCCTGGC
>NZ_JBFAIM010000053.1:0-104731 GCF_040654715.1 Nonomuraea sp. NPDC050643 | reverse complement strand
GCGTGCTGGGGACGGCGCCGTGGCGGGCCCGCGCGCGGCGACCGCCGGCGGAGGCGCGTCACCTGGTCGCCGACGGCCCGGTGCAGGTGTGGGCGCTGGACTCCGCCTCCCTCGCCGGGCCGCAGGACGCCGGCCGCGTGCTGGTGACGGGTTCCCACGGCGCGCTGCTGGGCGGCCGGGCGGAGACGGCGCTCCGCGCGGACGCCGTGGCCGTGGTGTTCAACGACGCGGGGGGCGCGGGCCGGACCCGGCTGCCGGTGCTGGACCTGCGCGGCGTCCCCGCGGCGACCGTCGCGGCCGGCAGCGCCCGCATCGGCGACGGCCGCTCCACGTACGAGGACGGCGTGATCTCCGCGGTGAACCGGGCCGCGGCGGAGAGCGGGGCGCGGGTCGGGATGACCGTCCGCGCGTGGGTGACGGACGTGGCCGGCCGGGCGGCCACGAGGGGGCGGCGGGGAGACCCGGACGGGCGGTGAAGACGGGCGGTGAGGGACGAGCGGTGAGAACGGGCGGTCAGGGCGGGCGGTCAGGGCAGGCGGTGAGGGCGGGCGGTCGCTCGCGGCGTGGGAGCGGGCGGGCCGGCGGGCCGGTTCAGCCGGGCGGCGGCACGGCCTGGAGGGCCTCCTCCAGGGTGGTCGCGATCAGGTCCAGCTCGTCCTCGCGGGCGATGAGCGGCGGGCCGATCATGATCACGTTGGCGAGGCCTGCGGCGGTGCCGGCGTTCATGCCGACGATGACGCCGCGATCCCGGCAGGCCGCGACGACCCGCCGGGTGACGTCGGCGCCGACCGGGCGCCTGGACGCGCGGTCCGCGACCAGCTCGATGCCCGCCAGCAGGCCGAGGCCGCGTACGTCGCCCACGTGCGGCAGGGCCGACAGCGCCTTCAGCCGCCCGGCCAGCGCCGCCCCCGACTCCGCCGCCCGGCGCGGGAGCTCCTCGCGGTCCATGATCTCCATGGTCCGCAGCGCGACGGCGCAGCCCGCGGGGTGGCCGCCGAAGGTGTTGATGTGCCGCAGCCTGCCGTACCCGGTGGCGGCGAACCGCTCGTGGATCTCGCGGCGGACGGCCGTGACGGCCAGCGGGAAGTACCCGTTGGCGACGGCCTTGGCCATGGTGACGATGTCCGGCGTGATCCCGGAGTGCTCGTACCCGAAACGCCGTCCGGTGCGGCCGAAGCCGCAGATCGCCTCGTCCACGATGAGCAGCGCGCCGGAGCGCGCGCAGGACCCGGCCACGGCGGCGAGGTAGCCGTCCGGCGGCACGATCACCCCGCCACCGCTGATGACCGGCTCGGCGATGACCGCGGCCACGGTCTCCGGCAGCTCCCACCCGATGACCCGCTCGACCTCGGCCGCGCACCGCAGCGAGCAGGCGCCCTCGCACAGGTGGCAGCGGTACGGGTCGGGCGGCGCGACGTGCACGAATCCGCCGGGCAGCGGCTCGTAGCCGTACCGGCGCTCGTTCTGCCCGGTCGCGGCCAGCGCGCCGGGCGTCTGGCCGTGGTAGGCGCGGTAGCGCGAGATGATCTTCCACCGGTACGGCTCCCCGGCCTGCTGGTGGTACTGGCGGGCGATCTTGAAAGCCACCTCGTTGGCCTCGGAGCCGGAGTTGGAGAAGAAGAAGACGTAGCCGCCGCCGAGCCACTCGCCGAGCTTCTCGCCGAGCCGCAGCGCGGGCAGGTGGGCGTCGGTCAGCGGATAGTACGGCAGCGTCCTGAGCTGTTCGCGGGCCACCTCGGCCAGCTCGTCGCGGCCGTACCCCGCGTTGACGCACCACAGGCCCGACTTGGCGTCGAGGTAGCGCCGGCCGGCGTCGTCGGTGACCCAGACGCCGTCCCCGGACACCATGACGGTCCTGCGGTCCTGCGGGTCGTACCCCGACATGGGGTGCCACACCGAGCCGCTCACTGCTGCACCTCTTGGGAGGGGGCGGGCGCGCTCTCCCCGGGCACGCTCTCCCCGGGCACGTCGTCGGCGGGCACGCCCCACCAGCCGAGGACCCGCGCGACGACGAGCGTGACGACGCCGAAGGCCAGGCACGCGCCCGCCAGGCCCCAGGCGTAGCCGGCGGTGACCACGATCGGCGCCGAGGTGATCAGCAGGATCTCGACCGGGGCGACGCCCAGGTAGGCCAGCCCGAAGTCCTCCAGCGTGCGGCTGCGGTTGCGCGGGTCCACGATGCGCAGCAGCGCGAGGCCGGTCGCGACGGAGCCCGTCATCCAGCCCCAGGTGAAGATGCCGCGCTCGTACCAGCGCCGCCGGAAGAACACCGGGGTGACGAACAGCAGCAGCACCACGCAGTAGGCCAGCCCGAACAGCAGCAGCACGGCCAGCGGGACGGCGTTGTCCGCCACGACCCGCGGCACGATGGAGGTGATGGCGAAGGCGACGAGCAGGTCGGAGAACGTGCCGCTGAGCGTGGTGATCGTCTCCCGGTCCACGTGCCGGCCGGTGCGGGTGACGGTGATGAGCCCCTGGAGCGCCAGACCGGCCACGAACCCCAGCGCGAACACCGGGATGGAGATCTCCGGCCACAGGCCGCTCAGATACCGGCCCAGCCAGTAGCCGGCGACCGCGGGGATGAGGATCAGGCCGAGGTGCAGGGTCAGCGACTCCAGCGAGCTCGGGGACAGCGTGCCCGTGCCGATCGAGCGCCGCTCCGCCTCCGGCACCACCCCGGTCCTGAGCTCCGTGGGCAGCTCGTCGAAGCGGGTGAGTACCCCGGCCGTGCCCCTGCGCGCGGCCCACTTCGTCAGGATCAGGCCGCCCACGATGCACACGAGCACGCCCATGGTGGCGGCGGTGTAGCCGAGCGAGGTGGCCTCCGCCCAGCCGCGCTCCTCGAACGCCGACCCGGCCGCCGCCGCGGTGCCGAAGCCGCCCGCCCAGCCCAGCGCCAGCAGCAGCCCGAAGCCGTCGGGCACGCCGAAGAGGGGGCCGAGCAGGGCCAGCCCGAGCGCCAGCCCGAGGCCCCACATGAAGACCTCGCCCGCCTGGGAGTAGGAGTAGAGCGCGCCCACGCGGGCCGCCACGCGGCGCCCGCCGCGCAGCGCGTGCCCGAGCGGGACCGCGCTCATGATCAGCACGATCAGGACGCCCGGGTACTGGCCGACCACCTCCGAGAACGGGAGCACGTCCAGCACGTTGGGGCCGAGCAGCAGCCCGAGTAATCCTGCGGTGATGCTGGCCGGGAGGAACGACATCTGCAGCAGGCGCACCTTGGCGCGCAGGATCTGCGCGATCACCAGCAGGGCGCAGATGATTCCGAGATCGGACACCAGTGACCAGACGGTCAACTCCATGCCTCCCCCTAACTTGGAGACCGAGTACCGCGATGCGGGATTTTGTCTCGATGATGCGCCTGACTCCCCACCGTGTCCAGGGCATGGGCGGACCACGTGTCCGCTCCCCCGTGTCGCCGACTCGCTCCTGGGCGGCCTTCAGGCGGCGTACATGCTCGCCGGCACGGCGGCCAGCACCGTGGCCGGCTCCATGGGCCGCGGCGCGGTGGCGAAAGGCGCCGCCAGGGCCGTCACCGCGCGCTCGGCACGGGGCTGCCAGTCCTGCGTCCAGTCGGTCATGGCCTTCAGGTTCTCCGGCCGCGCCGCCACCGCGTGGCGGGCCAGCGCCGTGCTCCACTCCCGGCCGCGCGCCGTGTCGCGGACGGACTCCCGCAGCAGTTGCGCGGTCAGGCCGTCGCCGTTGGCCACCGCGAGGTCGGCGAGGGAGCCCTTGAGCACGGCGTCGAGGGCGGGTTTGACGACGAGGTTGAGCGCGGTGAACGACTCGCCCCAGTCGTAGGCGATCAGGAGTTGCTCCAGCACCTCGCGGGCGGGCTGCCAGGCCGGGTCGTCCTCCCAGACGGCGCGGGCGACGCGTCCGTCGGCGAGATCGGCGCCGTGGGTCAGCGACAGCGACTTGGCCCGGTAGGCGATCCACTGCAGGGCGCGCAGTTCGTCGGCGGCCTGGAAAACGGCCGCGTTGGTGATGGCGGTGCCGGGGCCGAGCTGGGCGACGTACATGCTGGTGAGCTGCAGGACGTGCAGGGCGAAGCGGGCCGGTAGATACAGTCGGCCGAGCACGGCCACCCACCCCGGGTCGAGGCGCGCGTCGTGGTCGTCGGCCTCGAAGGCGTCCACGACGCCCTCGATGTAGATCTCCCGGTCGTGCTGCAGCGCCACGTAACGCCGGTAGTTGAGCTGCGCGGGGTCCTTGAAGTCCTCCCAGTCGCCGGCGCGCAGCGGGGAGCCTTCCCGGTGCCGCAGGTACCACTGGTTGATGGGGCTGCCCGGGTCGAGGTCGAAGGGCGCCGGCCGCTTGCCGACGTGGTAGTGGAAGCCGCGGGTGACGATGTCGTACTCGCTGGGCCTGCGGCGCTCGCCCTCGAACATGCTCCAGGTACGCCGCCCGCGCGGTGTGGCCATGGTCAGTCCTCCCTGGACAGGTACCAGACGAGTTCGTCGTCGCCGACGTAACGCATGCGGCCGGCGAAGCTGGCGATCGCCGGTTCGAGGCCGGCCAGCGGGAAGGGGCGGCCGGCGGCCTCCTCCAGGCTGGCGCGGGTCAGGCGCAGCCGGCGGGGCGCGTGGATGCGCACGTAGCCGCCGTGGTCCTCCACGAGGATCGTCGTGCCGGGGTTGTCGTTCTCGATGGCCGTCACCAGGGCCTCCACGACGTCGGCGTCGAATCCCCGGGCCACCGGCCCCACGAGCTGTCTGCGGTCGTCGGCCACGAGCGTGCTCCTCATCCGCGGCATCGGTTGTGGTGGGGCCGTCCGTCCGCGGGGACGGCCACGTAGATCCGCTCGCCCTCGAGCCGGACGGGGAAGGCGTACAGGTGGCAGGTGTCAGGGTTGCGGCCCTGACCGGTGGCCAGGTCGAACTCCCAGCCGTGGGCCGCGCACGTGAGCACCTGCCCGTCCAGATCGCCCTCGGCCAGCGGGTACTCCGAGTGCGGGCACCGCCCCTGGTAGGCCCGCAGCCCGCCGCCCGGCAGGTGCGCCAGCAGCACGGGGTCGCCGCCCACGCTCACCTCGGCGATGTCGCCCTCCCACAGCTCGTCGAGGGTGGCGACGCCGGTCCAGGCCGGTTCGGGGGTGTCAGGGCTCATCGAAGAACGCTTCCACGTGGTCCAGCGGGCGCACCCCGGCCTCGCCGACGCGCTGGCCGGGCGGCAGCACCCGGCCGTCGTGCCGGACCCGGATCGGGGTGCCCCTGTCGCGCACCCGGCGGCCGACGACATGGGCGGCGATCTGCCGGCCGACGGCCTCGGCGGTGTCCTGGTCGTCGACGGCGAGCAGCAGCGCGGTGATGTCGCCGTCGAAGCTCACGCTGAGAGGCAGCGGTGCCATGAGTACGCTCCCCTCCTCACCGGGTCGCCCAGGCGTAACCGGTCGCGTCGCCGCCCTGCTCGGCCTCGGACAGTCCCATGTAGGCGAGCACCCCTCCGAGGTCGGGCGGGTCGATGTCGCCGCCCAGGAACCGGTCGATGAGCGACCGGTGCCCGGCGAACCGTTCCGGCCGCCGCGTGAAGATCCACTTGCACGGCTCCGAGCAGAACAGGTAGGTCTTGCCCTTGTAGGTGTGCCGCAGCGGGGCGGGGCTGTCGAGAGCGCCCGCCAGCACCCCGGCCGCGCGGATGATCGGGATCTGGCACAGGTTGCACATCATCGGCAGCGTCTGGGGAAGCGTCGCGGCCACGTCACCGTTCCGGAGATTGTCCTGAATGACATCCCAGTTACGGCCGAAAGTGTCGTTCCAGCCCGGATATTTCTCCTCCAGCCAGTCCCGTTCGGCGGCGGAGACGCCGGCGTCCGGATTCCACCACACGGTGGGCCGATAAGTCCACACGCCGAGATGAATGCCGTGGTGGAACCACGACAGCTCACGGCGGAAGTCGTCCCAATACCACGGATAGTCGAGGCCGAAATCACGGAACTGCTGGGCGAACTGTTCGACCACCCACTCCTCGATGAACTCCTTGAACGACATCCGCCGGCTTTCCAGCGGCGTGTAGTAATCCATCGACAGTCCGGTGAGCACCGCGAAGACCCGCCAGGCGCGCCAGAACATGTGGTCGATGAGGAATTGCCCCCATTCTTTGTGCCCGTTGTCGATGAGGACCCTGATGGTCGGCTCGCCCTGCTGGGAGTGCCGCGCCTCGTCGGTCTGGATGCTGGAGATCAGCGCGCCGAACTCCAGGTCGCCGACGTCCATCGCGTCGGCCGCCATGGCGAGGAACTGCAGGTTCGTGAAGCCGGTCTCCAGCGTGAAGGTGAGCTGCAGCGCCATGGACACCGCGTCGTTGGCCACGAACATGTCGTCGAACAGGGACCGGGCGGCGAGCACCACCCAGTTGTCGGTGTGGTACGCCTTGTGCGCCCAGTCGGCGCGCGGCTCCTTGCCCAGCAGCCCGTAGGTGAAGAACGCCTGGATCTGACCGTGCCGCATCTCGTCCAGCGCGCCGAAGGTGGCCGTGTTGCGCCAGGCGGCGGAGCGGCCGAACCGCGCCATGCGGGCCTCCCCGATGGCGGCCAGGTATTCGGGCATCGTGATCGCGCCATAGTGCGCGAGGATCACCGATTTCCACCCCGGATCGAGCCGGTCGAACAACTTGGACCGGCTGACCGCGTTCTTCAGCGAGTAGGTGGTGGTGTCCTTGGTGACCTGGTTGTGGACATATTCGCGGTAACCGATCTTATAGGGCTCGTCCCATCGTTCCCACGCCTCGGCGGTCACCCCGTGCGAGCCGGAAAGCTCCTCGGGAAAAACCTCTTCCGCGCGCGCATAACGGAGTGTCCAATTCATGTCGCGGGACAGGTCGTACCAATCACTGCGGGAAAGCCTGGGCATGGTCATTCCTCCTCTGCCTATCTGTTCATAAAGCACCGCCCGCGAGATGTAAACAGTGGAGTACTCGGCCGTGGCGACGGACGCCGCCGTCCGTTTGGCTAAAGTGAGGGCGATGACCGGCCGTCCGCCCCGCGCCCTGCGCTCCGACGCCCGCGACAACCGCGAGCTCATCCTCGCCGCGGCCCGCGCGGTGTTCTCCGCCGAGGGCCTGAACGCGCCGATGCGGGAGATCGCCCGCCGCGCCGGGGTCGGCCCCGCCACCCTGTATCGCCACTTCCCCACCAAGGAGGCGCTGGTCACCGAGGCGTTCACGGACCAGATGCACGCCTGCCAGACCATCGTCGACGAGGGCCTCGCCGACCCCGACCCGTGGCACGGCTTCCGCCTGGTGATCGAGAGGATCTGTGAGCTGCACGCGCGCAACGGGGGCTTCACCGCGGCCTTCATGTCGGCCTTCCCCGACGCGGTGGACTTCGCCGCGGGCCGCGCCTACGCCTTGCGCTCGATCGCCGAGCTGGCCCGCCGCGCCAAGGACGCCGGCGGCCTGCGGCCCGACTTCGTGGTGGACGACCTGATCCTCATCCTCATGGCCAACGGCGGCATCCGCGCCACCTCGCCGGCCACCGCCGTCGCCGCCTCCCGGCGCTTCGCCGCGCTCGCGATCCGGTCGTTCGAGGCCTCCCCGGACGCCTCACCCCTGCCACCGGCGGCATCGTTGGCCCCCGCGATACCGCGCCGCGTACCCGGCCCGCCACCCCGGGCAGCCGTCCCGGCCGGACCGGGGCCCGCCGGTACCAGAGTGTGAGCCAGCCGGCCAGGGCGGCCAGGCCGGCGACCGAGCTGACGTACATGAGCACGTTGAACACCCGGTGCGGGCCGATACTTTGCCCTTGCGCTAACTGTTTCGCAGGGTACACACTTAGCCGCATGGCACAGTATTCGGCCGAGATCGACGGCGTGTTCGTCGCCCTCGCCGACCCGACTCGGCGCGGCGTCATCCGGCGCCTGGGCCGCGGCCCGACGAGCGTGGGCGACCTCGCCCGCGACTTCCCGATGACCCTTCCCTCCTTCATGAAGCATGTCCGGACGCTGGAGGCGAACGGCCTGATCCGCACGGTCAAACTCGGCCGGGTGCGCACCTGCGTGCTCAACCGCGACCGTCTCGCCCTCGTCGACGACTGGCTCGCCGAGCAGCGCCGGATCTGGGAAGAGCGAACCGACCGCCTCGAGAACCTCGCGATCGAACTGAAAGACGAGCGACCATGAACCCCGATCTCGACCTGACCCTGAACCGGGTCATCCGCGCCCCCCGCGCCGTCGTGTGGAGCGCCTGGACCACACCGTCCCACCTGGAGAAGTGGTGGACCCCGGCCCCCGCCGTGTGCCGCGTCGACCGCCTGGACGTCCGGCCCGGCGGCGCGTTCGTGACGCGGCTGAGCGACGACGGGGTGAAGTTCGTCCCGCACGTCAACGCGAGCTTCCTCGTCGTCGACGAACTCGAGCGGATCGTGTTCACCAACGCGATCGACAGCGACTGGCGCCCCGCGAACCCCGAGCCGGTCGTCATGACGGCCGAGATCACGCTGAGCGACCACCCCGACGGCACGGACTACCGGATCATCGTCCGGCACGGCGATCCGGCCGCCCGCACCCTCCACGAGAAACTCGGCTTCGCCGACGGCTGGGGCTCGGTGACCGGGCAACTCGCCGCCGTCGCGGAGAGCCAGGCCACACGATGAAGATCGTCCTGACGGAGTTCGTCACCCTCGACGGGGTGAGCCAGGGCCCCGGCTCACCGGCCGAGGACACCAGCGACGGCTTCACCCGGGGCGGCTGGCTGGTGCCCCACCTGGACGAGCTCTTCGTCCGGCGTACCTCCGAATGGCTGGACCTCGCCGACGGACTGCTGTTCGGGCGGCGGACCTACGAGGCGTTCGCCCGCGACTGGCCGCAGATCACCGACCCGGACGACCCGTACACCGGGCGGATGAACTCCCTGCCCAAATACGTCGTGACCAGCACCCTCACCGAGGGAAGCTGGCACCCGACGACCGTGCTGCGCGGCGACCCGATCCAGACCGTAGGAGAGCTCAAGGCGCGGCCAGGACGGGAGCTCCAGATCCACGGGAGCGCCCGCCTCGGCAACGCCCTGCTGGCGGCGGGCCTCGTGGACACCCTCCGGCTCGTCGTCGCCCCCACCGTGACCGGCTCCGGGCGGCGGCTGCTCGACCACCCGAGCAGCCCCGTCGGCCTCCGGCTCGCCGGCCACGAAGTGACGGCGAACGGCCTGCTGCTGCTCCAGTACGAGGCCACCGGCGCCGCCCCGGTCGCCGAATACGAGGGCGTCACGGCCCTGGTGTAGGGAGGGGGCGACCTGAACGCCTGACGGCGGGCCGGGCCGCGAACTCGATTGCGGGCGCTTTTCGATGACGGCGATGGGGGCCGCCGTTCCGGCCACCGGAGCCGGTGCTATGCCGTTACTGTGAGGCGCTATGGATGCGATCGAGGTCGCCGGCCTCACCCCCCGATTACCGTCGCCCGTATCGCCGCCCGCCACGAGCCCGACCCGAGCCGCCACCGGCCGCCTGGCGGGGCGATGATCGTCGCCGAGGTGGTGGGCCGCACGCTGACCGCGCTCGGCGTGGACACGGTGTTCGGCGTCGTGGGCAGCGGCAACTTCCACGTGACGAACGCGCTGGTGGCCGGCGGCGCCCGATTCGTCGCCGCCCGACACGAGGGCGGGGCCACCACGATGGCCGACGCGTACGCCCGCATGAGCGGCAAGGTCGGCGTGGTGAGCGTGCACCAGGGACCGGGGCTGACCAACGCGCTCACCGGGCTCGCCGAGGCCGCCAAGAGCGGCACCCCGCTGATGGTGCTCGCCGGCGAGGCCACCGACACCCGCGCCAACGCCCACATCGACCAGGCCGCCCTGGCCACCGCGGTCGGCGCCGTGCCGATGCGGGTCGACGACGCCGGCGCCGCCGCCGACACCACCGCCGCCGCGTACGCGACGGCGACCCGCGACCACCGGGCCGTGCTCCTCAACCTCCCGCTGGACGTCCAGCACGCCGACGGCGCACCCGCCGCGGACGAACCGCCCCCGCTCCCGGCACGCAAGGACGGCACCCTGGCCCGCGTGTGGCCCGACGGCGCGGCCGAGGCGCTGGCCTGGATGCTGATGCGGTCGGACAAACCGCTGTTCATCGCCGGACGCGGCGCCCGGCGCGCCCGGCACGAGCTCGAAGAGCTGGCCGACCTCGTCGGGGCGTTGCTCGCCACCTCCACGGCGGCCAAGGGACTCTTCCGCGGCAGCCCATGGGACCTCGACGTCAGCGGAGGCTTCTCCTCCCCGCTGACCGCCCGGCTCATCCGCGGCGCCGACATCGTGGTGGCCTGGGGCTGCTCGCTCAACCCGTGGACCACCCGGCACGGCGCGCTCATCGGGCCCGGCACCGAGATCGTCCAGGCCGACCTGGACGGGGAGTCCATCGGCACCCACCGCAGGGTCTCCCTGGGCCTGGTCGGCGACATTCCCGACGTGGCCGCCGCCGTCGCCGGCGCACTGCGTCCCCGAGGGTCCCGGCCGTCGAACCCGGTGCTGCGCGGCTACCGTACGCGGGTGCCGGCCGACCGGATCGCGGCCGAACGCGCCTGGCGGAGCGTGCCGTACGAGGACGAGAGCGGCAACGACCGCATCGACCCCAGAACGCTCACCATCGCCCTCGACGACCTGCTTCCGGACGAGCGCATCGTCGCCACCGACTCCGGAAATTTCATGGGATATCCAGCCATGTTCATGGACGTCCCCGACGAGAACGGCTTCTGCCTCACCCAGGGCTTCCAGTCCGTCGGCCTCGGCCTGGCCACCGCCGTGGGCGCCGCGCTGGCCCGTCCCGACCGCCTGCCGATCGCCGCCCTCGGCGACGGTGGCGCGCTGATGGGCATCGCGGAGCTGGAGACGGTGGTCCGGCTCGGGCTGCCCATGGTGATCGTGGTCTACGACGACGAGGCGTACGGAGCCGAAGCGCACCATTTCGCCGACCACCCCCTGGACGCCGTCACCTTCCCGCCCTCCGATCTGGCCTCCATCGCGCGCGGGTACGGCTGCGCCGCCGTCACCGTCACCGCCGTACCGGACCTCGACGACGTGACCACCTGGCTGAACGGCCCGCGCGACCGGCCGCTGCTCGTCCACGCCAAGATCACCCGCGAGCGGGGCTCATGGTGGCTGGAGGAGGCTTTCCAGGGTCACTGACCTGTGCCGCCCGAGGGCCCCGCCTTTACAATGTAGATTTCTTGCGTCGAGGCCAGGGAGTTCCGGCCGCGCCGCTTCAGAGGGCGAGATCCCACACGCGCACCACGCCGTCCTGGCCGGCGGTCAGCACGACCGGGCGTTGCCGGATCTCCGTCATGGTCACCGCGTCGATCCTGCCCGTGTGACCGGTCAGGGGCGCGCCGATCTGGACGCCGCGGGTCAGGTCCCAGACGCGCGCGGTCCCGTGCCCGTCGCCCGTCACCGCCAGCGTCCGGTCTCCGATCGTGGCGGCGTCCATGGCCAGGATGCCGCTCTCGTGCGCGTCGATCGGCTCTCCGACCGGCCTGGCGTCGGCCAGGCTCCAGCGCCACAGGTCGCCGTCGTCGTTCGCCGCCGTCACCATGGCCTCCGTCAGCGCGACGGCGCGGAACAGCCCCGCGCCGACCGGCGCGTGTCGCCGCTCGCCACGTTCGAGGTCCGTCACCAGCACCTCCTTGCCGGACACCGACGCCACGAGCACCCGCCCACCGGCCCGCCCGACCGCGACGTCCCCCATGTCGTCCGCGTGCCCGGGCAGCTCCCGGCACCGCTCGTCGATCCACTCGGGGGACGACGGATCCCACTCGAAGTGATCGGGACCGGAGGCGCCCGCGACGAGGGCCAGCCGCCCGTCCAGCACGGTCGTGTCCAGGGCGTGGACGCCGCCGTGGCTCAGGATGACACCGCTGAGCAGCTCACCGCTCATCAGGTCCCACAGTGCCGGGCCCTGGTGGTGGCCGCCCGTGGCCAGCACCACCCGGCCGCCGACGACCTCCGCGCCCACGAACATGAAGTCGGGGTAGAGGTGCGGGGCGATCTCGCCGTCGTCCTCCTCGTCCTCTTCCTCTTCCTCGTCTTCTTCGTCGTCGTACTCCCTGAGAGCCTCCAGAGGGCGTACGGTCCACGCGTCCTCGGCCACGTCCCAGGTCCACACGTCGTTGTTTCGGTCCGCGCAGACCACCGACGCGCGCCCGTCCACCTCGACCACCGCAAGGTCGTTGATGGACGTTCCGGAGGGCAGCGTGCCGCTTTGGAGCAGCCGTTCGGCAGACATGCGGAGAAGCGTATTGCCCTGTCGGCCCCAAGGCGCCCGAAAGATCAATATTCAGGGCGGCTGCGGCCGGTGTCCGCCTGTTCGCCTGAGGCCGGCGGGGACGATGCCGACGGAGGGACCAGGTGGGCGAGCAGCAACTTGATGAGCAAGAGCGGGGCGAACCAGGCGAGCTCGGGCGGGACGCTGATCAGGCTGGTGACGGGGACGAGCGCGAACGCCGTGGCGGCGAAGGCGGCGGGTCGCCTCAAGGGGGCCGGGACGAGTGTCACGCACACCGCGCCGGCCAGGACCGAGCCGTAGACGACGACGGCCGCGGTCCACGAGAAGCCGGGGACCGCCCAGGCGAGGAGGAAGGGCTGAACGTGGACCGCCACGAAGGCCAGGTGGTGCCGGACGGTGCGGTCCGGCCGGTGGTAGTGGCGCTTCGCGGAGGAGGTCGCGTTGACGACGGCGCCACCGTACAGGTCGAAGGCGATCACCGTGACAAGGGCCGCGGGCAGGGCGGGCATGCCGCCTTGCAGGGCCGTCGCCAGGGCGAGTGCCGCGCCGGCGAAGGCGGCGCCGAATGAGAGGCCGGCTTCCGCTCGAGTGGCTCCGGGGGCGACCATACGGTCGACAAGGTTCACGCGCGGACCCCTTCCACGCACATTTCGGCGATGGTGTCCGCCAGTCCGGCAAGCGGAAGCGCCGGGTCGACCAGCCACTGCAGCAGGCAGCCCTCGATCGCGCCCACGATCACCGCCGCGTGCCGGTCGTCCACGCCGGGCCGCAGGTCACCCTCCGCCCCGGCCTGGCGCAGCAACCCCGCGACCGTCTCTCGGTAGTGGCGGTAGACCTGCGCCATGTCCAGCGGCGACGCCGCATCCGTCCGGCTCCGGGCCGAGGACCACACATCCAGCAGGACGCGGGCGTGGTCGGGATGAGCGGCGAGCGTCTCGACCACGCTGCGCACCAGCCAGGTCAGCCGCTCCAGCGGCGGCCCCGCGCCGAGATCGCTCAGCACGGCGGCCGAACGAGCGGCATATCCCTCGAACGCGGCCGACAGCAACTCCTCCCGGCTGTCGAAATACAGGTAGACGGTGCCTTTGGCGATGTTCGCCTCTGTGGCGACGTCCTCGATGCGCGAGCCGGCGAAGCCTTTGCGGGCGAACACGCGGACGGCCGCCTCGAGGATCGCCTCCCGGCGCACCAGCCGATCGATTCTCTTGGGCATGCCCTCATTATGACTGACCGGTCAGTCATAATGAACCATTGGCTTCGCTCGCTCTTGGGCGCGCGCCGGGCAGCGGGGTGGGATTCGCCGGG
The DNA here is from genome assembly GCF_040654715.1 of Nonomuraea sp. NPDC050643. Taxonomy (NCBI): domain Bacteria; kingdom Bacillati; phylum Actinomycetota; class Actinomycetes; order Streptosporangiales; family Streptosporangiaceae; genus Nonomuraea; species Nonomuraea sp. NPDC050643. Next base: position 91,224 of record NZ_JBFAIM010000053.1, on the reverse strand, counting down.
GGGCGGCATGCCAGCCGCGAAGACGTTCGACGATCAAGGCGGCCTCGGCGGCCGAACGTGCGCGGGTGAGCGTCACCAGAGCGCGGCCATCGAGCGAGTGGCGCGCTATCAACCGGCCCTCGGGTCCCACCTGCGACGCAACGTCCGCACGGGCGCGTTCTGCTCCTGTGCCCCCGATCCCACCACGAGGATCACGTGGCCGCGGTGATCATTCCTGGTCGGCGCCCTGGCGGGGTGCCGCGAGGACGTCGCGGAGGACGTCCTCGAGCGTGACGCGGGCCAGCTCGCGCCGCAGGGTCTCCTCGATGCCCTCGTAGATGGTCCGCATCGCCGGCTGGATGCCGTGGCCCACCACGCAGTTCTGGTCCGGGGTGGCGCGGTGCAGCGCGAACAGGGGGCCGGGTTCGACCGCCTCGTACACGTCGAGCAGGGTCATCGACTCCAGGTCGCGCGCCAACGACCAGCCCGCCCCCGCGCCTCGCCGGGACTCCACGAGGCCCGCCCTGCGCAGCTCGCCGAGCAGCCGCCTGATCACCACGGGATTGGTGTTCGCGCTGGCCGCGATCTGCTCGGAGGTGGCGACCCCATGGCCCCGGCGCTGGTAGAGGCTGATCCAGGCCAGCGCGTGGGCGGCGATGGTCAGTCTGCTGTTGGCGCTCATGAACTCCTCCTCTCGATCGTGCCGCTCTACGTTACGACGGCGCAGTCGTAACAACAAATGTTGCGATCAGGATGTCGTAACAATTAGTGTTACAACGTCAAGAGGCAGACCGATCAGCGAGGTGGGAACCATGGACAAGCCGCTCACGGGCAAGGTGGCCCTGGTCACGGGAGGATCCCGGGGTTTGGGGGCCGCGACCGTACGGCTGCTGGCCGCGCAGGGCGCCGACGTGGCGTTCACGTACGTCAGCTCCGACGAGAAGGCGCGGGCCGTCGTCGAGGAGGTGCGCGGCACGGGGGCGAAGGTCGTCGCCGTCAGGTCCGACCAGGCGGACATGAGCCGGGCGCCGGCGTTGATCGACGACGTGGTCGCGCGCTTCGGCGGCCTGGACATCCTCGTCAACAACGCGGCGATCTCGCCCGAGCAGGGCCGTACGGTGGACGACCCGGACGCCGACACCGCCGCGCTGGATCGGATGCACGCCACCAACTACCTCGGCGTGATCGCCGTCATCCGGGCCGCCTCCCGGGTCATGCGCGCGGGCGGCCGCATCATCACGGTGAGTTCCGGGCTCGGCACCCGTGTCGGCATCCCGGGCCTCGCCGACTACTCGGCGACCAAGGCGGGCGTCGAGAGGTACACCATGGGCGTCGCGCGCGACCTCGGATCCCGGGGCATCACGGCCAACGTCGTGGAGGCCGGGCTGATGGAGGGCGGGATGGAGCCGCCCGACCCCGAAACCCTCAAGGCCATACTCGGCTCGCTGTCCCTGCAGCGCGTGGGCCGCCCTGAGGAGATCGCCGCGGCGATCGCGTTCCTGGCGAGCCCCGCCGCGTCGTACGTCACGGGCGCGGTGCTGGACGCCCACGGCGGCTACAACGCCTAAGCTGGCCCCAGAAACGGATGATCAAGGGGAGATCATGAGGATATTCCTGGCCGGCGCGTCCGGCGTGCTCGGGCGGCGGCTGATTCCCCGGCTGGTTCAGGCGGGGCACGTGGTCGGCGGCATGACCCGCTCGCCCGGCAAGACGGAGGAGCTGGCCCGGCTCGGCGCCGAGCCGATCCTGTGTGACGTCTTCGACCGGGACGCGCTGATCCAGGCGGTTGCCGGCTTCGGCCCGGACGTCATTCTGAACGAGCTGACCGACCTGCCCGACGAGGCGGCGAAGATCGGCGAGTACGCGGAGCTGAACGCCCGCATCCGGACCGAGGGCAACCAGAACGTGATCGAGGCGGCCCGGCGCAGCGGCTCGCCGAAGGTCCTGGTCCAGAGCATCGCCTGGCAACTGCCCGACGGGCCGGGCGCCCTGGCCGTGGCCGAGCTGGAACGTGCCGTGCTCGCCGAGGGCGGCGTGGTGCTCAGCTATGGGCAGTTCTACGGGCCGGGCACCTACCACGAGGATCGGATCCCGGCGGAGCCTCGCGTCCAGATCGACCGCGCCGCCGACCGTACGGTGGAGCTGCTGGACGAGCCGTCGGGCGTCGTCGTCATCACCGACTGACGGCCGCCCGGCCGACGCGCGCGTGCTGCGAGGGGCCCCTCGCCCCCAGATCGCCGACCTTCCGAACCGCCTGGCGCGCTTGCGGCCCGGCCCCGGACGGGTGGGCGCTCTGCGCGCGTCCGGGGCCGGACGAATGATGCCGAACGGCGTCGGGCACACACGGTGTCGACGGCCGGGGCAGGGGCGTTACGCGTCGAACCCGTACGGTCTATGGCCAGGCGCCGATGGAATATCTCGTGGGATTACCGAGGGCGAAACTCTGACCGGGTCCGAGTTCGATTCCACCGGTGCAGTTGCTGCTCGCCGCGAGCTTCTGGGGCCAACTCGTCCGGTTGTACGCCGAGCGATATCCGGGGATGATGACTTTGCAGTCACCCGGCTGGACGCGGAGCACTCGATACATGAGCCCGTCGAAATTCGACCCCGTCCAGACGCACATGTAACCGCCCGGGCAGTCGGACAGATCTCTCGCGGTCGCCGTGTCCGCGCCGGCGGCGGAAGCCGAGGAGACCGCCCCCGGCAGGCCCAGCGCGACGACGAACATGAGTGCCGCCCCGATTGTTCTTGTCCGCAACGCGCCCTCCTAGGTCGGGCGTCAGGAGGGAAAGTCCCTCCTCCGCACTTTCATCGCCACCCCGAGTCTCGATCGTCGACGGACGTTCAACCAGGACAATCACCGGACATCGACCGGCCATATCAAGCATGATCGCCGCGGAGTCATCAGGCCACGCGGGAGCAAAGAAAGCACCGGGCGCCACCGGCGGCGCACAGGCGCGCCGTTAAAGGCTTGCCAATATCACGGCTTTCTCCACTCCCCGGGTCTCCGCGCCTCGGTACGCTCCGACAATGAGCAGGTTCGGCACGCGCGGACGCGAAATCCGTGCCCGGCTGCAATGCCTCACCTTGTTGGCCCACGACCTGCGCAGCCCGATCACGGCCATGCGCCTGCGGATGGAGGAGGCGCGGCTCCACCCCGGGGAGACCGACTGGGCCGAGACCCTCACCGCGCTGCAGGCCAGCCTCGACCGGCTCGAGGCGACCGTCACCGACCACCTCACGCTCGTCCGGCTCGAATCCGATGCCGAGATCGTCAAAGAGTGCGTGAATTTCAGCGACCTCATCGCCTCCGAGCTCCGGCGCCGTACCTTCCGGATCCGGGTCAGCTGCGATGTCCAGCCGGGGATAGTGACCACCGGCGACGGGCCCTTGCTGACCCGGCTGCTCACCAGCCTCGTGCACAACGCCGAAGACCGCACCGCGTCGGCGGTGACGATCGCCCTCCGCAGAGCCGGCGACGAGGCCGTGCTGCAGGTCACCGATGACGGCGCCGGGATCCCGGCCGACCGGTGGGAGACGGCGTTCGACAGCCTGGTCCAGCCCGACACCGCCGGGACCAGCGACACCGCCGTCGCCGGCCTCGGCCTGCCCATCGCCAGGGAGATCGCCGAGCAGCACGGCGGGACGCTGACCATCGAGGAATCGGCGCAGGGCGTCCGGTTCGTTCTCAGGGTCCCGGACAGCGACCCGGCCTAGGGACGCCGGACGCGCCGGCGGGGGACAAGCCCCGGCCGGCACGTCGCGGGCCGCAAGGCGGCGGCCTCATCCCAGGTGCTGGGCGAAGAACCGCAGCGCGTCGTCGGTCTCGTACGCGGGGATCCCCCCGTGGTCGCCGGGGTTCGCGTGCAGCGACTTCTCCTTCGACCCCAGGGCGTCGAACAGCGCCAGGGCCTCCTCCCGGGAGACCCGCGTGTCATCCCACTGGAGCAGGAACCGCACCGGCACGCTCACCTGGGCGGCGGTCCCGGCCAGCCCGCGCACGCCGAGCAGGCCCAGCACCCCGGCGCGGATCCGGGGTTCGGCGGCGAGGAGCGGCACGCCGAACCCGCAGCCCATCGACACCCCCCAATAGCCGGCCGGGCCGGCGCCCACGTGGCCGAGCTCCTGGACCGCGGTGACCACGGCCCGCCAGTCGTCGACTGCCTGCCCGGCCAGCAGGTCGTGCATGGTCGCGACCAGTTCGGCCGGCTTCTCCCCCGCGGCCATGCGGGCCCGCATGTCGCCCGCGAACTCGATGAACCGTTCGCTTTTCGGCCTGTCGCCGTGGTTCGGGGCATCGATCGCGGCGACGGCGAACCCGCCCTCGGCGGCGAACCGGTACGCGCCGGCCACCACTCCGGGGGCTCTCTTGTGCTGGCCGCCGCCGTGTCCCATCAGGATCAGCGGGCGTGGGCCGGTGGCGTCTCGCGGCGTGAACAGCACGCCGGGGATCTCGCCCAGGGTGAAGGACTGTTCGGTGACGCCGTCGGCCGACGTCTGAGAGGTCAAGCTGAAGCGCATGGCGTTTCGAAGCCTTTCGGGGTGCCTGGTGCGGGCGCTCCCTAGACCGTGCGTGGGAGGGAGGCCCGACCTGTCGTCACAGCGTTGATCGGTCTCACCTCCTTCAGTCGTCGTGCCGCACAGCGGGGCGAACGTATCACAGAGCCCTGTCCCGCCCTTGTCCCGGCCTGTCACCTCGTGTCCCGGCCCTTTCTGTCCCCTCCTGTCCCGCCCTCATGACAGCGGCGCCGGCCAGCGGCGCCCGGGACAAAGGAACTCCCATGAGCACCACCACCTCGCGATCGCACGGACGGGGGAGGCGCCGGCTGCTGCGCCTGGCGGCATTCGTCGTGGCGCCCCTCGCCGCGATCACCGCCCTGGCGGCCCCCGCGCACGCCGACGGCCCGCTCTGCGGCAATGCGCGCGACCCCGGCGGCCACAACGTCTGCATGTGGATCGACGCGCTGGGAGACGACATCTACCGGGTCCACGTCGGCATCGACGTGCACATGAGCGTGCAGGACGCGCAGGCCATCATCGACGGCTCGGGCGGCAACCCGTTCGTCACCAAGATCTTCGGCGCGGATCCGTTCTTCGACAACGCCGAGTTCAACCTCGGCCTCGTCGTGATCGGAGCCTCGCAGGAAGCCGGTCTGAGCGCCGATTTCGAGAGGATCGTCCCCAAGTCCTGGCTCAACGAGGACCCCGGGCCGGGAGACCGCGACGAACTGTTCGCCCGGGTGGTGCTGAACGACCCGCGCGGCGGCTCACGCTCCTTCAGAACCCCTGAATGGCGCCAGCAGTTCGGCTGATCGCCTCCAGGCTGAGGCGGTGCGCCGCCGGTGTCGCGTCCGACACCGGCGGCGGCATCGTGTGAACTCAGCCGCCCGAGGCCAGGCGGTCGAGCCATTCGCCGAGCAGGTGCTGCTCCGCGCCGCTCAGCGCCGTCTGTTCGGGCAGCAGGGCCCGCAGGGTACGGGCGGCGCCGGCGACACCGGGGTCCTCGACGACGGGTTTCTCGTTGGTGACGGCGGCGACCATCGATTCGCGCATGGTGGTGAGCAGGGCCGGGTCGCGTTCGCCGGCGGGCAGCGACAACCAGGTGAGCACGGCCCCGCGCGCGGTCGCATGGATGAGGGCGACGGCCAGCCTCTCCTCCACGCGGAGCCGGCCGGCGGCGGCCAGGCGGCGGATGCGCTCCACCAGGATCCGCATGCCGGCGTGGAAGGCCGCCGACGCCGTGCCGCGTTTGGGCTCCCCGTACATGAGCGCGTACAGCTCGGGGTTGGCCAGCCCGAACCCGACGGCGAGGTCCCAGCCCGCGCGCAGGTCGTCGACCGGGTCCCGGGGGCGGGCGTCCACGTGCTTGGCGGCCAGGAAGGTGGCGTAGCCGTGCTCGGCCACCGCCTCCAGCAGCCCGTCCTTGTCGCCGAACAGGCGATAGATCGCCGGCGCCTGCACCCCGGCGGCCGACGCAACCGCGCGCGTGGTCACCGCCTCGCGCCCGTCGCGGGCGAGCAGGCCCGCCGCGGCCTCGATGACCCGCTGCCGGGTGAGGTCGCGGCCGACCTCCGGCTCCGCGGCGGCGATGACGTCGGCATTCGGCCCATCAAGCATGTATCAACGTTACCAGCGACTTGATTCCATTGATGTTATCCGTGTTATCTTCAACTGGATATCAACGGAAACAGGAGTGGACATGTCGGAGAAGTTGCGGATCGTCGGTCTCGAGGAACACGTGGTCCTGCCGGTCCTCCTCGACGCGTGGGCGAGAGCGGGGGTGCCCCAGATCCCCCAGCTCGGCTACGGCGACGAGCCGGTCGCGCGGCGGCTGCGCGAAACCGGCGAGCGGCGCCTGGCCGACATGGACGACCAGGGCATCGACGTCGCGGTGCTGTCCCTGGCCACACCGGGCGTGCAGAACCTCGCCCCGGCCGACGCCGTGAGCGTCGCGCGGGCGGCCAACGACGCGCTCGCCGAGGTCGTCGGCGCCCATCCGGAGCGGCTCCAGGCGCTGGCGGCCATCCCGACGCCCTCGCCCGATTCCGCCGCGGCGGAGCTGGAGCGCGCGGTCGGCCGGCTCGGCTTTCGCGGCGCGATGCTGTACGGGCGCACCGGGGCCAAGCCGGCCGACGCGCCGGAGTTCGACGACCTCTACGGCACCGCCGAGCGGCTCGGGGTGCCGCTGCACTTCCACCCGCAGACCCCGGTGCAGGCGGTCCAGGAGGCGTACTACTCGGGGCTCCCCCACGGAGTCGGCCCTGCGCTCGCGACGGCCGGGCTGGGCTGGTACTACGACCTCGGCGTACAGTATCTGCGGATGATCTTCTCCGGGGTGTTCGACCGGCACCCCGGCCTGCAGGTGATCGCGGGGCACTGGGGCGAGGTCGTCCTGTTCTACCTGGACCACATCGGGATCCTGCGCGACATGGCGAAGCTGGAGCGGCCCCTGGCCGACTATTTCCGGCAGAACTTCTGGGTGGCCGGCAGCGGCACGGTGAGCGAGCGCTACCTGCGATGGACGGCCGAGGTCGTCGGGACGGACCGCATGCTGTACTCCACCGACTACCCCTACACCTTCGGGACGCGGCCCGGCGGTTTCCCCTTCCTGGACACCAGCGGCGGCGTCGCCCGGTCGTTCCTTCAGCGGGCGCCGTTCACCGAGGCGGAGAAGGCCGCCATCGGCTCCGGCAACTGGGAACGGCTGACCGGCCACGTCACCCGCCGGGACACCACGCCCGGGTAGTCGCGGAACGTCGGCGAGCCGTCCGGCCGCCGGCGATGATGTCCTGCACCCGCGACCCGTCCGGCCCAGCCAGGGGGTGGCACCGTCAGGGGGCGGCGCGTCGCTCGGGGCGGGTGCTCCAGCGTGCTTCCACGAGGCCGAGCGTGGGAGGTTCGCCCGGCAGGGCCGTGGGGGGCGCATGGTGGAGGCCGTCGAGGGCGACGGCGACGATGCGGCGGCGCGCGCTCCGCGCGTCGTCCAGCAGGTCAGTCCGGCCTTGCAGGCGGAGCTGTTCGAGGAGCGGCGATCTGCCGAGCTGCTCGATGAGCAGGATGATGTCGACGGCGGTGACGTCCGGGCGGAGCGCACCGGCGTGATGCGCACGCTGGATCATGTCCTGGAAGGCCGTGTCGGCCCGCTGGGACGTCTCGTCCGGCTCAGGAGCGGCCTCGACCTCGTCGGCCAGCGGAGCCAGGGTGCCCTGGCCGAACTCGACGCATTCGACGACGAAGCCCGCCAGGCCCTGCCACGGATCCGGGTCGGCGAGGGCGCGCTCGGCCGCCTCGGCCCACTGCCGGTTGGAGTGGTCGAGCAGCGCGCGGAAGAGGTGGTCCTTGCCGCTGTATCGGCGGTAGAGGCTGCCGATGCCGACGCCGGCCTCCTCGGCGATGGCCGCGACCGTCGCATGGCGGCCGTCGCGCGCGAAGACGCGCCGCGCCGCTTCGAAGATCGCCTGATCGTTCTGCGTCACTTCGGCCTGTCGCGCCGCGCGATGTCTGGACGAGCCCATGGTGGCCATCTTACGCAGTTGCGGATCGTTTCGCTCCGCGCTAGCTTGCATTGTGCGGAGCGAATCGATCCGCACAAATGAGAACGGGGAGGGGAACGATGAGATCCCCCTGGCGGCTCAACGTCGCCTTGTTCGTGTCCGGTCAGACCATGTCCCTGTTCGGCTCGATGGTCGTGCAGTACGCGGTGATGTGGTGGGTGACGCTCCAGACCCGCTCCGGGCTGGCGATGGCCCTCTACGTCGTGGCCGCCTTCGCGCCGCAGGGCGTGGTGGCGCTGTTCGGAGGCGTGCTCGCCGACCGGGTCGACCGCCGCGCGCTGGTGATGGCCGCCGACGGCGGGATCGCCCTGGCGACGCTGGTGCTGGCGTTGCTGATGGCCAACGGGGTCGACGACCTGTGGATCGTCCTGCTGGCCGTGGCGGTCCGGTCGGTCGGGGCCGGGGTCCAGACCCCTGCCGTACGAGCGATGATCCCGCAGATCGTGCCGGGCGAGCACCTCATGCGGGTGAACGGGATCTTCCACACCATCCAGTCCGCGATGGCGCTGCTGGCCCCGGCCGCGGCGGGCGCGATCTTCGCCGTCTTCGGCATCGTCCCCCTCTTCTTCCTCGACGTGGTCACGGCGCTGATCGGCATCGCCCTGCTCGGGCGGGTGTCCGTCCCGGCGTTGCGGCGGGCGGCGGAGGCCCGCTCCACGTATCGGCAGGACCTGGTCGAGGGGATGCGCCACCTGCGGACGCACCGGATCGTACGCTGGCTGCTCAGCGTGTACGCGATCACCTTCCTGCTCACCGTCGCGCCCTCGTACGTCACCCCGCTGATGGTCGCCCGTACGTTCGGCACGGACGAGTGGCTGCTGACGGTCCTGGAGCTGGCCTTCAGCTCCGGCATGCTGCTCGGCGGGGTCCTGATGTCCACGGTGCTGGCCAAGCGCGGCCGGATCGGGCTGATCATGGTCGCCACCTACGGCTTCGGGGCCGTCACCGTGGCGATGGGGCTGAGCACGAACGTGTGGGTGTTCTACGGCTTCATGTTCGCCTTCGGCCTGCTGGCGCCGCTGCTGGCCGCGCCGTTCACGACGCTGATCCAGGAGCGCGTCGAACCCGGCATGCAGGGCCGCGTGTTCAGCTACGTCAGCATCGTCTCGGCGCTGGCCACCCCGGCGAGCATGGTCGTGTTCGGCCCGCTGGCCGATGTGGTGAGCGTGCAGACCCTGCTGATCGCCGCCGGCCTGACGACCGTCGCCGTGATGGCGATCGCGACCCGCCTGCCGGACGGCCGCGCCACCGTCGCCGCCACCCGGTCCGCCACATCCCCTGCGTCCTCCACGTCCCAGCCCGTCCTCGGCGACGGGGCCCTGCCCCGGAAGGGAAGTACGAAATGATCTCCATGAAGGCCGCGGCCCTGTCGTCGTTCGGCGGGCCGGAGGTGCTGGCCCTGATGGACGTGCCGATCCCCCAGGCCGGGCCGGGTCACGTACGCGTCCGTGTGCTGTCGGCCGGGGTCAACCACTTCGACACGGGGATCAGGCGGGGCTGGGCGCCACCCTCGGTCGATACCTCCTTCCCGGTGATCCCGGGCAACGAGTTCGCCGGGGTCGTCGACCAGGTGGGCGACGGTGTCACCGGCAGCGCCACGGGCGACGAGGTCCTCGGATTCTGCACCTTGGGGGCGTATGCCGAATATGTGGTGGTCGCCGCGGAGCAGGTGGTGCGCAAGCCGCGGAGCCTCCCCTGGGACATCGCCGGCGGCTTCGCCGTCAACGGCATCGGCGCGCACCTGTGCCTGAGCGAGATGGGGGTGGCGCGCGGGGACACCGTGCTGATCCACGCGGCGGCCGGAGCCCTGGGCACCTTCGCGGTGCAACTGGCTCTGGCCTGGGGAGCCACCACCGTCATCGGCACCGCCGGCCCGGCCAACCACGCCTACCTGGCCTCCCTCGGCGCGGTTCCGGTGACCTATGGCGCGGAGCTGAGCGCCCAGGTCCGCGCCATCGCGCCCGGCGGCGTGGACACCGTCATGGACAACGTCGGCGGCGACACCCTGCGTGCCTCGGTCGGCCTGGTCAAGGAGAAGAAGCGCATCCGGACCATGATCGACGACGAGCTCGCGGCGGAGCTCGGCATCCCGGCCCTGACCCCGAAGCGGTCCATCCGGCAACTGGAGGAGGTCGCGGAGCAGTACGCACAGGGCAGGATCAAGCTGCACGTCCGGGAGGAGTTCCCGCTGGCGCGGGCCGCCGCGGCCCACCGCGCCATCGAGACCGGGCACGGCCGCGGGAAGATCGTGCTCCGCGTCGCCGCCACGCGATGACCGCTCCGCGTCGTCTCCACGCGATGACCGCCCCGCGTCGCCGCCACGCGATGACCGCCCCGCACCTGCCGGGACGGCCGGCGCGCCGCTCGCGTCGGAGCAGCGCTCCTCATTGTCGGCGCGGGCTGCCAGGATGTCGGCATGACCACATGGGAGCCGAAATCCGATCTTCACCATTATCTGCGGGTCGCTCGCGAAGCCCTGCTGTGGAAGCTCGACGGGCTTTCCGAATACGACATCCGCCGTCCGCGCACCCCCACCGGCACCAACCTGCTCGGGCTGATCAAACACGTGGCCACCGTGGAGTCAGGATATTTCGGCAACGTCTTCGGGCGGCCGTTCGCCGAGCCGCTGCCGTGGCTCGACGACGACGCCGAGCCCGACGCGGACTTGTGGGCGACCGCCGACGAGTCGCGCGAGGAGATCATCGGGCTCTACCACCGGGTCTGGGCGCACGCCGACGCGACGATCGACGCGCTGGCGCTGGACGCGGCCGGTGAGGTGCCATGGTGGCCGGAGGAGCGGCGCCGGGTGACGCTGCACCGCATCCTGATCCACGTGATCTCCGAGACCAACCGGCACGCCGGGCACGCCGACATCGTCCGTGAGCTCCTCGACGGGGCCGCCGGCCTGCGGGCGGACCACGACAACCTGGCGCCTGGCGACCAGGCCTGGTGGGAAGAGCGCCGGCTCCGGCTGGAGCAGGTGGCTCAGGCGGCCGGCCAGAGCGAGCCCCGCCCCTGAGCGAACGGGCGGGGCGCTGGTGATGCGGAACCCGTCGCCGGAGTCGGGGAAGCCGGTGAACAGGATGCCCAGCGGCATCGGGGGACGATGAGATCGGCCCGGCCACGCCGGGCGCCGGTCGGCAGGTGGCGCAGGCGGGGATTCCCGGCGCCCATCAGCGTCCGCCCAGAGCTTCACGCTTGCCGGCGCGGCAAGCGGACCTCCGGCTTGTGAATCGAGGGGAAAACTCGATTCACTCTTTAATCGCGCGAAGTTTTTCGCCTTATCGTCCGGGAATCTAACGCCTGTTTTGCTGGGCGGCCCGGAAAGTTCCATGGCGATGAATCCTCTGGAGGATGTGGCGGGAAAGGACGCGTGCTCATGGCGGCAGCGCGCCCTGGCGCACATCGCCGAGTTGCAGAGCCAGCTCGACGGACTCGACGGAGATTCCCCGCTGGCCCGTGGCGCGCAAAGGCATCTGAACGCGGCCAGGGAGGCCGCGGCGGGCAAACCGACCCTGGCGGGCGCCTGGTCGGGATTCGCCGTGGACCGCACCTGGGCGAACATCCACCAGGCGGAGGTCGCCCTTCTGCGGCTGATGCCGGACGAGGAGCTCCCGTGGTGGGGCAGCGACGTCCTCGCACGCGCCATGCAGCACCTGGGGAAGCAGGACCCGCGCCGGGCCAAGCTGCAGGAGCACCTTCGCCACCAGGACGGGAAGCTGACCCCGCAGGATCGCACCCTGGCGGTGATCACCCTGCAGGCGGCCAACATCTCCGCCCAGCAGGAGAAGGTACGCCTGCGCAGCTTTCGCAACACGCTCCTGGTGAGCACCGCCGTCATGGCGGCCATCGCCGTGATCGTGGGCGTGGTGGGATTCGTGCACCCGGCGGCGATGAAGCTCTGCTTCCACGACCCGGCGACCGGGCCCGCGTGCCCGATCGGCAACGCCCCGAGCAAGTGGGACGTGCCCGTCGTCGAGCTCGTCGGGCTGACCGCGGCCTCACTGGTGGGCGCCATCGGGCTGCGCCACATCTACGGGACCTCGGCGCCTTACACGCTGCCGATCGTCCTGTCGCTCCTGAAGCTTCCGGCCGGAGCCGTGTCCGCGGTCGTCGGCCTGCTGCTGATCCAAGGACGCTTCATTCCCGGGCTGAACAATCTCGATAACAGCGCGCAGATCATCGGCTGGGCGGCGGTTTTCGGAGCCGCCCAGCAAATCATCACCCGACTGGTGGACGAGCAGGGCCAAAATGTGCTCAGAAGCGTCCGGGACAGTTCGCGTGGTGCCGAAAAAGAAACGTCCTAGTGATGGCGACGGAGTTCATATGACTGAGCAGCAGGAGCGTCTCACCGGCGAATCCACGGAAAAGCGCGAATCGCCGCCGGCCGGCTACGAGCGTTATGTCGGAGGTGATCCCGAGGTCGAGCGGAAGATCTTCGAAAAGCTCGCCCGCGACCTCATGCGGGTCCAGCTCAAGATCAAGAAGCGCAGCGGCGCCGACGACGTCGACCGGACCTTTCACGCGAAGGCGATCCTCGGCGTCGAGAACGCCCGGCTGAGGTTTCACCCGGACCTCCCCGACGACCTGCGGACCGGCTTCGCCCAGGCGGAGGCCGAATATCCGGTCATCGTCCGGCTGTCCAACGCGAGCGGCGCCCGCCAGCCCGACTCCACCCCGGATCTGCGCGGCGCCGCGCTGCGCGTCCAGGCGGGCGCGGATCGAGCCCATGACCTGCTCATGACGAACTATCCGGTCTCGCACGCGCGCGACGCGCGCGAGTTCGTCGCCTTCGCGCGGGCCATGGCCGGCGCGGACTCGACCCTGCGCAAGGCGATCGGGGTGTTCGTCAAGCTGCCGTGGGCGGTGGGCTGGTCCAGCGCCACGCGCATGCGGCGCAACGTACGCGCGGGGACCGGACGCCCGGTGCGCAGCCTCGCGCTCGAGACGTACTGGAGCCGCGGCGCGATCCTGTGGGGGCAGGCCGGGCCGGTCCGCTTCCGGCTCCGCCCGGCCGCGGGCGCCCCGGTGGCGCCCCATCCGTCGCCGAGCGACCCCGACTACCTGGGGCACGAGCTGTCGGCGCGGCTCTCCGAGGCGGACGTCGTCTTCGACCTGTGCGTCCAGCGCTACGTGGACGCCAGGCGTACGCCCATCGAGAACGGCGGCGCCGACTGGACGGAGGAGGACGCGCCCGTCGTGTCCGTCGCGACGCTGACGATCCCGCGCCAGGATCTCGGCACCGCCGACGCCCGCGCCGTCGCGCTGCGCATCGACCGGCTCGCCTTCGACCCGTGGAACACCACCGACGAGTTCCGCCCGCTCGGCAACCTGAACCGCGCCCGCAAGGCCGCGTACGAGGCCGGCAGCGCCCATCGTCTCGGCCACCGGTTCATCACGCCGACGCCGCGGCGCAACCTCGTCGTCGGCGGCCTGCTGCGGAGGGTGTTCGGCGCACTCAACCGGGTCGTCCCCTGGCACAGGCTGCCGACCTGGGTCGGGCTGCTCAACGTCGAGACCATCCGGCAGGAGCTGCGCCGGGACAACCTGATCGACACGGAGGTCCGCGAGGCCGTGCCGAAGCCTCATCCGGTGCCCCCGCCCATCGACGAGAGCGTACGGGTCAGGCGCACCTACGACGGCACCTTCAACGACCTGTCCGCCCCGGAGATGGGAGCCCTCGGCTCGGCCTTCGGCCGTAATCTGCCGCCCGTCTACCGGCCCGATCTCTTCGACACGCCCAACCCGTTGATCGTCAGCAGAGAGCTGCTCCACCGCGACACCTTCATCCCGGCGCGGTCGCTGAACGTCATCGCCGCCGCGTGGATCCAGTTCCAGGTGCACGACTGGGTCGACCACCAGCGTCACCCGGCCGGTACGCAGAACGTCGAGGTGCCGCTGCCGTCCGGCGTGACCTGGACCAACACTCCGGGGGGAACGCCCGAGACGGTGATGCGTTTCGCCGACAACGTGGGCATGCGCCCGCCCGGCTACACGGGGCCGCCGATCCTGTCCGCCAACGCCGCCTCCCACTGGTGGGACGGCTCCGAGGTCTACGGCGGTGACGAGAGCGTCGCGAAGTCGCTGCGCGAGCCGGACGGCGGCGCGGCGCTGCTCCTGGAGGACGGCCACCTGACGCCCGGCCCGGACGGCATCCCGATCACCGGGTTCCGGGAGAGCTGGTGGCTCGGCCTCAGCGTCATGCACACCCTCTTCGCGCGCGAGCACAACGCCGTGTGCGAGGCGCTGCGGAGCGAGTACCCCCAGATGAGCGAGGACTCGGTCTACCACGTGGCCCGGCTCGTCGTCTCCGCCCTCATCGCCAAGATCCACACGGTGGAGTGGACGCCCGCGATCCTCGCCACCGACCTGATCGACATCGGCCTGACGGCCAACTGGTCGGGGCCGCCGCGGAACTGGCTGACCCACCTCGGGCTGTGGCTGGCCGACGAGCACGCGCTCACCGGCATCCCGCGAACCCTGCCCGACCACCACGAGGTGCCCTATTCGCTCACCGAGGACTTCGTCACCGTCTATCGGATGCACCCGCTGATCCCCGACGACTACGAGATCGCCGACCACAGGTCCGGCCGGACGCTCGAGACCCTGGGCTTCAACGACGTGCTCGGCGCGGCCGCGGAACCCCTCATGCGCAGGGCGGGCCTGGCGAACTCGCTCTACTCGCTGGGCATCGCCCATCCGGGGGCGATCACCCTGCGCAACTTCCCGCGCGCGCTCCAGGCGTTCGAGCGGGACGGGGAGATCATCGACCTGTCCGTGGTCGACCTCGTGCGTACGCGCCGCCGCGGTGTTCCGCGCTACAACGACTTCCGCGCCGGCCTGCACAAGCCGCGCCTGCGGCGGTTCGAGGACCTCACCTCCGATCCGGACACGCTGGCCCGGCTCAAGGACGTCTACCGTACGGTCGACGACATCGACACGGTGGTCGGGCTGTTCGCGGAGAACCCGCCCGAGCGCTTCGGCTTCAGCGACACGGCCTTCCGGATCTTCATCCTCATGGCCAGCCGCCGGCTGCAGAGCGATCGTTTCCTCACCGTCGACTTCAGGCCCGAGATCTACACCCCGCTGGGGCTGGACTGGATCGAGCGCAACGGCATGACCAGCGTCATCCTGCGCCACTGCCCCGATCTGGCGGGTTTCCTGCCGCGGACGGCGAGCGCCTTCGCGCCGTGGCGTCCGGCGGTGTCCGACGAGCACGCCGGCATCAGGCGCGACTGAAAGCGAGGCCGACCAATGTCCGTGAAGCCGGAGACGAGCAGGCAGGAGGGGCTGGCGGAGCTGCTGTCCAGGCCCCTGCTGGAGACCATCTGGAAGCGGCGGACCCACCGGGTCAGCCGCGGCGCGTCCGTTCCGGCCGGCTCGATGAGCTACCGGTCGCCGCACCGCCCGATGCCGCTGACGGAGCTGGAGGAGGCGGTGCTCATCGCGCTCACCGGCTGCTCCGGCCTCACGATGCCGGACCGGCCGTTCGAGGACCCGCGCGACGGCGAGCCCATCATGGCCAAGCCGAACCTGCACATGACGGGCCGGACGGCGGGCAGCACCGACAACGCCCACGGCACCCACTTCTTCATGATCAATGACAGCGGCACGTACTTCCTGAGGACGCTGCCGCCGGCCCCCGGCCTGCCCTTCGACGCCGCCACGCTGGTCGAGCGGGCCCGCCAGGCCAAGGTGCGGGTCCTTCCGCACCGTCTCGACGTGATGGAGGGGATGCGCGACTTCCCGGCCTATCTCGACTCCAACCGCTTCCTGTCCAACCTGCCGGGCACCACGATCTTCCTGCCCGTGGTCGACATCTCCCACCAGTACATCAACGCGCTGATGTACCTGCTCACCCAGCCGGACGGGGCCCGGCCGACCTTGGTCGACGACCGCAACTTCTACCGCCCGGCGGGCGTGCGGAAATGGGTGAAGAACGGGTTCCTGAACCCGGACCTCAAACTGCCGCTCGGAATCCTGGGGCCGATGCGCACCCAGGTCGAGGCCGACCTGCTCGTACAGAACCTGATGCTGACCGCCGACGCCATGGGGCTCGGCGCCTGGATCCACGCCTCGCTCCACCCGCAGATCGCGCTGGGCGACCCGAAGTTCTCCCGGGCCTACGGCCGGATGCTCGGCTTCGACTTCGTCGTGCCGCGCTTCCGGCTCGCCGACATCCCGCGCTGGCACGTGCCACTGCCGAAGTACACCGCCCTGCGCTCCCACCCGATCGGTCTCCGGGCCGCCGGAGAGCATCTCATCAAGGCCGCCTGCCCGCCCAACTACTCCTCGATGGAGGAGGCCGTCGAAAGCGTCGTACGGGCGAAGTTCGGGCCGGACGGCATCTACTCCGACCAGAGCACCTTCGCCCGCATCTACAAGGGCGACCACGGGCGGCGTTATCTGGCGGAGGCGGGCGAGTACGACCGGCCGGTGATCGAGTGCGTGCGGGACATCTGCGTGTACCTGCACGAGACGCACGGCCGGTTCCCCGCCCACACCGACGCCATTCACGTGCCCGGCATCTGGCTGCAGACCCACCACGTCGAGTCGGAGTACTACGAGCGGTTCTTCGAGAACGGGACGACCGACGCGCACGCGCGGCACGACGCGCGCTGGCACGCATAGCGGCACCCGGCCACATGGCCGCCGCCAGGGAAGGAACCATGAAAGTTTACGAGGCCATCGTCAAAGGGCTGGAAGACGTCGGGGTGGAGGCCGCCTTCGGCGGTGCCGGGGAGAACGCGGCCGGGCTGATGCTGGCGCTGAAGCATTCGCCGCGGATCCGGCCGATCATCACCCGGCACGAGCAGGCGGCGTCGTTCATGGCGTGCGGGTACGCGATGTACACCGGCAGGCTCGGGTTCTGCTTCGCCACGGCCGGGCCGGGAGCGTTCAACCTGATCTCCGGGCTGGCCATGGCGATGTCCGACTCCTACCCGGTGCTGGCCGTCTCGGGGTACGCGTCCAGGAAATGGCAGGGTTGGGGCTCGCTCAACGAGACCTCGGGCCTGAACGGGACCCCCGACTCGCGGGCGGTGTTCGCGGCCACGACCAAGAAGTCCTTCTTCCTGGCCGACGCCGCGGACACGTTCGACGTGTTCGAGGAGGCGGTCAACGTCGCGTTCGAGGGGCGGCCCGGGCCGGTGCACATCCATGTGCCGCTCGACCTGACCGAGCGCGGCGTCGAGGTCACGAACGCGCGGCCGGTCAGGCTCGACGTCGCGCCGGTCCTGCCCGACCCGGCCCGTGTGGAGGAGATCGCGTCGGTGCTGGCGGAGGCCATCGGCAGGCGGAGGCGCATCGTCGTGCTCGCCGGTTTCGGCGCCGTCAGGAGCGGCGCGGGGCCGGAGATCAGGCGGCTGATCGAACGGTTCCAGATCCCGCTGCTGACCACGCTCGACGGCAAGGGCATCGTGTCCGAGGGGCACCCGCTCGCGTTGGGCGTCTTCGCCGACAGCGGCCACTCGAGCGCCTGGAAGGCCTTCCGCGAGGCCGACGTCGTGCTGTGCGTCGGCAACTCCCTCAACCAGCACGCCACGTTCAACTACCGCGACGACCTGTTCACCGGCAAGACCCTCATCTCGGTGAACATCTCGGAGACCGAGTTCCGCAGGGCCTACAAGCCGGACCACGCGCTCCTGTCCGACGCGCGCCCGGCGGTGGCCGCGCTCGCCGACGCGCTGGAGCGGAAGGTCGGCGAGGTGCCGCCCGCCACGGTCCACGGCAAGAACTACGAGGCCAGGAACATCATCCACCTGACCGGGAAGATCCATCCGGGAGAGCTCGCCCAGGCGATCGGGCGGATGCTGCCCGAGCGCGCCGTCCTCCTCGCCGACGCGGGCGCGCATCTGGCGTGGCTCGGCTACTACGTGGAGCTCGAAGAGGGCCAGAACTTCCGCAAGGCCGGGTCGTTCGGGCCGATGGCCGGGCATGTCAACGGCGCGATCGGGCTGAAGGTGGCCCAACCGGAGCGGACGGTGGTGGTCGGCTGCGGCGACGGGTGCTATGCGTTGTCCGGCTTCGAGCTGATGACCGCCGTCGAGCACGACATCCCCGTCATCTGGGTCATCTTCGACGACCAGGAATTCAAGCTGATCAAGCTCTATCAAATCGCCGAATACCAGGAGACCGGGCTCGTCGAATTCCAGAATCCGGACTTCGCCGCGTACGCGCGCGCCTGCGGCGCGGACGGCTACCGGGTGGAGACGCTCGAGGAGTTCGAGGACGCCTTCCGCCGTTCCCTGGCCTCCGGCCGCCCCACGGTGATCGACGCCAGGATCACCCGCTGGGCCGTCCCCCACTACAGTCCCTCACCGGACGGGGTGATCGCCGGCCTGGTCGAGATCCTCGAGGACCGCCTCAGGCAGGGCTGACCGCGACGGGCCCACCTGGTCCGCCGGTGGTTACGGGACGCGGCCAACGGCGCCCAGGATGCCGCCCTTCTCCATCCCCGGGGGGATGAACGGGTCGTCGTTGCGCCAGTCCTGCACCGGTACGACGCCGGGTTCGAGCAGTTCGAGCCCGTCGAAATAGCCGCACACCGTGTCGCGGTCGCGCCAGTGCAGCGCGCCGGAGGTCGTACGCCGGTAGATGTTCTCGGTCTCGATCTTCCGGTCGAGGGTGCTCTGGCCGCGCTCCACGTACGCGTGCGAGATGATCAGATGGCTCCCCGGCACCAGCGGCTCCCGCAGCGTCTCGACGATGCCGGCCACCTCGTCGTCGCCGCCGAAGAAGTGGAACAGCGCGACGGCCAGCACCGCCACGGGCCGGCTGAAGTCGAGGTGGTGGGCGGCGGCGGCCAGGAGCCCCTTGGGATCGTGCGCGTCGCCCTCGATGATCACCGTGTCGGGGTTGTCGGCCAGCAGCGCCCGCGCGTGGACCAGCACGATCGGGTCGTTGTCGGAGTAGACGACCTTGGCGTCGGGGATGATCCGGTGCGCGACCTGGTGCACGTTGTCCTGGGTGGGCAGGCCGGTGCCGATGTCGAGGAACTGCCGCACGCCGGCCCTGGCCACCGTCTCCACGGCGCGGACCAGGAAGCCCCGGTTCGCCCGGGCCATCTCGCGTACGTCCGCGCCGGCCTGGCTGCTCAGCGCGAGGACCTTCTCGGCGGCCTCCCGGTCGACGGGGAAGTTGTCCTTCCCGCCCAGGAAGTAGTCGTACATCCGGGCGACTGTGGGGACGGTCGGGTCGATCTTCCCCGGAGGTCGCTCACGCTCGGTCACGCCACACCTTTCCTCGCTAATGACCGCATCCTATGGGGAATCAGCGGACATCTGATCAGGATCGGTGTTTTTCGGAGGAATCATCCCAGCCAGTGGACACTCTGTGCCACGTACGCCGGGCGGGGCGGTGCTGCCGCGGACGACGAGTTCGGGCGTGGGGGCCTGGAGGGTTCGGGGGGCGGGGCGCTCGGCGATGACGTGGAGCAGTTCGGTCGCGGTGAGGGTGCCGAGCGCGTAGGTGTCGCGGGTCAGGGCGGTGATGGGGGGATGGGGAAGCCGGGTGATGATCGAGTCGTCGAAGGACACGATCGACAGCTCACCGGGGACCGGCACCGTCATCTCGGTGGCCACGCCGAGCCCCGCCGCCGCCATGACGTCGCTGTCGTAGACGATCGCGGTGCAGCGGGGGGTGGCCGTCAGCAGGCCGCGGGTGGCCAGGGCGCCCTGCGTGTCGGAGTAGTCGGTGGCGACGCTGACGACCTCGATGCCCAGCGTGTCGCGGGCGTCGGTGAGGGCCTGGAGACGGCGGCGCGTGTGCTGGTAGGAGGGGATGCCGCTGACGTGGCCGACCAGCCGGTGCCCGAGTGTGGCCAGGTGGTGGAGGATGCGGGTCATCGCCGTGTGGTCGTCGACCCAGACGCTGGTCAGCGGCAGGGGCGCACCGTGTCCGCCGAGGATGACGGCGGGCACGCGCAGGCCGGCGATGAGCTCCGGCCGGCGGTCGTCGACCTCGAGGTCGAGGAGCACGAGCCCGTCGACGCGGTTCTCGGCGGCCCAGCGGCGGTAGACCGCCATCTCCGCCTGGACGTCCTCGACGATGAGGAGTTGCGTGGCGACGCCGTCGGTGGACAGCCGGGACTGCAGGCCGGACAGGAAGTGGGCGAAGAACGGCTCGACGCCCAGGGTGCGGGCGGGGCGGGTGATGACGAGGCCGACCGCGTCGTTGTTGGCGCCTTTGAGGGCGCGGGCGGCGCGATGGGGGCGCCAGTTGAGCTCCTCGGCGACCTGGAGGATGCGCCGGCGGGTCGTCTCGCTGAGTCCGGGCCGGGCGTTGAACGCCAGGGACACCGCCGACACCGAGACGCCCGCCAGGCGCGCGATGTCGGTGCTCCGCAGCCGGGCCGGAGCGGCCGGCAGGCCGGCGAAGTCGCCGAGCGGGACCCGGTCGTCGTTCGGCGGCATTCGCTCCTCCATCGATGGCTGACCGCTCGTCGTTATGCAAACGTGATGGCGGCTCCGGATGGCCACCCAACTAAAACGTATTAGTGTGCCGTGATCGTAACGTACTAAAACGTATTAGCTCCCTTGTCACCTCTCCGCTACGGAGAGCCATGAGATGCGCGGTCACCTGGGCCCCCGGCCGCGCACCCGCCGACGCACCCCTCGCGCCCCATCGCATGACGCTTCGAGGAAGGGATCATCGATGACCACTACCGGAAAGGGCCGGGCCCTGATCGCGGGGCTGGCCCTGGGATCGCTGCTGCCGTCCGGTTGCGGCGGCGGTGAGCGGGCGCCGCGGGCCGGCGCCGCCGCGGGGGCGCTCCCGGACCTCGTGGACATGGGCCCCGAGGCCGCCTCCACCCTGGCCCAGGCCGGCGTCCTGCGCTGCAGCGCTACTTCTTCCGCGGGCTCGAAGCGGGAGGCTTGAAAGGTTGACATGCTGAAATTCGGGGTCAATTACACGCCGTCCCAGGACTGGTTCTACTCCTGGCTGGATCCGGACTGGCAGGCCACCCGGCGTGACATGGCCGCCCTGGCGGGGCTCGGCCTGGACCATGTCCGGATCCTGCCGCTGTGGCCCGTCCTGCAGCCGAACCGGACACTGATCCGCCGCCGGGCCCTGGACGATGTGCGCCGCGTCGTCGAGATCGCCGGTGAGGCCGGCCTGGACGCCAGTGTGGACGTGCTCCAGGGGCACCTGTCGGGGTTCGACTTCGTACCGGCCTGGCTGACCGACTGGCACCGGCGCAGCATGTTCACCGACGCCGACGCGGTGGCGGCGCAGGCCGCCCTGGTCGACGCGCTCGACGAGCACCTGCACGACCTGCCGAACTTCCTCGGCCTGACCCTGGGCAACGAGGTCAACCAGTTCGCCTCCGCCGTACACCCCAGCCCGATGGCCGCCACCCCGCGGCAGGTGACCGCCTGGCTGCGCGCGCTGCACGGCGACGGTCCCCGCGACCGGCGTCATTTCCGGCTCAACGCCGAGTACGACGCGGTCTGGTACGCCGACGACCACCCCTTCACCCCCGCGCATTCGACCCGGCACGGCCGGATGAGCGTGATCCACTCGTGGATCTTCAACGGCACCGCGCAGGGCTACGGCCCGATGTCGTACGAGAGCGTCAGCCACGCCCTCTACCTCATCGAGCTGTCGCGCGCGTTCGCCCTCGACGCCGCCCGCCCGGTGTGGCTGCAGGAGGTGGGCGCGCCGCTCAACCACCTCACCGAGGAGCAGGCGCCCGACTTCTGCGAGCGCACGGTACGGGCGGCCACCGACAGCGCCGCCCTGTGGGGCGTCACCTGGTGGTGCTCCCACGACGTGGAACGCCGGCTCGCCGACTTCCCCGACCTGGAGCACAGCCTCGGCCTGATCGCGGCCGACGGCACGGTCAAGCCGATCGGCCGCCGCTTCGCCGACCTGGCCGCGGAGCTGCGCGAACGCGCCCGCCCCTGCGGGCGTAACGAGGCCGTCGTCGTCCCCGTGGGCGCCGACGACGTCCCCGTGTCCAGGGCGGAGCTGTCCCCCGGTGGCGGCGTCTTCGAGACCTGGATGGCGCGCGCCCGCGCCGGAGCCCGGCCCGCCCTGGTCACCTCCACGGTCGCGGGCGATCCGGCGGCGCTGCGGGCGCGCGGCGTCGAAACCCTCGTCCACGCCACCCCGACCGGCCGCACGTACTACAGCTCGGTCAGCGACGGTGCGGTCCTCGACCGGATCGCCGCCCATGCCGACCACTGACGCGCCCGGCCCCGGCGACGCGGCGGAGCGCCCGAGCGGCCCCGCCCCTTCCCGACAGTGAGGAGTTGTGATGATCTCCCCGCCTCGGCGGTGACGGTCAACGGGGCCACCCTCACCTTCTCCCGGCCGGCGCTGCCCGACCGGCACACCCTGACCGTGCTGCGCGGCGACTGACCGATCGGCCTCCACGGAACGCGCGAGGGGCGGTGCGGGCCGCCCCTCGCGTCGCTGCGCGGTGGGCGGTCGTCGCGGTCCGGTCAGCGGGCGGCGAGCCGCCCGATGCGTTCCACCATCTCTTCGGGGTCGGCGTCGAACGGCTGCCAGAGCACGTGATCCACGCCCATCCCCCGCACCTCGGCCAGGTCCTCGGCGACCTGCTCCGCGGAGCCGGTCAGCGGCATCCGTTCGTCCAGCGCCTTGTCCGTGATCTCCCCGTTGACCTGGACCACCAGCGGTCCCTGGCCCTCGCCGTAGGCGTCCACGGCCTGCCTGAGCTGCTCCCAGGCGAACCCCACCACGGTCAGCCCCACCCCGAGCCTGGCGGCCCGCTCGATCGCGGCCGGCGCGGCGGCCCCGGCCAGCAGCGTCAGCCCGGTGGGTTTGGGGCCGATCTGCGACTCGGGGATGGTGTAGAAACGGCCGTCGAAGCGTACGGGGTCGGGGCCCCAGCAGGCGCGCATGGCGGCGATGTGCTCCTCGAAGCCCGCGCCGCGCCGGCCGACCGGAACGCCGGCCGCGTCGAACTCCTGCTGCATCCACCCCTGCCCGAGGCCGATCATGGCACGCCCGCCGCTGAGCCGGTCGAGCGTGGCCAGCCGTTTGGCCAGCACGACGGGGGCGTGGAAGAGCGCGTCCACGACGCTCGTGCCGAGCCTGATCGTGCTGGTGCCGGCCGCGACGAAGGCCAGCGTCTCCAGAGGGTCGTAGACGACGGCGAGGTTGTCGGGTAACGGCATGCTCTGGTCGGTGCCGGCGACCATCGCCTCCGCGGGCCGCAGCAGGCGCTCGTACGTCCACACCGCACCCAGCCCGGCTCGCTCGGCCGCCTGGGCCACCCTCATGATCGCTTCCGGACTCGCGTGCCGCCCCGACGTGGGGAGGCCGATTCCGAGATCCATGTCCCGCTCCTTTCTCCTACTGGTTTGACCCGTGTCACCAGGAAAAGTCATCGGTTCACGGACCGCCCCGGGTGCGAACTTTGTCCAGGCGAGGCGCATCGAACCACGCGTAATCGAAGATCGGTGGAGTGAGGGTATGGCGACGGCACTGCTCGACGGTGATCCGCAACGGCTGGGGCCGTACTGGCTGGCCGGGCGCCTGGGCGCGGGCGGCCAGGGCGTGGTCTACGAGGCCTACACGGAGGACGCCCGCCGCGTCGCCATCAAGGTCCTGCACAGCGACCAGGCCGCCCAGCTCGGCAGGGAGGCGACGGCCGCGCGGCGGGTGGCCTCGTTCTGCACCGCCGGCGTGCTCGACGCCCGGTTGGAGGGGCCCCGGCCGTACATCGTCAGCGAGTACGTCGAGGGGCCGAGCCTGCGGCAGGTCGTCGCCGCTGGCCGCCGGTTCGCGGGCGGCGACCTGCACCGCCTGGCCACCGCCATCGCCACCGCCCTGACCGCCGTCCACGAGGCGGGCGTGATCCATCGTGACCTCAAGCCGGACAACGTGCTGCTCGGCCCGGACGGCCCGCGAGTGATCGACTTCGGCATCTCCCGGACGATGGAGATGTCGCTCACCGAGACCGGCCTGGTCACGGGCACGCCGACGTACATGGCTCCCGAGGTGTTCACCGGGCACCGGGCGGGCGCGCCCGCCGACGTGTTCGCGTGGGGCGGCATCGTGATGTTCGCCGCCACCGGCACCGACCCGTTCCAGGCCGAGAGCCTGGGCGGGGTGATGCACCGCGTGCTGTCGGCCAGCCCCGACCTGAGCGTGCTGCCGCGGTCGCTGCACCCGCTGGTGGCCGCCGCCCTGGCCAAGGATCCGCTCGACCGGCCGACCGCTCGCGAGCTGCTGCTCGCCCTGGTCAGCGGTGGCGGTCGGATGGACATCGCCCGGCTGCTCGCCGAAGGCGGCCGGGAGGCCACCGGGATCACCGCGCCGGGCGACGACCCCGCGCTGGGCACGCTGGCGGAGCAGGCGTACGCGATGCTCGGGCCCGCCGAGCGGGAGCTGGCGGCCGAGGTGTTCCTGCGGCTGATCACGGTGGACGAGCACGGAGACCTGACCGTACGGCGGGCGGCCCAGGACGAGCTCCTGCACGGGAGAGCGCCGCAGGAGGCGGCGGCGGTCAACCGGATCCTGGAGGTGTTCGCGTACCTCCTGTCCAGGGACGGCGGGGAGGTCTGGCTGGCCCGGCCGGCTCTGACGCACGCCTGGCCCAGGTTCAGGCGCTGGATCGACACCAACCGCGACGGGCTGGCGGTGCACCGGGAGATCCGCACGGCGGCGCGCCGGTGGGACGGGTCCGGCCGGCGCGACGGCGATCTGTACCGTGGCAGCAGCCTGGAGAACGCCCTGCGGTGGGCCGCCAACGCGCGGCGCGACATCACGCTGACCCCGGTGGAGCGGGGTTTCCTCGAGGCGAGCGCGGACCGGGCCAGGCGCGGCGCCCGGCGGGCCCGGCTGGTGTCGCTCAGCCTCGGCGGGCTGCTGGTGATCTCGGTGGTGGCCGGCGGGCTGGCCGTGCAGCAGGGCATGGTCGCCGACCGGCGCGCCGAGGAGATCGCCGTGGCGCTCGGCAGGTCGGAGGCGACCCGGCTGGCCGCGCTCGCGCCGCAGGTACGCCTCACGGATTCGCTGCTGGCGATGCGGCTGAGCGTCGCGGCGTGGAGCCTTAACCACACGCCGCACACGAGGGCGGGGCTGGTGACGGCGCTCGCCCAGCGCGAGCGGGCGGTGTTCGCGGCTCCGGCGGGCGCGGGCGACACGGTCCGGGCATTCGGCCCCGACGGACGCACCCTGGCCGGCGTCGTCACCGTCGACCTGAACGGGACGGTGCGCACGCACGCCGTCGGGCCCGCGGGCGTCGTCCGGGCGATCTGCGAGCGGGCGGGCGGATCCCTCACCCGCGCCGAGTGGGCGGCGTACGTCCCGGCGCTCCCGTACCGCGAGGGCTGCCCCTGAGTCTCACCTGCTCTGGCCGGGGCTTCACCGGAGCTCGCGGGCGCAGAACTCGCGGAACGTGCGCGCCGGGCGGCCGGTGACGCGCTCGACGGTGCCGGTGACCCGGTCTTCCGAGCCGCCGCCGATGCCGGTGTCCAGCGCGGCGAGCGTGGCGGCGAAGTCGGGGGGCAGGCCGTGTGCGGCGAAGTGCCGGGCGAGCTCGTCCGCGGTGACGGCCCTGTGGCGCAGTGGCCTGCCGGTGCGCCGGGTGAGGGCCGCGGCGACGTCGGCGTAGCTCAGCGGCTCGGGGCCGGTGAGGACGTGCTCGGTGTTGTGCGGCGCCTCGTCGATCAGGGCGTGCCCGGCGACGGAGGCGATGTCGCCCGCGTCGATGAAGGCCACCCGGCCCTGCCCGGTCGCGGAGAGGAGCTCGCCGTCGCGCGCCCTGAGGGCGAGGGCGTCGCCGGCGAAGTTCTGCATGAACCACGACGCCCGCAGGACCGTCCACTCGGGCACGCCGTCGCGGACCAGGCGGTAGAGCGCGCCGAGCCCTGTCGCGCCCTCCGGCACCGCTGACGAGCCGAGCAGCACCACGCGCCGGACGCCCTGTCGGGCGGCCTCGTCCAGGAACGGCGCCACGAGCGGGGCGGGCTCGGCCACGCCGATGGGGGCGACGAGGTAGACGGCTCCGGCCCCGGACAGCGCGGGCGCGTGGGTCTCCGGGGCGGCCCAGTCGAAGCGCACGTGCCCGGCGAGGTCGTGCCGGCGGCTCGCCGGACGTACCGGGACGCCGCGGTCGCGCAGGAACGCGGCCACCCGGGAGCCGGTGGTGCCGGTCGCGCCGATGACGAGGACGTCAGCCATCGAGGCCGCCGGCGAACGCGGTGGTGAGGGCGTCGGCGCCGCCCATGACCTCGGCGGCGGCCTGGGGGTTCCAGTAGTCGCGGTAGTGCTGGATCTCGCCGTCCCGCACGGTGATGACGGCGATGTAACGCAGCCGGTACGGCTTCCCCGTGGCGACCACGAGCCCGGCGGCCTCGAACTCGGCGATCACCACCTCCGGGTCGACGCTCTGGTGCACCGCCCGCTCGGTGATCTCGCGGACGTCGAGCAACTCGGGATAGCCGCGCAGGTACTCCTGGATCGCGGCACGGCCTTCGACGCGCTCGGGGTAGCCGGGCGGCGCGAAGGGGAACTCGATCACGCCGGCCTCCGCCCACAGCCCGGCGAAGGCCCGCATGTCCTTGGCCAGGAGCCGCTCCAGGGCGTGTTCCACCAGCTCACGAGGGTTCATCGGGCACTCCTTACCTTTGGACGGTACGGTACCGTCCCGACCACAAGCTACACGGGACGGACCCGTATCGTCCACTCGATGCACAGGACGGACCCGTACCGTCCACTCGCTACACTCGTCGCATGACCCGCCGCCCGCCCACCGGCGCAGCCGTGCTGCAGCCGACGGTCACCAGCGCGATCGTCGAAGCCGCCCTCGGCGAACTGGCCGAGCAGGGCTACGCGCGGCTGTCCATGGAGGCGGTCGCCCGGCGGGCGGGCGTCGGCAAGAGCGCGCTGTACCGCCGCTGGCGGTCCAAGCGGGAGATGGCGATCTCGGTGATCGCCGAGTTCAGCCTGGAGCAGGTCGTCGTCCCCGACACCGGCTCGCTCCGCGGCGACCTGCGCGCGAGCCTCGACTCACTGCTCGGCTGGCTGAGCCATCCCCGTTTCTCCCGGATCATGCCCGACCTGGTCACCGAGGTGGCCCGCGACCCGGAGCTGGCCGAGGTCGTGGAGGCCATGGTCGGCACGCCGAAGCGCGAGCGGAGCGTGGTGATGCTCCAGCGCGCGATCGAGCGCGGCGAACTGCCGCCGGAGACCGATCTGGAGCTCGCCCTCGACCTCATCGCCGCGCCGGTCTACTGGCGGCTCGTCGTCCGGTCCGCGGAGCCGGGCGCGGACTATCTCGACAGGCTCACCGACCTGCTCCTGCGCGCGCTCACCGGCAATACGCCCGCGAAATGACGGGCGTCCGTTCCTCGGCCAGGCGGGCGGCCTGAATACGGCGCTGGTTGGAAAACGCCCCCGGGCCTACCGCAGAAGTTGACCCGGAATTCGACTGCCAGACTGACGTACCGCTCCGGGCCGGCGTGTTCTCATCGTCGAAGAACGCGAGATATTCGCACGCGGGGCCGGCGCGAATGACAGGGGCCGATCCGGTCTGACGGCCGACGGTGTCCTGGCCGGTTTCCACGTACCGGTCGGGGGCGCGTCGTGATCGCCTGCGCCCGTCGCGAGCCGGCCCTGTCCAGCCGAGCGAAAAGACGTGATCAGATGAGCCGAACGAGCGACTTTCCCTTCGAGCCTGGCCCATTCGGCGCTCCTTCTTCCGAGCACAGAAGGCGCCAGAGGGACGACCCTCTGGGCTGCGTGACCTTTCCCACCACGGACGAAGTGGTGCTGGCCGTCCGCTATGACGATGTCCGGGCCATTCTCGCCAGCCCTGCCTTCAGCGTGGAGGCCCTGCGGCTCGGGCACGCGGACGCTCCCTTGGCACTCGCCCGGGACGCGCCGCCCCGCATGGTGGGCTCCTTGATGAACACCGATCCTCCGGACCACACACGACTGCGGCGCATCGTCACCGGACTGTTCACACCGGCCCGGATCGAGGAGCTGCGTCCTCGCGCCATCCGGCTCGCGGACGAACTCATCGACGATTTGAAGAAACCCCCGGTCGATTTCATCGAGGCATTCGCGGCGCCGTTCTCCGCTCATCTCCTGCTCGACATCCTCGGCACACCGGAAGACGGCCGGGAGGACGTCGTACGGCAATTCGACGGCTTCACCTTCACCAGTTCGCTCACCGTGGCCGAGCGCATGAGAAAGGCCCATGAATTCAACCGGTACGTGATCGCGCAGCTCATGGAGGCGCGGCTGCTCCGGTCCGCCGCGGGAATGGTCGGCGCGCTGACGGAGGCGCGTGACGAGGACAACAGGCTCACCGAGGAGGAACTGTACGGCCTGATCTACGCGATCGTCGGGGTCGGCCACGGGACCGCGGTCGCCATGATGACCAGGGCGGCGTGCACCCTCATCCGCCACCCGCGGCAGTTCGGCCGGCTCGCCGGCTCCCCCGCCCAGGTGAAGTCCGCGGTGGAGGAGCTGCTCCGGCTCGACATACCGGGCGAGGGCGGGCAGCCGCGCATCGCCACCGAGGATGTCGCGCTGTCGTCGGGCACCATCTCCAAAGGGGCGGCGGTCCTGCCGTCCGTGGCCTCCGCGAATCGCGACGAGGGCTATTTCCCCGATCCTGACGCATTCGACATCCACCGCTCGCCCAATCCGCACATCGCCTTCGGCCACGGCCCGCACTACTGCCTGGGCGCCGGCCTGGCCAGGATGCAGCTCCAGGTCATGGTCCAGCGGCTCGCCGAACGTGTGCCGACCCTGCGGCTCGCCGTGCCCGCCCGGGACCTCCAGTACACCAACGACGGCGCCACCAGAGGGCTGCCCTCGCTGCCCATCACCTTCGACCCTCCTCGCCCACAAAGAGCGGGGTAACAGAGAGGAATCACGCCATGTCCACGACCGCGGCCACCGACGACTTCTTCGACCGGGAGCTGATCCAGGAGGAGTTCGGGATGTCACGCTCGTTCCTCCAACTGGAGGAGGAGCTCAAGGACACAAGACAAGCAGAGGAGCGGAAAGCCAAGGCGCCCGACGACAGCAAGCCCTTCGGGTACGCCTTCGAACTGGACGGCACCATCGACATGGACGCGTACCCGCAGCTCAAGGCCCTGGACATCGACCTCACGGAGCACCACCACTACGACGCCGAGGCTCAGGTCTGGTCGAGTTCGGACGAGTCCACGCGGATCTATTCCTACCTGACGAGCTGCCTGCGGGGAACCTGCGCCTACTGGTGGCAGCTCGACGGCGTGGTCGACGACGTGCGCTGAGTCCTGACGACAATGCGTGATCCGGTCGTCCTCGTCCTGACCCAGGAATTCGACGTCACCGCCGACAACGTCGTCGCGATCCTCAACGAACGCGACGTGACGGTCTTCCGCTACGACACCAGCTATTTTCCCCGGAATTCGACGCTGACCTCCAAGTCCACCGACACCGGCTGGCTCACGACACTCGTGGACACGACACACGGCCGGCGATCGCTCCGCCTCGAAGAGGTCACCTCCGTCTGGTACCGGCGGCCGACGCCGTTCACCGCCGATCCCTCCCTGGAGCCGGCGCACCAGGAGTTCGCGGTGAAGGAGAGCGCCCATGCCATGGGCGGGATATTCACCGCGCTTCCCGTGCGGTGGGTGAACCTGCCGGCCGTGGAGTCGCGGGCGCACTACAAGCCGCTGCAACTGAAGGTGGCGCGTGAGGTGGGGCTGCGCATCCCGAAGACGCTCATCACCAACGACCCGGAGGAGGTTTCGCGCTTCCACCGCGAATGCGGCGGGGCCATCATCTACAAGGCGCTCAACAGCGGTCTGATCCACCAGCCCGGCGGCTGGCCACGGGGTCTGCTCACCACGGCCCTGCCCGACATCCCGCCGGATGTCCTGCCCCGGGTGCGCTATTCGCCGTGCGTCTTCCAAGAGCTGATCGACAAGGCGTACGAGCTGCGGATCACCGTCATCGGCGAGAAGTTCTTCGCGGTCCGCGTCGACAGCAGGACCGACGACGGCGAGCCCCAGATCGACTCCCGGAACCCCCTCGGGACGCAGCGCTACACGCGGACGGTGCTTCCGGTGGAGGTCGAGAAGCGGCTCAGACGGCTGATGGACGCCTTCGAGCTCGCCTACGGCGCGATCGACGTCGTGGTGGATCGCGCGGGCGAGCACTATTTCCTGGAGGTGAACCCGGCCGGCCAGTTCGCCTGGCTCGACGACCAGACACCCGGCCTGAGCCTGGCCTCGGCCATGGCCGACTACCTGTCCGGCCTGTCGGACTAGCCTGCCCGGTTTGTCGGGGTCGGCCTGCCGGGGTCGGCCTGCCGGGGTCGGCCTGCCCGGGCTGTCGGGCCGGCCTGCTCAGGATGCGGTTTGTCGCGTCAGCGCGGTGGCGGCCGGCGAGGCTCATGCGGAGGAGAAAGGAAGGCGGCGAACATGCCACATGAACTCCCGCCGGCACCGGGCACCTCATCGGAGGAGGAGCCCGGTGGCCCGCCGCGGGACGGTGCGGGCTCGCAGGGGACCGACGCGACCGAGCTCGCGCGCGACTCCTGGTGGTACCACGAGGAGAGCCTGCCCCAGGCGGGGCTCGCCACGATCGTCAGGCGGCTGCCCGCCCTCGTCTCGGCGGCCCTCAGGCTGGCGTGGAAGGCCGACCCCGCCGGCACCGCGTTCACGATCGGGCTCAATCTGGGGGCGGGCCTCCTCAGCGCGTTCGGGCTGCTCGCCACCACCGGTGTCCTGGATGCCCTCCTCACCGGCGGCCCCGCCCCGGACCGGCTGCGCGCGGCCCTCCCCACGCTGATCGGGCTGGCGGCCGCGCTGACCGCGCGTTCGCTGCTGCAATCGGTGGCCTCGTGGACGCAGTCCAGGCTCAGACCGAAGGTGGACCGTCTGGCGGAGCGCCGCCTGTTCGAGCTCACCACGAGCGTCACACTCCGCGCGATGGACGACGCCGATTTCTACGACGCCATGCAACGAGCTCGCAGCCGCGGCGCACGCGGGGCGGCCATGGTGGTGGACGCCGGTGTCGGCCTGCTCACGGCGCTCGCGGGCATCGCCGCCGCGGCGGGCACGCTCGCCGTCCTGCACCCGGTCCTGCTGCCGCTGCTCCTGGTCAGCGTGCTACCGGCCGGCTGGGCGGCGGCTCATTCCGCTCGTATGCAGTACGAGGTCGTCTACATGCTGTCGACCAGCATGCGCCGGCAATGGATCCTCTCGGACCTCATGGCCGATCGCCGTCCGGCCGCGGAGATCCGCGCCTTCGGCATGCGGGACTTCCTGCTCGACCAGTACGACGACGTCGCTCGCGTGTCCGAGAACGCGCACATCGACCTGGCCCGCCGCCAGGCCCTCGCCCGCATCGCCGGAGACGCGACGAGCGGCACCGTGGCCGGGCTCGTCTATGCCGCCCTGTTCGTGCTCCTCGCGACGGGAGTCGTCCCGCTGCCGATCGCGGGCGGGGCGATCCTGGCCATCCGCATGGGCAGAGCCTCGCTGTCCGAACTGGTCGGCGCGGCCAACGGCGTCTACGACGAAGGTCTCTACTTCTCCGACTACCTGGACTTCTGCAAGGAGGCCGAACGGCGCACGTCGTCGCGACCACGCCTCGACCTGCCCGCGCCGGGATTCGCCGGCGTCGAACTGCGCGAGGTGTCGTTCGCCTACCCCGGCGCGGACGGCGCCGCGTTGCGGGAGGTCTCCCTCACGATCGGAGCGGGCGAGGTGGTGGCGCTGGTCGGCGAGAACGGCTCGGGCAAGACCACCCTGGCGAAGATCATCGCCGGCCTGTACGAGCCCGACTCCGGCACCGTCCTCTGGGGCGGCACTCCCCTCACCCGGCTCGACCACGGCGCCGTCCGCGAGAAGATCGCCATGATCCCTCAGGATCACACCCCGTGGCCGCTCACTGCCCGCCAGAACATCGCCGCCGCCGCGGACGCCGACGATGCCGCCCTGGTCGACGCGGCCGAACTCGCCGGGATCCACCGGACCATCGAGGAGCTCCCCGCCGGATACGACACCCTGCTCGATCCACGCTTCAAGACCGGTCACGAACTGAGCGGAGGGCAGTGGCAGCGCGTCGCCGCGGCCCGCGGGTTCTACCGCCGCGCCCCTCTCCTTCTCTGCGACGAGCCCACCTCCTCGCTCGACCCGAGGGCCGAGCACGCGTTCTTCGAGGCCATCCGCCACTCCGCCAACACCACCCGCCACTCCACCGAAGCGATTCGCCACTCCACCGACACCGATCCCGCCGACCCCCAGACCGTCGTCCTGATCACCCACCGGCTCACCAGCGTCCTCATGGCGGACAAGATCCATGTCCTGTCCGAGGGACGCCTGGCCGAGAGCGGGACCCACACGGAGCTCATGGAACTCGGCGGCATCTACGCGGCCCTGTTCAAGCTCCAGGCCGAGGCGTACACACCCTGACACCCGCCCGCCCCTTCGACATCGACGAAAGGCCTCTCCGCCCATGTCTCGCGCAACCCTGCCCGAGCACCTCGTCGCAGCCCTCACCCGCCCGAACCCCTGCGTGATCAGCACGATCCGCTCCGACGGCGCACCCGTCTCCGTGGCCACCTGGTATCTGTGGGAAGACGGGAAACTGCTGGTCAGCATGGACACCCGACGCAAGCGCCTGCACCACCTACGCGCCGACCCCCGGGTCTCACTGACCGTGCTGGACGCCGAAAGCTGGTACCGCCACATCAGCCTGCGGGGTCGGCTGGTGTCCCTGGACGACGATCCGGCACTGAAGGACATCGACCGAATCTCCCGTCATTACACGGGAATGCCGTACGGCGACCGCGAACGAGCGCGGGTGAGCGGCCGGATCGAGATCGACTCCTGGCACGCGTGGGGCCCGCACTGAAGAACAGCGGACACCGTGCTCCGGGTGACGGGTGACTGGCGGCTGGCGGCTGGCGGCTGGCGGACACTCCACACCGCGCAACCATCAGCCCGCAGACCGAGACTCCATTCCGCGCAGTCATCGATCCGGGGGGAGCACCCACGCCGGTTTGTGATCTACGCCGTCCCCCTTGACGGGAAATCGGCCGGCGGCCGGTGGCGGGCTCCGGCGGCATGCTGATGAACACGCACCACGGTGGAGTCCACGGTGGAGTCCACGCTCACCGTCCAGTCCTCACCTTCGGCCTCATCCGGCCCGCAGCCCGGCCAGGATCTTCTCCCAGGTACCGTCCATCGACCAGCGACGATGCCGGTTATAAACGGTCTTCCAGTTCCCGTAGCAGAACGGCAGGTCACGCCAGGGGATGTTGGTCCGGGCCTGGAAGAAAACCCCGTTGATCACCGTCCGATGATCGGCCCACCGGCCGCCCTGCCTCGGGTTGACCGGCAGCAGCGGCGCCAGCCGTTCCCACTCGGCATCAGTCAGATCATGACGATTCAGGCGATCTTCCACCGCACTAATCTATGCCAAAAACACCACTAAAGATCCACGGGACACGCTCTAGCACCCACACCCCACAACCATCGACCCGAGGGCTGACACCCACACCCCGCAAGCATCGATCCGGACGCCAACACCCACACCCCGCAACCATCACCCCGGGGGATGTGACTCCTCGCCGCCCGGCCGTTGGCCGGTGCCCCCTTCGCGGACGCAGGCCCGCGGCCCTCCGCTGTGGCGGCGCTCACGCTTGATCGCCGGGCGCGCTGCCCGGCGGCATGATCGCTGGGTCGAGAACGTGCGAGGGTGGCACGGCGCCGTCGGAAAGACGCGTTGCCCGGAGCAACCATGTCGTGAGCTGGTGTGTCGCGTGCCGAGGGCCTCTTCTGGGTTTCGGTCATCGGCGGCCGTCGGGGAGGGTGATGAGGCCGCCTTCGTAGGCGGCGATGACGAGCTGGGCTCGGTCTCGGGCGTGCAGTTTGGCCAGGAGGCGGCCGATGTGGGTCTTGACCGTGCCGACCGTGAGGTGGAGGTGCGCGGCGATCTCGGCGTTGGACATGCCCTTGCCGATGAGGGTGAGCACCTCGCGCTCGCGCTGGGTGATGTCGTCGAGGGCTCGCACGACCGGGGCGGGGTGCGGGCCTTGCAGGAACTCGGTGATGAGCCGGCGGGTCACGGTGGGCGCGAGCAGCGCCTCGCCGGAGGCGACGACGTGGATGGCGGCCAGGAGCTCGGTCGCGGTGGCGCTCTTGAGGAGGAAGCCGCTGGCACCGGCCCGGAGCGACGCATAGACGTATTCGTCCAGGTCGAAGGTCGTAAGGATCAGAACGCGGACGCCGGCGCTCTCCGGGGCGGCGCAGATGCGGCGGGTCGCCTCGATGCCGTCCATGTCGGGCATGCGCACGTCCATGAGAACGACGTCGGGCCGCTTGCGACGGGCCAGGAGCACGGCTTCGGCGCCGGTGCCCGCCTCGCCCACGGTGGCCAGGCCCGGCGTGGTGTCGATGAGGACCTTGAGGCTGTCGCGGATCAGGATCTGGTCCTCGGCGACCACGACACGGACGGGCGGGGACGAACCGTGCTCCGGAGTGTCGGTGGTCATGCCTTGGTGCCGCTCGGGTCGTAGGGCAGTCGAGCCGTCACGCGGAAGCCTCCTTCGGGACGGTGGCCCGCGCTGAACGTGCCTCCGTACATCTTGACCCGTTCGCGCATGCCGATGAGGCCGTGGCCGCCGGGGCGCGCTCGCGGCGGCCGGCCATGGCGGGAACCGTCGTCGACGACCTCGATCGCGGCCTCCCGCCCGTCGATGTCGACGGTGACGGAGCAGCGGGTGGGCGCGGCATGCGTGACGACGTTGGTCAGCGCCTGCTGCACGATCCGGTAGACCGACACCGCGACCGCGGGAGGGAGCTCGGTCTCGTCGCGGACGATCAGGTCCACCTCGACCCCGGCCGAGCGGGCGTGGGCGGCCAGCTCGGGCAGGTCCGCGAGGCCGGGGACGGATAAGGGGGGCTGCTGGGGATCGCCGTCGGAGCGCAGGAGGTCGAGCACTCGGTGGATCTCGGTGAGCGTGCTGCGGCTGGTCTGCTCGATGACGGCCAGCGCGGCGCGCACCTCCTGCGGACGGGCGTCGGCCACGTGGTTGGCCACGGTGGCCTTGACGGCGATCAGGCTCATGCTGTGGCCGATGACATCGTGCAGCTCGCGGGCGATGCGCCTGCGCTCGTCGGCCACCGCGGCCTCGGCGAGGTGGCGGACGAGGCGGGCGGTCGTGTCGCGCTTCCAGCGGACGGCCGTCCCGACGGCCCATCCGGTGACCAGGAAAACGCTGATCGCGCCGATCTCCACCGGCCAGTAGGGCGGCAGCTCGCTGGGCGTCGCCGCGGGCGGGAGGCCGGGGAGCACCTGCGCGTAGAAGACCAGGACCGCGGCCACCGCAAAGCACGCGCAGCCTGCCAGCCCCGCCACCGACCATCGGGCCGGGACGGTGGCGGCCACCAGGTAGAGCACGAGCACGGTCGGCACGAAAGACAGCCAGATCGCGCCCGCCGCGACGGCGCCGGCCACGGTCGCCAGCACGCCCGCGGCGCACGCCAGAGCGAGCATGGACCACGGCCGATGCCGGCGGAAGGCGATCGGGAAGCTCACGAGCGCCGCCACCGGCCAGGCCGACCAGGCGGGCCACGCCGACGACGGCCCCGGCGGGTCGACGATGGCGTATCCGACGACCAGCGCCACGATGACCGCGACCGCGGCGTCGGCGACGCCTCCTCCGCTGAACCGCCGTGCCCAATCCATGACGAGAAGTTATCGCCTGATCAGATCGCCTGGCATCTGACCACGGTCGGACATCTGGCGTCCGACTGGGGTCGTATCGCCGCTCGTACATGCCGGCCAAGATGCGACCCGGGCCAGACGCGCCCCCGCCGTACCGCCCATCACGATGCTGCTGCGCCCGGAAATGTCACGCCGGGACGCGCCGACACGAACGAGACGGGTAGGACCACATGAACGTTGATCTTCGCGGGCGAATCACACGATGGCGGCAGGCCGACGCCGGGCGGCTCGCCGCCAACGCCACGGCCAACCTGGACCGGCACCACCCGTTCCCCGGGCGGTGGATGAGCGCCATCGGGCTGATCTGCGGCCCCGCCCTGCTCATGACCGGGCTTCTCCTGCGCTCCCCGTTCCACTACTTCTTCCCTGACCAGCTCGCCACCTACACCCGGCACCCCACCCTCCTGACCGCCGCCTACGCCTGCTTCGCCTGCGGGGTCATCCTGCTGTGGCCGGCGATCATGACGCTGGCCCAGCGGATCGTCGCCACCAGCCCGCTGTGGGGACTGTGGGGCGGCTGCCTGGTGATCGTCGGCCTGTTCACCCGGACCTTCCAATTCGGTACGGACCACCTGGCCTTTCACCTGACCGACAGCTTCGGCCTGCAAGCGATGATCAACGGCATTGACGACTATTACCTGGCGTGGCGGGACACGCGCTGGCACCCGTTCAGGACGCTGTCGGGACCGGCCTTCTACGGCTGGGTCGTGCTGGCCATCGCCGCCTACCGCTCCGGCGCCCTGGGGCTGGGCCGCTCGGTCGCGCTCGGCCTGATGTCGATGCTCGCGCTCGGGACGCTCAAAGGCACCCAGATCCCGCAGTCCTTCATCGCGGTGGGCGGCCTCTGCATCGCGTTGGTCCCCATGGGCATCGCCCTGCTGCGCAGCGGCCCGCCGCCCACCCGGCGAGCCATCATGTGGCTCGTCGCCATCATCGCCATGCTCGTCCTGGGCGCCCTCTACGGCCCCAGGGGCTGAAGGCCCCGCGCCGCCGGCGCCGAGCCCCGCGCCGCAGGGGCGCGCGGAGCCGCCCGACCACGCGACCGCCCGCCCGGCGCCGCGAGGTCGGGCACACCAGCGGCGCGGCCGGCTCCCCGCGGCACGGGCAGCCGTATCGGCGGCGCGCGGCCCCTACCGATGGCGCGGTCGACGTGCCGGGCAGCGTGGGCCGCCATATCGGAGGCGCGAGTCGGCGTACCGGAGGGGCGGGCGGCCTCCCGACGGTGCAAGTCGCCTTACCGATGGCGGAGGCGGCTTCCTGGTGGCGCGAGTCGCTGTGGCGGTGGTGCGGGGGGCTTCTGGGCGGCGGGGGCGGGGGCTGGCTCGGCTGTGGTGGGAGGTGTTTAGGGGGGTCGTTGGAGCTTGGGGCGTGGGTGGCCGCATGTCGCGGGTGGTGGGCCGGTGTACCTCGATTACGCTGTGTGATCGAAAGGAGGCGGTGATGCACATGACCGCCGCCCCGTGAGGGAGTGGGCGAAGCGGGTCCTGGTCGGCCGGCCGCTCCGGACCGGAAGCCTGGGCAGGGAACTCCTCCCCAAACGGCTCGCGCTGCCCGTCTTCTGCAGCGACCCGATCTCGTCGGTGGCGTACGCGACCGAGCAGATCATCATGGCCCTCACCCTCGGCGGCCTGGCCCTGCTGCACGTCACCGGCTGGATCGCGGCCGCCATCGTGGTCATGCTGGTCATCATCATCGTGTCCTACCGGCAGACCTGCTACGCCTACCCCAACGGCGGCGGCGCGTACATCGTCAGCCGGGAGAACCTGGGGGTCGACGCCAGCCTGGTCGCGGCGAGCGCGCTGCTGGTCGACTACGTGCTGACGGTGGCCGTGTCCGTCGCCGCCGGCGTCGACGCGATCACCTCGTACGTCCCGGCGATGGAGGGCTGGTCCGCGGCCCTGGGCGTGGCCTTCGTCGTGCTCCTCACCCTGATCAACCTGCGCGGCACGCGGGAGTCGGGGCGCGGGTTCGCCGTACCCACCTATGCCTTCATCGCCGCCGTCTACCTGCTGTTCCTGGTCGCGGCGTGGCGGCTGGCCACCGGGGACCGGCCGCGCGCCGTCAGTGCGGACTTCGCCGTCGACCCGCTCTACCAGCCCGTCGGCGTGGTGGCGATCTTCCTGGTGCTGCGGGCGTTCGCCTCGGGCTGCACGGCGCTCACGGGCGTGGAGGCCGTCAGCAACGGCGTCCCCGCGTTCCGGCCGCCCAAGAGCAGGAACGCGGCGAACACGCTGGCGATCATGGGAGTCCTGTCGATCACCATGTTCTCCGGCATCACGGTGCTGGCGCTGTTCACGGGCGTACGGATGACCGACCCCGATCATCCCGGCCGGCTCGCCGGGACGCCGGCGAACTACGTCGAGCCCACCGCGCTCGCCCAGATCGGCGACGCCGTCTTCGGCGGCGGCCTCCTGTACGCCTTCCTCCAGGCCACCACCGCGGCCATCCTGATCATGGCGGCCAACACCGCCTACAACGGGTTCCCCATGCTGGCCTCGATCCTGTCCGCGGACTCCTACCTGTCCAGGCAGCTCCACAAGCGCGGCGACCGCCTGGTCTTCAGCAACGGGATCCTGCTGCTCGCCACGGCCGCGGCGATCCTGCTCATCGCCTTCGACGCCAACAGCTCACGCCTGATCCAGCTCTACATCATCGGCGTCTTCATATCGTTCACGCTCAGCCAGGCCGGCATGGTGCGGCACTGGCAGCGGACCGGCCGGCCGTTCTCGCCGGGCGTACGGCGCCGCCAGGCGATCAACGCGGTCGGAGCGGTCGTGACCGCCGTGGTGCTGGTGATCGTCCTGGTCACCAAGTTCCTCAACGGGGCGTGGATCGTGTGCCTGGCCATGCCCACGCTGTTCCTGCTCATGAAGGGCATCCGGCGGCACTATGACCGGGTACGGGAGGCGACCCGCCCGGCCGCGCCCCTGGCCCGCCCGGCCGGGGGCCACGCCATGGTGCTGGTGTCCCGGCTGAGCAGCCCCGCCCTCCAGGCCGTGGCGTACGCCGCCGCCACCCGCCCGGCCGGCCTGGAGGCGGTCCACGTGTGCATCGACGAGGAGGTGACCCGGGAGCTGCGCGACGGCTGGGAGCACTATGCCCCGGGCGTGGCGCTCACGCTGATCGACTCGCCGTACCGGACGACCGTGGGGCCGGTGCTCCAGCACGTACGCGAGCGGCTGGACCGGCACCCCGGCGAGATCGTGACCGTCTACATCGTCGAGTACGTGATCGGCCACTGGTGGGAGCACGTCCTGCACAACCGGCTGGCCGCGCGCCTGCGGGAGCGGCTGCTGCTGATCGCCGGGGTGATGGTCACGCTCGTGCCCTACCGGCTCGCCTCGGGCGAACGTCGCGCCGCGGAGCCCTACCCTCCACCGCGAGCCACCCGCCTCGCCGCACTGGCCAGGAACCTGCCCCGAAACCCGGCATGAGATCACGCCCTGCCGAGCGCGCATCCAGCGACCGAGCCGCCCCACGGCCTCGCGGGGCGAACGTGAACCCACCCACCGAAAACGCCCCTCGCCCTCGCCGCACGAGCATGGTCCCGCCGCCGCACCGGCGATCTGGGGCGCGCGTCGCGGAGGGCCCGTGAAGGGCTGGTCGCGGTGGATCGCCGACGGGTTGTTCCCGCGTAACACGAACCCACGCAGCACGAACCCGCACGACGCAAACCCCCACGGCACGGACCCCCACGGTGTCCTGCCCGCGCTGCTGATCCCGCTGGCCCTGGTGACCGGCCTTGTGGACGCCGTCAGCTACCTCGGGCTGGGCCGCGTCTTCGTCGCCAACATGACCGGCAACATCGTCTTCCTCGGGTTCGCCCTGGCCGGCGACCCCTACCTGTCGAAATGGGCGTCGCCCCTGGCACTGGCGTCGTTCGTCACCGGCGCGTGGAGTGCCGGCCAGGTGACCAGGCGCATGGGGGAGGCGCGGCGCGCGTTCGCCGCCGCCACCACCGTGCACGCGGCCCTCGTCGCGGCCGCCCTCGTCGTGGCCCTGCTGGCGGGCCACGAGGGGGCGGGGGCGCGGGCGGCGCTCATCGGGCTGCTCGGGTGCGGCATGGGCCTGCAGAACGCGTCCGTACGCGGCCTGGCGGTGCCCGATCTGACCACCAACGTCCTCACCACCACTCTGACCGGCCTGGCCGCCGACGTGCCGGGGCGGGCGGCCTTTCGGCGGTTCGTCTCCATCGTGGCGATGTTCCTCGGTGCGCTGGCCGGTGCCGCGCTGCATCTGACCGTCGGCCCCGTACCCGCGGTGGCGGCGGCCCTGGTCCTGCTCACGAGCATCGCCCTCATCGCCCACCGGCACAGCCGCCACCCGACCTGAGCAGGAAGCGCCTCACCCCTTCTCCGCGCCCTCGTTGGCCCCGCGTACGAAGTACCGCTGGAACACCACGAACACCACCGCCACCGGTACGGTCGCCAGCACGGCCGCGCCCAGCTTGAGCGGATACTGGGTGCCCTTGCCCAGCGACCCGCTCACCAGGTCGGCCAGCCCGCGCGGCAGCGTGAACAGCGCGGGGTCCTGCACCGCGACCAGGCTGTGCGGGAACTCGTTCCAGGTGCCCTGGAAGGAGATGATGGTGAGCGTGATCAGCGCGGGTCTGGACATCGGCAGCACCACGGACCAGAACGTGCGGAACACCCCGGCCCCGTCCACCCGCGCGGCCTCCTCCACGGTGGGCGGGATCGACTCGAAGAACTGCTTCATGATGAACACCCCGGCCGCGTCCACGATCACCGGCAGGATGAGCGCGGTGTAGCTGTCGTACAGGCCGAGCTGGTTCAGCACCAGGAACTTCGGGATGAACAGCACCACGCCGGGCACCGCCATGATCGCCACGATCGCCGCGAACAGCGCCCGCCGGCCGCCGAAGCGCAGCCGGGCCAGCGCGTAGCTGGCCATGGAGTCCAGCAGCACCCGCAGGACCGTGACCACGATCGTCACCAGCGCCGAGTTGCCCAGCCACAGCGGCAGGTCGGTGCCGGCGAACACCCGCTCGTATCCGGCGAGGGTGACGGGGTCGGGGATCGGTGACAGGGGGTTGGCCGCCGCGTTCGGCTCGGTCTTGAAGGAGGTCCCGATCTGGATGACGAACGGGTACAGGAACACCAGCGCGAAGAAGACCAGGATGAAGTAGCCGGTGAACGTCGAGGCCAGCGCGCGGGCGCCGGTGCGCGGGTCGCGGGTCATGCCGGGCGCCTCCCGATCCGATCTCTCATGACCCACCGCTGGACCAGGGTGAGCAGCACGATGATGGCGAACAGCACGAACGAGATGGCCGTGCCGGAGCCGTACTCGAAGGTGCGGAACGCGGTCTGGTACGACAGGAACGCCGGGGTGAGCGTGGTCTTGGCCGGATTGCCCTGGCTCATCACGTAGATCTGGTCGAAGACCTGCCACGTCGCGATCAGCCCGAGCGTCAGCACCAGGAACAGGGTCGGCCGCAGCAGCGGCAGCGTCACGTGGCGGAACACGTTCCACCGGCCGGCCCCGTCGAGCATGGCGGCCTCCTCCAGCGACACCGGCACGTCCTGCAGCGCCGCCAGGAACATGAGCATGAACGTCCCCGACGTCGTCCACACGACGAGCACGATGATCGTCGTCATGGCGACGCTGGGCCCGGACAGCCACTCCCACCACGACAGCCCGAACGGCCCGCCGCCTGTCAGCGCGTCCGGCGGGGCGGCCGGGTCGACCAGCCCCACCGCGCCCATCGCCAGGTGCAGCACGCCCCGCGAGTCGGCGAACCACTGCGGCCCGTCCACGCCGAACAGCGCCAGCAGCCCGTTGACCACCCCCGAGTTGGCGAACACGAACAGGAACACCACGCTGATGGCGACGGAGCTGGTCACCGACGGGAAGAAGAACGCCGCGCGGAAGAACGTCTTCCCTCTCAGCAGCCGGGCGTTGACGATCAGGGCGAGGCCCAGCGCCAGCACCGTCTGTACGGGCACCACGATGGCCACGTAGTAGACGTTGTTGCGCACGCTGGTCATGAAGTCCTGCCGCGCGAGCCCGTCCTCGGTGAACAGGCGGGTGTAGTTGTCCAGCCCCACGTACGGGACGCCGGACTGGAACGGACTGCCCTGCCCGTTCCAGTCCGTCAGGCTCACCCACATGGCCATGAGGATCGGCGCCAGCATGAACAGCCCCAGGATCAGCACGACCGGGGCCACGAACAGCCAGCCGGCCAGGGCTTCGCGCGCGGCGCCGGGCCTGCGCCCGGTCATGACGTGCCGAGCGCGGCCTGGGTGTTCTTCTGCACCCGCTGCAGCAGCGTCTTCGGGGTCTGCGAGGTGAGCTTCTGCAGGCCGGTGTCGAAGTCGGCCAGCACGCTGTCCATCTTGGGCGCGTTGACCGGCCCCTGGGCGTACTCGGCGCCGTTGACGAAGGGGGCGTCGGCGGGGAACGCGGTGGTGTAGGCGCTCTTGGCCGACTGCCGCGACGGCATG
This sequence comes from Nonomuraea sp. NPDC050643, assembly GCF_040654715.1. Classification (NCBI taxonomy): domain Bacteria; kingdom Bacillati; phylum Actinomycetota; class Actinomycetes; order Streptosporangiales; family Streptosporangiaceae; genus Nonomuraea; species Nonomuraea sp. NPDC050643. The sequence continues at coordinate 49,010 of NZ_JBFAIM010000053.1, read as the reverse complement.
ACGCCGAACGCCTTGGCGAAGGCCATCTGCTGGTCGGCCTTGACCATCGCCTCGACGAACGCGATCGCCTGCTCCTTGTACGGGCTCTTGGCCGAGATCCCCCAGCACGTGGTGAACGACAGCGTGCCCTTGCCCTTGGGGCCGGCGGGCAGCTCGTACGCGGCGTACCTGACGTCGGGGAAGTCGGCCTTGAGCGCTCCCTTGATCCAGTTGCCCTCGATGGTCATGGCGACCTTGCCCTTGCCGAACGCCTCGCCGCCCCAGCCCGCGTCGAGCTGGCTCGGGAAGCGGGCCAGCTCACCGTTCAGCAGGGTCCGGACGTAGTCGAGCGCCGCCAGGTTCTGCGGGCTGTCGGCGGTGGCCTGCTTGCCGTCGGGGCTGGTGATCCAGCCGCCGGCCTGCACCATGAACGCGCCGATGCGGTCGCGGGTGTCCCCGAGCGCCAGCGGGGTGATGCCCTTCGCCTTGAGCTTCTCGCCGACCGATGTGAGCTGCTCCCACGTGGTGGGCACGTCGGCGTCGCTCAGCCCGGCCTTCGACCACAGGTCCTGGTTGACGATCAGGGCGAGGGTGGAGAAGTCCTTGGGCGCGCAGTAGAACCTGCCGTTGTAGGTGAAGGCGGTGCGCAGGCTCGGATAGAAGTCGTCCGGCCGGCTGATCTTGTCCGCGTACGGTTCGAGGGCGCCGACGCTGGCGTAGTCGGCGAAGCGCACGGCGTCCACGTAGAAGACGTCCGGCGGGTCGTCACCGGCGAACGCCTGGCCGAGCTGTTGCTGCAGCTCCTGGGCCGGGGTCACCGTCGCCGTGGCGCCGGAGGCGGAGGCCCACGCCTCCGCCGCCTGCTTGACGGCGGCGGTCTCGGGCTCGCCGGAGGAGCCGATGAGGATCTCGAGCCGGGCGGGTCCCGAGGTCTGCGGGGCGGACTGGGCGGGGGCGTCGTCGAAGCCCTTGCCGCAGCCGGCGACGAGGAGCATGCAGGCGCAGGCGAGGCTGCCCAGCGCGGCGGCCCTGCGGGTTCTCTTCATCTTGGGGTCCTGTTCTCGCGTGGGGGCGGGAGGTCATCCCGACCGTCTGACCATCAGGGACGGCTGCAGGAGCACGTGCCCTTCGGTCTCGCGGCCGGGGTCGTCGGGGCCGTTGAGGGCGCGGGCCAGCAGATTGACGCAGGCGGCCGCGGCCTCACCGAGCGGCTGGTGGACACTGGTCAGGCCGACCGCCCGGGCGACGGGCGTGTCGTCGAAGCCGGTCACGGCGACGGGCCGGCCGGAGGAGCCGGCCGCGTTGAGGGCGCCGAGCGCCAGGGAGTCACTCGCGCACACCAGGGCGGTGACGCCGGGGTCGGCCTCGATCAGGTCGCGGGCGGCGCGGTCGCCGTTCTCGATGCCGTCCTCGACGGCCCTGCTCAGGGCGTCGGCGGGCAGGTCGCGCGCCGCGATCGCGCGCGCCCATCCGGCGCGCCGGTCGTCGCCCACACCGGATCCGGGCGGCCAGCCGACGAAGCCGATCCGCCGGTGGCCGGTGGCCAGCAGGTGGCGGGTGGCCGCCTCGGTGCCCGCGGCGCCGTCCACGTCCACCCACGGGTGGCGGGCGTCCGGCAGTTCGCTCCACGGGCGGCCGAACGCCACGAACGGCAGCCGCCGCTCCAGCAGCCACGACGCGCGCATGTCGTCGTGGTGGGTGGCCGTCAGCACGAACGCGTCCGGCTCGAACGAGCCGAGCAGCTCCTCGAAGGTCGCGATCTCCGTACGGTCGTCGGCGGCGGTGTAGAGCATGACCCGGTACCCGGCCCTGGCCGCGGTCTCGGTCAGCCCGTGCAGGAACGTGTCCAGCACCGAGCCGCTGATGCCGTCGCCGCCGGGGTCGATGCGGATGGCGATCAGGCGGGAGCGGCCGGTGCGCATCTGGCGGGCGGCCTGGTTGGCCCGGTAACCGAGGCGTTCGATGACCTCCAGGACGTGGCGGCGGGTCTCGTCGCGGACGACCTCGGGGCTGTTGAGCGCGTTCGACACGGTCTGCCGTGACACGCCCGCGGCCCGGGCCACGTCCATGATTGTCACCTTTTCGGCCATGGAGCACCCTTCTTAGGGCTTGAACGTTCAAAGTTCCGTAAGGCAAGATTAGATCGTTCAAAAATGTGCGGAGTGTTACGAAAGATGCACCGCCGACACGTTCCTGTCAAGAGGGAGTCGTAGTGCTACAGCCCTTGCTGCACGATCTCGTCAGTACGGTCCTGGCGCCCGCCAGCGCGCTCAGCGGCGCCGACGGGCAGATCCGCGAGGCCGGTGTGCAGGGGCTCTTCCGCGCCGACCGCCGCGTGCTGTCGCTGGCCCGGCTCCTGGTCGACGAACGGGAACCCGAGGCCGTCGGGCACACCGCGGCCGGGGCGGGACGCTCGCGGTTCGTCTCCCTGGCCCGCCGGCTCGGCGACCGCGGCAGCGCCGATCCCACGGTCCGCCTGACCCGGGTGCGCGAGCTGACGCCGTACGGGATGGAGGAGAGCGTGGAGATCGTCTCCACCGCCTCCGTGCCCGTGAGCGCCACCGTCGCCATCGAGCTGGCCTGCGACTTCGCCCCCATCGAGACGGTCAAGTCGGGGCGGGCCACCGGGGTCGCCATGGCGGCCGACCCGTCCGGCGAGGAGCGGCTGTCCTGGCGCTCCGAGCGGATCCGCGTCGACGTCACCGCGCCGGGCGCCGCGCTCAAGGCCGGCAAGAGCCCGCGGCTGAGCTGGGAGGTCGCGCTGCCGCCGCGCGGGCGTACGACGCTGAGGTGGGCGGTCGCGGTGGACGACCCGGCCGCCGTGGTCGTGCCGGCCGCCGGCCCGCCCGAGTGGAACGCGCCGCGCGTCCAGGCGGACGACCGCCGCATCACCCGGCTGCTCGACCGGTCGCTGGCCGACCTGCGCTCGCTGCGCCTGGCCGAGCCGGGCGCACCCGGCGACACCTTCCTCGGCGCGGGCGTGCCGTGGTTCCTGACGTTGTTCGGGCGCGACAGCATCTGGGCCGCCCGCATGCTGCTCCCCCTCGGCACCCGGCTGGCCGGGAGCACCCTGCGCGTGCTCGCCCGCCACCAGGGCACGCGCCTGGACCCGGACACCGGCGAGGCGCCCGGCAAGATCATGCACGAGCTGCGCCGCGAGGCGTTCCCGCTCGGCGGGGAGGACCGGCGCCTGCCCGCCGCCTACTACGGCACCATCGACGCCACCCCGCTCTGGATCAGCCTCCTGCACGACGCCTGGCGCTGGGGCCTGCCGGCCGCCGAGGTCGAGCCGCTGCTGCCGCACCTGGAGGCGGCCCTCGGCTGGCTCGCCGACCACGCCGACCCCGACGGTGACGGGTTCCTCGAGTACATCGACGCCGGCGGCCGGGGGCTGGCCAACCAGGGCTGGAAGGACTCCGGCGACGCCGTCCGCTTCCACGACGGCCGCCTGGCCGAGCCGCCGATCGCGCTGGCCGAGGTGCAGGGCTACGCCTGCCGGGCGGCCCTCGACGCGGCCGCCCTCCTGGACGCCTTCGACCGGCCGGGCGCCGACCGGTGGCGCGCGTACGCCGGGAGCCTGGCCACCCGCTTCCGCGCCGCGTTCTGGGTGGACGGCCCCCATGGACGCTTCCCCGCGCTCGCCCTCGACCGCGACAAACGCCCGGTGGACTCCCTCACCAGCAACATCGGCCACCTCCTCGGCTCCGGGCTGCTCTCGGCGGACGAATCCGCCCAGATCGCCTCCCTCCTCGCCGGGCCGGACATGGCGGAGGGCTTCGGGCTGCGGACGATGTCGGCCGGTGCGGACGGGTTCAGCCCGCTGTCGTACCACTGCGGCTCCATCTGGCCCCACGACACCGCCATCGTGATCGCGGGCCTGGCCCGCGAGGGCTTCGCCAAGGAGGCCGCCGTCCTCGCCGACGGCCTCCTCGCCGCCGCGGAGACCTTCGACTACCGCCTGCCCGAGCTGTACGCGGGCGACGCCCAGGACGAGGTGCTCCGCCCCGTCGCCTATCCGGCCGCCTGCCGCCCCCAGGCCTGGTCCGCCGCCGCCGCCGTCACCATCGCCCACGCCGCCCTCGGCCTCTACCCCGACCTCCCCGCCGGCCAGGCGCTCCTCCGCCCGCTGCCCGGCGCCCCGCTCGGCGCGCTGAGCTTCGGCGGGCTCAACGTGGGCGGAAACGACGTCGAGGTCAACGTCTCCCGCGACGGCGCCACCACGGTCACGGGGCTCCCCGACGGCATGGATCTCCTCCCCTCACACTGACCCCGGGACCTGTCAGGTGTATCCGGGATTACCGGCGCAGTGCGTACTTGTGCGCCGACCGGACGGCCCCTCGGCAGGTCTACTTCCTGAGGCCCGCAATTCGGCGGGTCGCCTTCCTCAGGGGGACAGATGTTCAGATCACGAAGCCCGAGACGTATCGCCGTACTGGCCACCGCCTTGTGCGTGGCCGGGATCGGCGCCGCGCTCGCCTCGCCGGCGCAGGCCGAGACCTTCAAGGAGCTCGAGTACCGGGGTAACGCCTCCAAGCTGGTCATGACCGCGGCGGCGAACCTCAACGGCTCCTTCGTCGTGCTGCGGCCCGACAGCAACAGCAGGTTCGGTCAGTGGGCGCAGACGGCCACCTCCTCCTCGGGCGGCGGTCAGGCGGCCTTCATCTACACGCTGCGGGCCAGTCTGGAGAGCGGCTCCCCGCTCTGCCTGACCGCCAAGAACACCGTGGAAGTGATCGTGGCCACCTGCAACAACACCGACAGCCAGAAGTGGTTCCACCCCACCGCGGTGGCGGGTCCTGGCGGCACCCTGCCGACCAAGAACGTCGCCACCCTGCGGCACCTGGGGCAGAGCCAGTCGGCGCAGGCGCCGCTGTCGCTGTTCGGGCCGATCGGCGGGCACTTCTGGGCCAAGCGCACCGCCTGAGCCCACGACCAGGCGCTTCTTCAGGGGGGGAGGGCGCCTGGTCCCCGTCCCGGCGGGACTCGTTCTCAGGGAAGCCGCCCGCCCGCGCTTCCGCGTACGGCGTCGTCGATCAGCGCCCGGACCCGGCCGGCGGGCACCGCGACGCCCGGCGTCTCCAGGAACCACCGGTACGCCTCCTCCCCGCCGAGCCCTTCGGGCGGACGTGCGGGGAAGTAGGGCTGGACGTACACCGGCGTGCCGGGCTCACTGCGCCAGCTCTCGGCCAGGGTGCCGGTGTCCACCGTGTCGTAGCCGAGGGCGTCCAGCAACGCGGCCACGTCGGCCTTGGCGGCCGGGTCGTCACCGGCGACGGGCAGGGCGCTGCGGTCGGGCGCGCCCGCGGGCCGGGCGTGGGTGAACAGGCGGTGGAAGTCGATGTTGTTGAACGCCTTGACCACCCGTGAGCCGGCCAGGTGCCGCTGGACCAGGGCGCTGGAGGTCAGCTCGCCCGCGTCCAGCTCGGCGATGCGGCCGTCGCGCTCGGGATAGTAGTTCATCGTGTCGATCACGGTCCTGCCCGCCAGAGCGGCGGCGGGCAGCCGATCGTAGGCGCGCAGCGGAACGGTCGCCACCACCAGGTCGCCCGCTTCGGCGGCCTCGGCGGGTGTGGCCGCGCGGGCTTGTGCGCCGAGCTCGGTCACGAGGCCGGCGAGGGTGTCGGGGCCACGGGAGTTGCTCAGGACGACGTCCAGGCCGGCGGCGACCGCGAGGCGGGCCAGCGCGCTGCCGATCATGCCGGTGCCGATGAGTCCGAGAGTCTTCGTCATGGTGTCAGCTCTCCAAGTTTGCTTACATCCGCAAGTTATCTTACGTCTGCAAGAATTCCTACAGATGTTGGGTGATGCTAGGGTGACAGGCGTGGTCACGGCCGGAGACAGCAACGCCCCGAGGATCGACCGGCGCGTGCGGCGCACCCAGGCGGCCCTGCAACGCACCCTGATCCGGCTCGTCGAGGATCGGGATCTGTCCCAGATCAGCATCGCCGACGTCGCCGAGCGCGCGGAGGTGAGCCGGTCGGCCTTCTACGACCACTACCGCGACGTGCACGAGCTGGCCGAGGCCGCCTGCACCGCCATGATCGACGACCTGATCGAGTCCCTGCCCGCCCTCGACCCGGCCGACCACGGCCAGGATCCGACGCGGTCGCTGCAGTCCTTCTTCGCCAGCCTCGCCGAGCACGCCGGCCTCTACCGCAGCCTGCTGGGGCCGCACGGCAGCGCCCGCGTCATCGACCACGTCCTCCGCCGCATCACCGAGGCCGTCCACACCGCCGCCCACCAAGGCGCCGCCCCCCGCACCACCCCCCGCCGGACCGCTGACCCCGGCACCACCGTCCCCGGCACCACCGTCCCCGGCACCTCCATCCCTGGCACCGCTGCCCGCCGCACCGCGACCGGGGCTGCCGCGCCGGGATCCGCCGACCTGCCGCAACCCGCCGGCTCGGAGGGTGGTGTGCCGCTCGACGTGCCGGCCGCCTTCATCGCCGGTGCGCTCATCGGCGTGGCCGCCGAGTGGCTCCGGCGCGGCTGCCCGCATCCGCCCGCCGAGATGGCCGCCTCGACGTGGCCGCTCCTGGCGGCCCTCCACCAGGACGTTCCCGTCACGCCGGCCTGCCGGCCGACACCCTGAGCGCACGCTGCCCGGCCGGCACCCTGAACGCTCGCCGCCGGCCGGCACTCTGAACGCCCCGGTCCCGCCCCAAGGCGGCTACGAGGTTTGTCCGGCCTCTCGGATCGTCCGCGCCCAATCCGCGCGGCGGGCCTCGTCGGGGATGAGGGAGCAGTCGCCGCACTTGCCGCCGCCGGGCAGGCGGTAGTACAGGCAGCAGCTACGCCGGACGAAGAACGGCTGGGCGGGCGCGGGCTCGGCCAGCACGCCGGTGCCGCGCAGCCGTCCGATCTCCAGGAGCTCGCGGCCCAGGCCGGCCGCCGTCCCCGCCAGGTCCGGACGCCACCGGGCCACGGCGCGGACGGTGCCGGCCAGCGCGGAGGCGGCGTTGCCCCACAGCAGCCCAGGTGCCAGCTTGACGAGCCCGGCGACGCTTTCGGCCAGCGGTTCGAGCTGACCGGTGACCACGCGCTGGTAGAGCCAGGCCGCCGACCGCCCGGGATCGCGTACGTGCCTCTCTGAATCGCGTACGTGCCGCCCTGACAGGCGGGTCGTGCGCAGCGGCAGCGGGCCGCTGGGGACGGGCCGCCACCACAGGTCGGCCGGGGCGAGGTCGAGCAGCAGGCCGTGGGCGACCGCCACACCGAACGGCGGCGACCACAGACGCGCCGCCAGCCCCTGGAACAGGATGGACGCGGCGATCCTGGCCTCGGAGGTGCCCAGCCGCTCCGCGACCTCGTCGATCTTCGCAGCCAGCGCGGGGGACCCGGCGAACAGGTCGGAGAGCGGGCGCCAGCCCCCCTCGCCGGACTCCCCCGCACCCGGCGGCGCAAGGTCGAAGTAGCCACCGAGCGAGCCGACGTCCGCGACGGCCGTGGCAAGCACGCGCTCCTCCGCGACCAGCGGCCCGGTCACCACCGGATCGCAGGACAGCTCGCCATCGTCGGACCCGAGGCCGCCGTCGGACGCCGGGTCGCAGCAGAGCTCGCCGGCGTCGGACGCGAACCCGCCTCCCTCGGACGCCGGAGTGCCGCAGCGAAGCTCCCCGCCGTCGGGCGGCGTGCCGGGCGGCCCTGTCGGTCTCAGCTCCTGCGGGGTTTCGGAGCGCAGGGCGCCGCCGGGTTCGAGCAGCCAGACGCGGTCGGCGACGCGCAGCGCGAGTGCGAGGTCGTCCGTGGAGGCCACGATCACCAGGTGACGCCGCCCGGCCAGCCGCCGCAGCCGGTCCATGAACGCGTCCCGGGAGGCGGCGTCGAGCGAGGCGGCCGGCTCGTCCAGCAGGATGGCCGCCGGCCCCCGCGCCAAAGCGTCGGCCGCCGGCACCCGCTCCCAGGCGGAGAGGTCGGCGGCCGGTACGAGCGCGGGAGGCGACCCGACGGTCAGCACCTCGCCCGACAGCGCGGGCTGCAGGGCGGCCATGGTGCGCAACAGGGTGGACTTGCCGGCGCCCGCCGGGCCGACGAGCACGGTCAGCTCCCCAGGAAGGGCGACGGCGGCCAGCCCCTCCAGCACGCGTCGCTCGGGACGCCCGCCCCCGGCCGGGTATCCGGCGCACAGCGCGCGCAGCAGCAGCGCCCCGTACGGCATGGCCGTCACCGTCCTCTCTTGGGGAGATCCGCCCCAAATCCTCCGAGGAGGCGACCGCGTGAGTCTCCTGGCTCTCGGGTCGACGCTCACCCCGGCCTTCCCGCCCTCGGGCAGTGGCCTCAGCTCGGGGATCGCTCACCGATCACAGTGGCGGGACCGCGCCGGGATCGCACCGGCTTCCTCGTCCGCCGTCGCCTTCACCCGCATGCTCTCACAGCCTTCGCCGGACCTGACGTCACCGGTGGATCGTCCGCGCCCTAAGGTGGGTGCTGCAGTCGGTTCGCCCTGCCCGCCAGGCAGACGCGTCGCAAGAGGGAACCCGGTGCGACTCCGGGACTGCCCCGCAGCGGTGAGTGGGAACGACCGCCGTCATCAGCACTCGGCCTCACGAGACCGGGGAAGCGACGGCCAGTAGGACAAGAGCAGGACGCCCACGAGTCCGAAGACCTGCCACTGCCCGCGCGCACCCCGCGTGCGGCGACGTCGACGGCCTCGAGGGCGGGCCGGGCGGACCCGCGGGCAGGCCTCATGCCCGCCCTGCGGTCGCGCCCTTCGCCCCGGGAATCCGTCGAGGTCTCCCGTGACTCGCGAAGGAGAGTTCCATGGCCGTCGAGGGCCACTGGGCCGGCCGCGCCATCCCCGCCGACCGTCTGTGGGCCAACCCCGGCTGCGGGCTGAAGACCTGCGGCCGGCCCGAGGTGCGCGCCTCGCTGGAGAACCTGGTCGCCGCCGCCCGCCGGATCCGTACCGAGGTCACCGGTTTCAAGGCCGGCTGACCCGGGCGGGGCCCGGTTCTCCGGGCCCTCGCCCGTCCTCGACCACCGACGAGAAAGAGCAGTCATGACATCGCCCGTGCCCGGCACCACTGTGCTCGGCTACCCCCGCATCGGACCCCGGCACGAGCTGAGCACGGCCACGGAGGACTACTGGGCGGGCCGCCTGGACGCCGCCGGGCTGCTGCGGGCGGGCGCGCGGCTGCGCCGGTCGGTCTGGACGGACCTGCGCGCGGCCGGTCTCGGCCAGATCCCCGCCGGCACCTTCTCCTTCTACGACCAGGTGCTCGACACCGCCGTCCTGGTGGACGCCGTGCCCGGGCGCTTCCGTCACCTGGACGGGCCGTCCCCGGGCGGACCGGTCCGTCAGATCCGCGGCCCAGCGCCGCAGCTTCCGGCTGCCGTCCCTGGCCACGACCACGATCGGCTCGTTCCCCGCCTCCGAGCAGGTCCGCCGGGCACGGGCGGACCTGCGCGCTGGCCGGATCGACGAGGCCGGCTACGAGGGCGTGGTGGGCGCCGAGATCGAGCGCGTGATCACCTTCCAGGAACGGCTCGGCCTCGACGTGCTCGTGCACGGCGAGCCCGAACGCGAGGACATGGTCACCTACTTCGCCGAGCGGCTGCGCGGCTTCGCCGTCACCCGGGAGGGCTGGGTCCAGACCCTCGGCACACAGTGCGTGCGCCCACCCATCCTGTACGGCGACGTCTCCCGCCCGGCGCCGATGACCGTGCGCTGGACGACCTACGCCCAGTCGCTCACCGACCGGCCGGTCAAGGGTGTGCTCACCGGCCCGGTCACCATGCTGGCCCGCTCGTTCGCCCGTACCGACCTGCCCCGGGCCGACATCGCCCGGCAGCTCGCGCTCGCGCTGCGCGACGAGATCCACGACCTCGAGGCCGCCGGCATCGGCGTCGTCCAGGTGGACGAGCCCTCGCTGCGCGACCTGCTGCCGCTGCGCCAGGCCGAGCGCGCGTTCTACCTGTCCTGGGCCGTCGGCGTGTTCCGGCTGGCCACCTCGGGCATCGCCGACACCACCCAGGTGCACACGCACATCTGCCAGTCGTGGTCGCAGGAGGTGGTGGCCGCCATCGACGCCCTGGACGCCGACGTCACCAGCGTCGAGGCGGCCCACTCCGGCGCGACGCCGCCGGACGGGCCCCGCGCCGCCCTGCTGCGGGGCGGTGTCGGGCCGGGCGTGTACGACAGCCGCTCCCCCACCGTCCCGGAGCCCGGCGAGATGGAGCGGGCGCTGCGCCGGCTGCTCCGCTCGATCCGGCCCGAACGGCTCTGGGTGAATCCGGACTGCGGGCTGCGGATGCGCGAACAGTCCGAGATCGAGTCGGCCCTGCGCAACATGGTCACCGCCGCCCGCACCGTACGCGACGGGCTCGGCGTCCCTCCCAGGTGATGGTCATGCGGTATGACCGTGCCTGACCCGCGTTCGACCCCAAAGTGTCCAAAAGTCACAGAAACCGTACAATAGGCGAAAACTACCCCAGAGAGATTTTCGACAAAACCTACTGTTATAGTCGCTTATGTCACGAGTCCAGTGCTAAGCCCCGGCTTGCTGGACGGCAACCCTCCCGACCGCGGCGGGGTGCCCCGGGTGATGACATGGTCGTCGAGCCGAATGGTGCTTCCGGCGGCAAGTGCGGTCCCTCAGCCGTGCCCTGCCCCGCGCCCTTGGCCGGCTGTTTCCGATGGGAAGGAAAAGATGAAGGGCGGACTCACTCTGCTGGCGGGAGCGGGCACGGTGCTGGCGCTGACGCTCTCGGCATGCGGCGGCGTGGACACGGGCGGCTCGTCGAACACCGGCACGGGCTCCGGCGGGCAGCAGCAGATCACGGTGACCGCGTTCGCGGGCGCATGGGGCGAACTGTTCAAGAAGTCGTTCGTGGAACCGTTCGAGCGTGACACCGGCGCCAAGGTCAACCTGGTGTACGGCGCCAACGCCGAATGGCTGACCAAACTGCGCGCGGCCGGAGGCAAGAACCCGCCTTTCGACGTCATCGCCTTCACCCCCGACGCCTCACTGCCGGCCGCGTCGGCGGGCCTGCTCCAGCCCCTGGACACGGCCAGGCTGACGCACTGGAAGGAGCTCGACCCCGTGCTCAGCGGGAAGTCGGCCTACCAGGGCAAGCAGTACGGCGTGCCGCTGACCACCGGCTCCACCGGTCTCCTCTACCGCACCGACAAGATCAAGACCCCGCCGCAGGACTGGTCGGACATCTTCGACAAGGAGTACTGCGGGCACATCGCCCTGCCTCCGCTGACCTACAACCCCGGTCTGGAGTTCTTCTCCGCCCTGGTCACCAGTGACGGCGGGACGCTGTCGGACCCCGCCGCCGTGGACAAGGCGTTCACCAAGCTGGAGACGCTCAAGGACTGCGTGTCGTCCTTCCCGGCCAACGCGGGCAACGCCGCCACCGTCATGGAGAACGGCGACGCCTGGATCATGCCCTTCTGGGACGGCCGCGCCTTCGCCATGGCCGAGGCGGGCTCGCCGATCGGCTACGCGTATCCCAAGTCGGGTCCGGTGGGCGCGCTGACCTCGTACTTCGTGGCCAGTGGCAGCCAGAACGGCGAGCTGGCCGCCAAGTTCCTCGACTACCTCACGGCGGCGCAGAACCAGAAGCCGTTCGCCGAGGGCACCTGGTACGCGGCCGGCAACGACTCCATCGACTACGGCGAGCCCTTCGAGAAGCGGGTGGAGCACGGGCCCGAGGTCTTCGAGAAGTTCACCTGGGTCGACTACGCCGTCGCCACCCCCAAGCTCAACGAATGGCAGCAGCGGTGGAACCAGATCTTCGGGTGACCGAGACGTGCGAGGAAGAGGCCGGGCACGTCGAGATCGAGGGCCTGGCCGCCGGGTACGAGGGCGCGCGGGTGCTCGACCTCGACCGGCTGTCCATCCGCAAGGGCGAGTTCCTGTCCATCCTCGGGCCCAGCGGCTGCGGCAAGACGACGCTGCTCAACTCCATCGCGGGCTTCGTCCGGCCGGCGGCGGGACGGATCGTGATCGACGGCGCCGATGTCACCGACCGGCCGCCGTACCGGCGCGGGCTGGGGATGGTGTTCCAGAACTACGCGCTCTTCCCGCACATGACCGTGGCCGCCAACGTGGCCTACGGCCTGCGCGTGCGCCGGCTGGACCGGGCCGAGCGCGAGAAGCGGGTGCGGGAGGCGCTGCGCCTGGTCGGGCTGGAGGGGTACGCCGAGCGGCGGCCCAAGCAGCTCTCCGGCGGGCAGCAGCAGCGCGTGGCGCTGGCGCGCGCCCTGGCCATCCGGCCCGCCGTGCTGCTCCTCGACGAGCCGCTGTCCAACCTCGACGCCAAGCTGCGGCGGGAGATGCGTGTCGAACTGCGGGCCATCCAGGCGCGCATCGGGACCACGATGGTGTTCGTCACCCACGATCAGGAGGAGGCGCTGGCGCTGTCCGACCGGGTGGCCGTGATGAACGGCGGGCGGATCGAGCAGATCGGGACGCCGGACGAGGTGTACCGGCGGCCGGCGACACGGTTCGTGGCCCAGTTCATCGGCGCCGCCAACGTCCTTGAGGGGACGGTGACGGAGTCCGGCCTCGACCTCGGCGGGCTGGTCGTCGCCGGGCTGACCGGCGGCGACGGCTACGGTGACGGCGACGCGCCCCGCCTGCGCCGGGGCGAGCGCGCGGTGGTCGCGATCCGTCCCGAGCGCATCCGCCTGACCCTGCCCGAGACCGCTCTGGCCGAAGGCCGTGCGAGTGCGGCGGGGACCGTGGGTTACCGGGCCTTCGCCGGTGACGCCTGGCACGTGGAGGTGCGGCTGGCCAACGGGCGCACGCTGAGCGCGCAGATCGCCGACACGGGCGCCGGGGTGGCGGACCCGCCGGGCGCTGGCACCTCGGTCGTGGCGAGCTGGGACCGGGCCGACGTGATCGTCCTGGAGACGGGGCTCGCCCAGGAGGCGCTGGAGACAGGGCCCGGCCAGGAGGCGGAGGCCCGATGACGCCCGGTTCACGGGGCGGGACGGTCACGGCCCGCGCGCCGAGGGCGGGTGAGCGGCGGCGGGGCTGGGTCCACGTCCTTCCGCTGGTCGTCTTCCTGGCGGCCTTGTTCCTGGTCCCCCTCGCCGGTCTGCTGCGCCTGAGCTTCAGCCCGGTCGGCGCCTTCAACGCCGCCCTCCCCGGCTGGACCCTGGCCCAGTACGGACGTGTCCTCACCGAGCCGTACTTCTACGGCTCGCTCCTGCAGACGGCGGCCACCGCGCTCCTGGTGGCCGTGCTGTGCGTGCTGCTGGCCTACCCGGCCGCGTACGCGTTGGCCCGGCAGCGGCCCGGCACGCTGCGGACCCTGCTGTTCGTCATCGTGATCTCGCCCCTGCTGACCAGCGTGGTCGTGCGCACCTACGGCTGGGTGGTGCTGCTGTCGGGCAACGGCATCGTCAACAAGGCGCTCGTCGCGACGGGGCTGCGCGACCAGCCCGCCCAGTTGCTCACCAGCTATCCGGCGGTCGTGGTCGCGGTCACCCACGTGCTGCTGCCGTTCGCGATCATCCCGCTGACCACGGCGCTCGGCGGCATGGACCGCAACCTGCACCGCGCGTCGCAGACGCTCGGGGCGGGCCCGGTCAGGACGTTCCTGCGGGTCACGGTCCCGCTGAGCCTGCCCGGCGTGGTCACCGGCGCGCTGATCGTGTTCGCGCTGGCCATGGGCATCTACATCACGCCGCTGCTGGTCGGCGGGGTGACGCAGCCGCTCACCGGCATCCGCGTCTACGAGCAGGTGTCGACGGTGTTCGACTACCCGGTGGCGGCGGCGCTGAGCTTCGCGCTGCTCGCCCTGACCGTCGTGTCCACGACGCTGATGGCCGGCGCGTTCCGGATCTGGGAGAGGCGGCTGCATGGGTGAGCGGGGTTACGACAGGTCCGTACGCCTGGCGGGCGGGGTCCTGGCGGCGATCGTCTTCCTGTTCCTGATCGCGCCGCTCGTGGTGCTGGTCGTCAGCTCGTTCAACCCCTCGGGGTCGATGGCGTTCCCGCCGTCGGGGGTGTCGGTGCGCTGGTACGCCGAGGTGCTCGGCTCGCCCGACTGGCAGGTCTCGTTCCGGCTGAGCGGGCTGCTGGTGGTGCTGGTCGTGCCGACGACCGTGGTGATCGGGACACTGGCCGCCTATGGCCTGACCCAGGGTTCGTTCCCCGGCCGCAGGCTGCTGACGGGCCTGGCGCTGTCGCCGCTGATGGTGCCGGAGATCATCATCGCGCTCGGGCTGCTCTACTACTTCCACGGCGTCGGCCTGATCAACTCGCTGCCGGGCCTGTGGCTGGCGCATTCGCTGGTGGCGCTGCCCTTCGTCGTACGCGCGGTCATGGTGAGCGCCGCCCAGCTCGACCCGGTCCTCGAACGGGCGGCCACGAGCCTGGGCGCGGGCCGGGTGCGGGTGTTCTTCACCGTCACGCTGCCGCTGCTGCGGCCCGGCATCCTCGCGGGCGCGATCCTGGCCGGGGTCACCTCCCTGGGCGAGGTGGCCGTGACGGCGCTGGTGGCGGGCGCCAACACCACGACGGTGCCGCTGCGCATCTTCTCGGCCGTGCAGTACCAGCTCGATCCGTCCATGGCCGCGGTGTCCACCCTGCTCATGGCCGCGAGCGTGGTCGTGATGGTGGTGGCCGATCGCTTCGCTCGTATCTCGGAGGCATTGTGAGCTCGTCAGGTAGCCCGGTGACGGCGAGGATCGGCATCGACGTCGGTGGCACGTTCACCGATCTGGTCGCCGTCGTGCCCGAGCGCGGGCTGGTCGTCCACCACAAGGAGCCGAGCACGCCCGCCGACCCCTCGCTGGCGGTCGCCGACGGGCTGGCGGCCATCCTCGTGCGGGCCGGTCTGCGGCCCGAGGAGGTCGCGGGCGTCACCCACGGCACCACCATCGGGCTGAACACCATCATCCAGCGCCGCGGCGCACGCATCGCGCTGGTCGTGACCGAGGGCTACCGGGACCTGCTGGAGATCGGCCGCAGCCGCATGCCGTCCTCGTTCGACCTGTACGCGGGCAAGGAGGAGCCCCTCGTCCCGCGCAACCGCATCGTCGAGATCCCGGCCCGGCTCGGCCCCGGCGGCGAACCCGTGACCGAGCCGGACGCCGCCGCCCTCGACCGGGTGGCCGCGCGCCTGGAGGCGATCGGCGCGGACGCGGCGGCCGTCGTGGTCCTGCACGGCTACACCCGCCCCGCCTTCGAGGAGGGCGTCGCGGAGAGCCTGCGCGACCGGTTGCCCGCTCTGCCGGTGACGGCCTCGGCGACCGTCTGGCCGGAGGTCCGCGAGTACGAGCGGGCCCTCGTGGCCTGCCTCAACGCCTACATCCAGCCCCTCATGGAGGAGTACTTCACCCGGCTGGAGCGGCGCGTGCGTGCGCTCGGGGTGACGGCGCCGATCTTCATCAGCGCGTCCAACGGCGGGTCGATGAGCCTGCGCTCGGCGGCCGAGCGGCCGATCGAGACCGTTCTGTCGGGCCCGGCCGCCGGGGTGGCCGCGGCGGCGCGGCTGGCGCGTGAGTCGGACATCGCCGGCATCGTCACCTTCGACATGGGCGGCACCAGCAGCGACATCGCCGTGACGGTCGGCGGCACGCCCGACCTGGCCACCCACACGACGGTGGGCGGGCTGCCCCTGATCCTGCCCGTCGTCGCCGTGAACGCGATCGGGGCGGGCGGCGGCTCCGTCGTCTGGGCGGACGGGGCCGGGGTGCTCAAGGTCGGGCCCGCCAGCGCGGGCGCGGATCCGGGGCCGGTCGCGTACGGGCGGGGCGGGGACCGGCCCACCGTCACCGACTGTTACCTGGTGACGGGGCTGATCGACCCGGCGACCTTCCTGGGCGGCCGCATGCCCCTGGACGTCGCCGCCTCCGCCAAGGCCCTGTCCGAGATCGCTCTGGGCTCCCCCACGAGCCCGGGCGGGGACGCCGAGGAGGTGGCGGCGGGCGCGTTGCGGGTGGCGACCGCCGGCATGGCGACCGAGCTGCAGAAGATCATGGCGCAGCGCGGTCTCGACCCCCGGCGGTTCACGCTCGTCCCGTTCGGCGGCGCGGGCCCGACCCACGCCACCATGCTGGCCGAGGAGGTCGGCGTGGCGCACGTCGTGGTGCCGCCGACGGCGGCGACGTTCTGCGCGCTGGGCGCGGCGGGCGCCGACCTGCGCCGCGACTTCGCCCGCAGCCTGCGCCGCCCCCTGGACGCTGCCGGGGCCGCGCGCCTGGCCGACGTGCTCGCCGAGCTGTCGCGGCAGGCACACGACTGGCTCGCCGGGCAGCACGGCGCGGGCCTTGCGGCACGGCTGTCGGCGGCGACCGACATGCGCTACGCCGGCCAGGCCTACGAGCTCCGCGTCCCCCTGCCCGTCACGCCCGACGGCACCGGCCCGTTCGACGCGATCCGCCTGGACGCCGGGGCGGCCGTCGCCGAGGCGTTCCACGCCGAGCACGAGCGTCTGTACGGCTTCCGCGACCAGCGCGCCCCGATCGAGCTGGGCACCGCCCGGCTCGGCGTCGTGAGCCCGATGGCCGAGCTGCCGTCCGTCACCGTGCCGGCGGGCACGGGCGCGCCCCGCCCCACCGGCCACCGCAGGGTCCTGCTGGCGGGCGCCTGGCACGACGCCGCCGTGCACCTGCGCGCCGCGCTGGGCGTCGGCGACGCGTTCACCGGCCC
Organism: Nonomuraea sp. NPDC050643; assembly: GCF_040654715.1. Classification (NCBI taxonomy): domain Bacteria; kingdom Bacillati; phylum Actinomycetota; class Actinomycetes; order Streptosporangiales; family Streptosporangiaceae; genus Nonomuraea; species Nonomuraea sp. NPDC050643. The sequence goes on along the minus strand of NZ_JBFAIM010000053.1, from coordinate 32,418 downwards.
GGCGATCGTCGAGCAGGACGACACCACCGTCGTCGTGCCCCCCGGCTGGTCCGGCGACGTCGATCGCGCGGGCAACCTCCACCTCCGTCGCAGAAAGGCATGAACGTGCGGCTCGACCCCGTCACCTTGGAGATCGTCGGCAACCGGCTGGCGGCCATGACCGAGGAGATGTGCCTCACCCTGCAACGCACGAGCCGGTCCCTGTACGTCAAGGAGACCGCCGACTTCTGCTGCGCCTTCGCCGGGCTCGACGGCGGCTTCGTCGCCTACCCGAAGGGCATGGGCGTCTCCGGCTTCGTCGGGCTGAACGTGCTGACCGCCGTCGAGGCCGCGGGGCCGCTGGAGCCGGGTGACGTGGTCATCACGAACGACCCGTACCGGTCGGGCGGGCTGGCCACGCACCTGACCGACATCCAGCTCATCGAGCCGTACTTCCACGAGGGCGAGCTGATCGGGTACGGCTGGGCGTTCATCCACTGCTCCGACATCGGCGGCCGGGTGCCGAGCAGCCTGTCGCCGGTCAACGACGAGATCTTCCAGGAGGGCCTGCAGATCCCGCCGGTGAAGCTGGTCCGCGCCGGCGTGCCGGTCCGGGACGTCGAGGCGATGATCACGGCCAACAGCCGTACGCCCGAGGCGAACCAGGGCGACATCCGCGCGATGCGCGCCGCCCTGCGTACCGGCGGCGAGCGGCTGGCCGGGGTCATCGCCCAGCACGGCACGGAGACGGTGCTGGCCGCCCAGGACGACCTGGTCGCGTACACGGCCGGCCGGGCCAGGGCCGCGCTGGCGGGCCTGGGCGACGGAACCCACCGGTTCGTGGACTACCTCGACGACGACGCGGTGTCCGGCATCCCCGTGCGGCTGTCGGTCACCGCCACCCTCGCGGGGGGCGACCTGCACCTCGACTTCACGGGCACGGATCCGCAGGTGGCGGCCGCGTTCAACATCGCGACGCTGGGACGGCCGCACGCCTGGATCACCACGCGGGTGCTCGCGCTCATCTGCACGCTCGACCCGGGCATCGCGCTGAACGCGGGGCTCATCGCGCCGATCAGCGTCACCACCCCGGAGGGCTCGCTGGTCAACCCGGTGCCGCCGGCGGCCGTGGGCGTGCGCCACGCCTCGGCCAGCCGGGTCAACGACGCGGTCGGCGGCGCGCTCGGGCTCGCGGCCCCGCACGTGCTGCCCGCCGCCTCCAGCGGGCTGGTGGTGCCGGTCGTGGTGGCGGAGCAGCGTGGCGCACGGCAGAACGTCCAGGTCCTGGAGCCGATGGTGGGCGGGACGGGCGCGCGCGAGGGCGCGGACGGCGTGGACGGCCGCGACAGCGGCATCTCGAACCTGTCCAACAACCCGGTCGAGACCGTGGAGACGGAGATCGGGGTCGAGATCCTCACCTACGGCCTGCGTCCCGACTCGGGCGGCGCGGGCCGCTGGCGGGGCGGCTGCGGGCTCGAGCTGACCTTCCGGGTGCTCGGTGAGGGCTCGAAGCTGCTGGCCAGGGGGCTGGAGCGGATGTGCTTCCGGCCCTGGGGCGTGCGCGGCGGAGGCCCGGGAGCGCCCACGGAGCTGATCGTCAACGCGGGCACGCCGCGCGAGCGCCGGCACTACAAGATCGACATGCTGCCCCTGGAGCCCGGCGACGTCGTCACCCTGCTGACCTCGGGCGCGGGCGGCTACGGCGACCCCTACGCCCGGGACCTCGAAGCGGTGCTGAGCGACGTCGAGCGCGGCGTGGTCACCCCGGAGGCGGCGCGGCGCACGTACGGCGTCGTGCTGGCCGGGACCGCGGACGGCGTGCCGGTCGTGGACGAGGAGGCCACGCGGGCGCTCCGCGCCGAACCTCGGCCGGTCGCCGCGGCCGGGCCCGAGCGGCAGGCGTGGGAGTCGGTCTTCGACACCGCCAGCGTGGACCGCCTGGTGGCGGCCCTGTTCCGGCTGCCGCCGCCGGCCCGGACCCCGCGCCGCAGGGCGCTCTACACCGCCGTGCTGGCCGGGCTGCCCGGCGATTTCCCCCGGGCGGCGCCCACGGCCGAGCAGGTCGAGGACGCGCGCCGTACACTCTCCGGAGAGATCGCCGAACTGGAACGGGCTTCCGCATGACCGCTGCCACCGAGGGTGTCCTGGCCGGGCTCGACGACGCCGCGTGCGACGAGCTCGCCGGCCTCTACCGCGACCTGCACCGCCATCCCGAGCTGTCCTTCCAGGAGGAGCGCACGGCCGGCGTCGCCGCCGACCGGCTGCGCGCGGCCGGGTTCGAGGTGCTCCCGGGCGTCGGGGGGACGGGCGTCGTGGGCGTGCTGCGCAACGGCGACGGGCCGACCGTGGTGCTGCGCGCCGACATGGACGCGCTGCCGGTGGCGGAGGCGACCGGCCTGCCGTACGCGAGCACCGCCACCACGCGGGACACCGAGGGCCGGCGGATCCCGGTCATGCACGCCTGCGGCCACGACATGCACGTGACGTGCCTGGCGGGCGCCGCCCAGGCGCTGGCCGACGGGCGCGAGCACTGGCGGGGCACGCTGGTGGCGCTGTTCCAGCCGGCGGAGGAGGTCGCGGGCGGGGCGCGGGCCATGGTGGACGACGGGCTGCTCGACCTGATCGGCCGCCCCGACGTCGTGCTCGGCCAGCACGTCTTCCCCTATCCGGCGGGCACGGTGCTCATCAGCCCCGGCGAGATCCTGGCCGCCGCCGACAGCATCGAGATCCACCTGTACGGCCGGGGCGGTCACGGTTCCCAGCCCGAGCGCACCGTGGACCCGGTGGTCCTGGCCGCGGCCACCGTCATGCGGCTGCAGACCGTGGTCTCGCGCGAGGTGTCGCCGTTCGAGCGCGCCGTGCTGACCGTGGCCCAGATCCACGCGGGCCACAAGGAGAACGTCATCGCCGACGAGGCGAGCATCACCGTCAACCTCCGCTCGTTCTCGCCGGAGGTCCGGCGCAGGCTGCTGGACGGGGTCGAACGCGTGGTGCGCGCGGAGGCCGAGGCGTCGGGCGCGCCGCGCCCGCCCGAGCTCCGCACCCTCAACGCCTTCCCGCTGACCGTCAACGACCCCGAGGCCACCGCCCGCGTGCGGCGGGCGCTCACCGCCCGCTTCGGCGCCGAGCGCGTGACGGACATGGCGCCGCTGATGGGCAGCGAGGACTTCGGCGTCGTCGGCACCGCGGCCGGGGCGCCCTCGGTCTTCTGGGGCCTGGGCTGCGCCGACCCGGAGGTGTTCGAGCGGGCCAGGCGGGAGGGCCGCCTGACGGAGGACGTGCCGGGCAACCACTCCCCCGCCTTCGCGCCGGTGATCTTCCCCACGCTGCGCGCCGGGGTCGAGTCCCTGATCACGGCGGCCCTGGCCTGGCTCGCGACCGACCCGCCCCGGTGACCTCCGGGCAAGCGCCGGCACCGCCCGCCGTGCGCACTCCCCACGGCGCGACGATCATGGTTGACTCTGCGACCATGCTCATCAATCGTCGATCTCTCTGTGCGGCGGCGCTCGCGGCGGCCGTCTCGCTCACCACGACCACCGCCTCGGTCGCGCAGGCCGGCGCCACGCCCGAGGCGGCGGCCGATCGGGTCCTGCGGGTCTACAACAACAACATCGAGAACCTGGTGCGGAACAACGCCGACGGCTCGTGCACCCGGGTCTCGGGCCCGGCCCACCTCACGTCCATGCTGGTCGACGACAACGGCGCGACGGGCACCTCCGGCGTACGGGCTCCCGATCTCCTCATCGTGCAGCAGGTGCGGGGCACCGGGCAGGCCACGGCCTACGCCGACCAGCTCTCGGCCAAGTTCGGCTATCCGGCGGGCACCTACCGGGCGATCGTGGCCTGGGACGACCCCGAGCCGTGGGGCAGCACGCACAAGTGCAGCCAGCAGGATCTCGGCGACCTGAAGAAGAAGCAGACCAACGGGATCCTCTACAACACCAGAACGCTGAGCCTCGCGACGGGCGACGTCTCGAAATACTGGAGCGCGGGCTGGTTGAAGCCCGGCACATCGTACGGCGGCGGGGCCGGATGCACGCTGTACAAGCCGCCGAGCAACGATGCCGGCACCACCAACGCCCACAAATGGAAGCGTACGAGTGCCATCGCGGCCAAGTTCACCATCAAGGAGACGGGGACGACGGTCTTCGCCGCGACCATGCACCTCCCGGAGCAGAACGGCGCCAATGCCTGCGCGGGTGCGGGCGACAAGGGCATCGGCGGTTCCGGCATTCATCTCGGCGCGGACGCCACGAGCCTGATGAACTCCTCCACGATCCGCGTGGTCGGGATCGACGCGAACCGTGCGAACATCGCCTCCACCACGCTCGGCGGATTCGGCATGACCGGCTATGGGGCGAAGGCGACCTCCGGCTCCAGGAAGATCGACTACCTGTTCGTCAAGGGCGCCGTACAGCCGTCGAGCGTCGACCACACCGTGAGCGGCACGAAGTCCAACCATCTCGCGCTGTACGGGTTCATCGCGTTCTGAGCCCACGCCCCCGGGGGCGGATCGGTGCCGGCAGGCAGCGACCCGCGGTGCGCTGCCTGCACGAACGTCGGGGGCCGTCACCGGGCCGTCACCGGGCCGGCCGCGGGCTCAGCCGAGGTTCACGCGGGTCAGGGTGTTGACGCGGGTCGCCATGATGCTCACGTTGAACACCGAGATGTTCGAGGTCGTGGTCGCGTTGCACGACAGCCGCACGATCCCGGAGGTGCCCACGGTGCGCGCCGTGACCGCCGACAGGCTGGCGAGCTGGCCGTTCGGGCCCAGCGAGGCGACCGTGCGGGCGTTGTTGGTGCTGCTCTCGCTGATGATCAGCAGCGTGCAGGCCAGGCCGGACGCCACGGCCGTGTTGTTGCGGCCGGTGAGCGTGGCCTCGGCGGTCCAGCTCCCCGCCGGGACGTTGAAGTCGAAGAAGACGTTCGCGGCGCCCGTCACCGTCCGGGTGGCGAACGTGTCGACGATGATCACTTCGGGCGGCACCGCGGCCGACGCCGGGACCGCGAAGCCGAGGCCGGCGAGCGCGGCCCCCGCCGCGACCCAGATCGCCCACCGGCCGCGTACCTTCTTGAGAATCGCAGCAGACATGCCGCATCACTCCTCATATCCGGGGCGGCACCGTGCCGCCCGACTGATGCTCAGATCGTGCCGGGCGGTGTTGCGCAACCGTCGCACCCGCACCCGCGCCACCACCGGGCCCATATGGCCATTCGGGCCTGACCGATCCCGCCGCGGGACGTGGCGCGCGGGCGGGACAGTGTTCACCTGCGAGCCATGTGCGCACCGCCACACGTGCGCGAGGATCGGAGCGGCGCGGCGGAGCGGACTCGGGGAGCGGGAGCATGGCGATCGAGCAGGGACACCATGACCTCGGCAGCGGCCGGATCCTGCGGGAGTTCCTCAGATCGCCGCTGCGGACGGCGTCGGTGCTGCCGAGTTCGGCACGGCTCGCGGCGCAGATGGTCGTGGGCGTCCCGGAGCGCGGCGAGCCGGTGGTGGTCGAGCTCGGCGCGGGGACGGGCGCCTTCACCTCCGCCGTCCAGCGGCGGCTGGGCGGCCGTGGCCGGCACGTCGTGATCGAGCTCAACGACAGGTTCGCCACGGAGATCGCGCGGGCGTACCCGTCGGTGGAGGTGGTGTGCGAGGACGCCGTACGCCTGCCCGGCGTGCTCGCCGGCCTCGGCGTCGGGCCGGTGGACGTGGTGGTCAGCGGTCTGCCGTGGGTCGCCTACGCCGGGCGGCCCCCGCTGATCGAGTCCGTCGCCCGCGCGCTGTCCCCCGCCGGGGTCTACACCCAGTTCGCCTACACCTGGACGCGCTGGGCGCCTCCGGCGAGGCGGCTGTCCGGCGGCCTGCGGACGCACTTCGAAGAGGTGGTGACGACCGCGACGGTCTGGCGCAACCTGCCGCCCGCGGTGGTCTACGTGGCCCGCCGTCCCCGCGCCCGCGCGAGCGAGGGCACCGGAACGGTGACGGGCTGAACCGCGCCCACCCTCTTCCCCGGCCCGTCGCGGCCGATCTCATCGGCGGAGCCGTCAAGTCGTGATCCGGGGACCGGTGGAACGGGATGGCACGCCTTCCGCGTGTAGGTCCATCGATCGAACCACGGGGAGATCCCATGACGTGCTTGACGAGAAGGCTGATGGCCGCGCTGGCGACGGCGACGCTGGCCGGTTCCGTCGTCGCCGCGCTGCCCGCCGCGGCGCTGGCCGCGACCATGAACACGGCGACCACCACCACCGCCACCACCGTGCAGCGCGGCGTGCTGTTCGACGGGTTCGGCAAGGGCCTCGACGAGGACACCGCGCTCGCCAACGCCGAGGCCGCCGCCCGGCGGAACGCGGCGGACCATGGGTTCACGGCGTGCGACGTGTTCGAGTCGGTGGTCTCCCAGGATCCGCGCAGTCTCGTGTTCTTCGCGGTGGTCGCCGTCCGCTGCGAAGACGTGTCCGCGTAGGGCGCCGACGGATAACGGGGCCGCCCCCGCCCACGGGCAGGGGCGGCCGGCCCTGTGAAGGGCAGGCTCCGCGATTGATCACTGTGGTCGCGCATGGCGAGAATGAGGGCCATGCGGACAGCGGATGCGGGCGGTGGCCTCCGCCGGGCGCTGGCCTGGGTGCGGGCGCGGGTGGCGGAGGGGCTCCGGCGGCGAGGGGCGTCCGGTGCCCGCCGGCGCTCGTCCCGTGCGTGGGACGGCCTGTGCCCGTACCAGGGGCTGGCGCCGTTCGAGAGCGACAGGAGCGAGCTGTTCTTCGGGCGCCGGCGGGCGATCCGCAACCTGCTGGAGCGGCTCGGGCCACGGCTGAAAGAGCACGGGTGCGTCCTGCTGGTGTCGGGTCCCTCGGGGGTGGGCAAGTCGTCGCTGCTGCGGGCCGGGCTGATACCGGCGCTGGCCGAGGGGATGCTCTCGGTCCCCGGCTCGCGATCCTGGCCCCGGCTGCTGCTCACGCCGACCGCCGACCCCCTGCGCGCGCTGGCCGAGGCGTGGGCGCAGACGTACGGCGGGCAGGCCGGTACGGTGTACGAGGCGCTTCGCGACGACCCGCGGGCGGCTGTCGCCGGGGCCGGCCGCTTCGTTCTGGTGGTCGACCAGTTCGAGGAACTGTTCACCGTCGTGACCGACGAGCACGAGCGCCAGGCCTACGTACGGGCCCTGCACGCCATGGCCGAGGGCGCACCGCGCGCCGGGGTGATCATCGGGGTGCGCGCGGACTACTGGGACCGATGCGCGGCCTACCCGCAGTTCGCCGAGGCCCTCCAGGACGGCCAGGTCATCGTCGAGCCGATGACGGAGTCGGACCTCCGGCTGGCCATCACCGGACCCGCCGCCGCGGCGGGGCTGGCGATCGAGCCCGGCCTGGTGGAGGTCATCCTGAGCGAGTTGCGCCTCGGCGACGGGTTCGAGGCCGCCTCCCTGCCGTTGCTGTCGCAGGCCCTGCTCAAGACCTGGGAGAAGCGCGAGAACGGCCGGCTGACCATCCGGGGATACGAGGAGTCCGGCCGGGTCCGCAGCTCCGTGCGGCACACCGCCGACGGGGTGCTCGCCGGGCTGTCGCCGGAGGACCGCAAGACCGCGCTCCGGATCTTCAGGCGGATGACGCTGATCACCGCAGGCGGTCAGGTGGCGCGGCGGCGGGCGACGACGGCCGAGATCCACGCCGCCGCGTCCGCGCACTCGGCGCAGCGCCGTGCCGAGATCGAGGAGCTGCTCTCGGCGTTCGCCGGCCAGCGCCTGCTCACCCTGCACGAGGGCGACGTCGAGATCGCCCACGACGTCCTGCTGACCGCCTGGCCCACGCTGCGGCAGTGGCTCGAGCCCGACATGACGGCGCAGGCGGTGTACGACCGGCTCGTCGAGGACGCCACGCAGTGGGCCGGCAACCACCGCGACCCCGCCTTCCTCTATCGCGGCGCCCGGCTGCTGGCGGTCCAGGACAGCCAGGGCCGCTGGGACCGCGACCCCGGCAGCTTCCCGCCGCCCGGCCCGACCGTGACGGGCTTCGTCGCGGCCTCCACCCGGGCCGCGCGGCGGGCGGGACGCCGCCGTGCGCTGGTGATGGCCGGGCTGGCGGTGCTGTCGGTGCTCGCCCTGGTCGCCGCCATCATGGCCGTCGACGCGGCCGGCGACGCCGATCTGGCGGCGGGCAACGCCGACCGGCAGCGACGGCTGGCGGTCTCGCGCGAGCTGGCCGCGCGGAGCGAGATCGCCGACGACCCGGTGACGTCGGCGCTGCTGGCCGTGACGGCCTGGCGGATCAACCGGACCCCGGAGGCCCGCCACCGCATGCTGGACGTGGCCGCGCGGGCGGACCGGGGCGTCTTCGCGGCGCAGGACAAACCCGTCACCGAGCTGCTGTTCACCTCCGACGGCTCGATCGTCGCGACCGGAAGCGACGACGGCGTCGTGACGCTGTGGGACACGGCGTCACGCAGGCGGCTCGGCGCCCCGATCGTCCACCGGGAGATCCCGTGCTTCGCGGGCTTCCAGGTGGCCTTCAGCCCGGACGGGAAGGTGCTGGCCACGGTCTGCCTCAGCAAGGTCCAGTTCTGGGAGGTGTCCACCCACCGGCCGCTGGGCGCCCCGATGGACACCGGCGACGCGGTGCGGGCGATGGAGTTCGGCCCCGACGGCAGGACGCTCGCGACCTCATCCGCCGTGGGCACCGTCCGGCTGTGGGACGTGGCCGCCCGCCGCCAGCGCGGCGCCACCCTCGGCCGCGCCGGGTCCGTCCGCGGATCCGTCAACGAGGTGGCCTTCACGCCGGACGGGAGACGCCTGGTCACCGCCGGGGCCGACGACACCGTGCGGATCTGGGACACCGCCACGCACCGTCAGATCGGGAAGGCGCTCACCGGGCACACCGGCGACATCAACGACATGTCCCTCAGCCCGGACGGGTCGACGCTCGCGACGATGAGCGCGGACCGTACCATCCGGTTGTGGAGCCTCGCCGGCCGCAAGCAGATCGGCGGCGCCCTGCACGAACCCGGCAACGGCCGCGGCTTCACGGCCATGGCCTTCAGCCCCGACGGCACGCGGCTCGCCACCGCCGGAACGGACGGCCTCACCAGGCTGTGGGACACCGCGCGTCGCCGGCTGGTGGGGCCCGCGCTGACCGGCAGGCGATCGGACCTCACCAGGATGGCGTTCAGCCCGGACGGCAGGACCCTGGCGGCCGCCGGCAGGGAGGGCAGGGTGTGGTTGTGGGACCCCAGGGTGCACCGCCAGATCGGCCCTGAGCTGCCCGCCGGGTACGGCGTCGCGTTCAGCCCGGATGGGAGGACCTTGGCCGCCTCCGATCCCATGGCGGCCTTCGGTGCGAAGGGCGCCGATCGCGCCGTCCGGTTCTGGGACGTGGCCGGCCGTCGTGAGGCCGGTCGCCGCCTGCGGCCCAAGGACGATCCGCTGCCCGGCGAGAGCGCCAGCGTCTACGCGACCAGATTCAGCCGCGACGGCAGGGCGCTCGCCACGGCGAGCAACGACGGCACCATCCGGCTGTGGGACACCGCCACCCGCCGTCAGATCGGCTCCTCGGCCACGCTCCGCGTCAATGTGGAGCTGAGCCCCGACGGCGGGCTCCTCGTCGTCTCGTTACCCGGCGCCTCCGTCGGGTTCTGGGACGTCGCGGGCCACCGGGAGGTCGGACCCCGCATCGCCGTCCCCGGCTTCACCGACTTCGTCACCGCGAAGGCGTTCAGCCCCGACGGCGCCATCCTGGCCATGGCGGGCAACGACCGTACCGTGCGGCTCTTCGACGTGGCCACGCACCGCCAGATCGGCGCCCCGCTGCCCGCCGGCGTCACGAGCCGCGGCGCCGCGCTGGCCTTCAGCCCCGACGGCGGGACCCTGGCCACCTCGGCGTCCGACGGGACGGTGCACCTGTGGGACGTGGCAGGGCAGCGTCAGACCGGAGCCATCGCGACCGGTCACACCGACGCCGTCACCGCGATGACGTTCAGCCCCGACGGCGAGACCCTCGTCACCGGCTCCGCGGACCGCACGGCACGGCTCTGGAATCTGGCGGCCCTCCGCCAGATCGGCCTGCCGCTGACCGGTCATACGAAGATGGTGGTCAGGGCCGCCTACAGCCCCGACGGGACCATGCTCGCCACGGTGGGCGCCGACCAGACGCTGCGGCTGTGGCACGTCGCCGCCCCCGCCGAGCCCGCCGACGCGGTGTGCGCCAACGCGGGCCGTTCCTTCACCCGGGCCGAATGGCAGCGCTACGCGGCCGGGGAGCCGTTCCGGCAGGTATGCCCCTGACCGGGTGGGGTGGTGCGCATCCGCGGGCGTGCGATAAAGGTAACCATGCACCAGAACGGGCAGCGCATCGGCGAGATGCTGGCAGAGACCGTCCAGGCGCTCGCGCGGGCGGCCGAACCGCGCGCGCAGGCGCCCGTGCAGGGGAACGGGGAGGCGGCGGGCGGGCAGGTGCGCGCCGTGGCCGCGCCGGACGGACGGTTGCGCGAGCTGCACCTCAACCCCCGGGTCATGCGGATGGCGTCGGAGGACCTCGCACGGGAGATCCTCGTGGCGGTCAACGCCGCGCTGGACGACCTGCGGGCGGGCCTGCCGGAGCTGGAGGCGGCCGAGCTGACCGATCCGCGGGCGCTGGCCGGGACCATGGAGAGGGTGCACGCCGACGTGATGCGGCGGCTGGACGAGTTCGCCGACGGGGTCGAGCTGGTCGTGCGACGGGTGGAGGAGCGGTGAGCGGGGGCTTCGGCGAGGGGCCGGAGATCTCCCACTCCGACCTGTGCGGCACCGGCACGGGGCTGGGTGAGACGGGCGCGACCTGGCTGGAGGCGGTGGCGGCGTTGCGCGCCCATCTCGAGACCGACGCCGACCCCTGGGGCGGGGAGGCCGGGAGCATGGTCCAGGCCGGCTACCTCGCGGTCACCAGGAAGGCGCTGGAGGTGTACGAGGCGCTGGGCGAGCGGCAGGTCACCTCGGGAGACGACGTGCACGTCATGCGGGCGAACTACCGGGACGTGGAGCAGCGCACCGCCGACGACGCCGACCAGGTGCGGCGGATCATCGAACGGATGTGACGGGACGAGCCCGCCCGGAGGCGCGGGTCAGCGGTGCAGCTCGCCGGGGGCGAGGAGCACGCCCGCCGGCCCTTCGGTGTTGACGGCGACGCCGACGCCCGGCGGCAGGAGCGCGACCAGGTCGCGGCCGCGTATGCGCTGCCAGCCCGTGGCGCCGTCCGGCCGGGCGTCCGGCAGGTGGGCCTGGGCCGTGTAGGCGAACGCGGCCCGGCCCTCCCCCGTGTCGAACACCGGCACCTCGCCGCCGGGGCCGGCGGCCACGATCACCTCCGCCTCCAGCAGCAGCGGGACGAGGTCGTGGCCGTCGGCATAGCCGGTCGAGGCGAGCTGCACGGCACGGTCGAGCGGGTCGGTGGGCTCGGGGTGGCCCAGCGCCACCGGCGAGGGCCGGTAGCGGGGGTTGTGGCGGAACTCGCCGGTGATCTCGCCGCGCTCGTCGACCTGCCAGGCGCCGGCGATGCCGTACGGCGGGACCTCGCCGTCGGGGTCGAAGTACGGATCGATCGCGTACATCCAGGAGCCCGGGCTCCGGCGGGCCTGTCGCCGCAGGTCGTCGGTGACCGGCGGTGGGGGCGGCAGTGGGGGCGGCGGTGAGGGCGGCGGGGTGTCGGTCACGGCGATCCTCCTGGCGACAGCCCCGGATGGCCGGGATAGGGGTCGTAGTGCGGGTTGGGGATGAAGTTCTCCGGCGTCCTCGGCGCCCCCTGTGCCCAGGCGCCGGAGATGTACCTGCGGTGCACGCCGCCGGGCCAGGCGATCTCGCGCTCGTGGGCCAGATGGCCGGCGGCGCGCACGGTCTCCTGGACGTCGATCCCGCCGGGGGCGTCCACCTCGTAGACGTGGCTGCGCGGCAACGCGCCGTCGATGTCCCTGCGCCTGCTGGTCCCGACGAAGGCGGAGGGCGTGCTCTTGAGCACGTGGTCGGACAGGTTGGTCATCGACGGGTCGGGCGGGTGGAACCCCTGCTCGAAGACCTCGTCCGGAGGGCTGTCGGAGGCGCGGTAGACCGGCTCGCGGCTGCGGCGCCAGATGGGGTACGGCGTGATGCTCTTGACGTCGACGCTCTTGTCGGCCGCCGCCTCGAGGACGTTGCCGGGGCCACGCACGGGCGTCGGCGGCCGTTTGCCGGGCGGGATCGCCGCCGCCCCCACCTTGGCGGGCGGCTTGCGCAGCAGCGCGGAGGCGCGGTCGAACAGGCGCAGCGCGTTGCGTTCCAGCAGGTCGCCCTGCTTGCGGACGATCTCCCGCGCGGCGCTCCGGGCGCCGCCCACGACGACGGGAACGCCCGCCAGCGAGGCGCCGGCCGTGGGCCCCGAGGCCGCGGCCAGCCGCGACAGGTTCAGCGCGAGCCGGACGAGGACGACGATCAGCGCCACCTTCATGGCGAACACGATCATCGCCGAGAGCTGCAGCGCACCGCCGATGAGCAGCGCGGCGGTGACCGCGTCGCCGGAGCGGCCCGAGGTGTCGCGCCAGTCGCCGTCGAACGCCCGGACCCCCTCGCCGTCGTTGCGCGCGGTGGTCCGGGCGGCGTGCGTGGCCGCGGCGGAGGAGACGCGCACGGCCGTCACCGCGAAGGAGATCCACCGGTCACCGGCCTCGTGCAGGGCGTCCTCGTCGATCAGCGGCCACGAGACGAGCAGGTTGAGCAGCGCGGCCAGCTCGGGGGGCGGCTGCAACGCCATGGTGCCCTCCTCGCCACGGGACGCTACGGATGATCACGAATCCGAGACGATCATTGTAGGGGGGACGCGGCCCGCGGCGACGCTCGTCGGCGGCGCGTCATGGGTCTGGCCTGACCTCGCGCCGGCGGGTTTCCTTGCATGCAGTACTCGTGTGCAGAGGATGTGAGAACCATGGACGTCGATCCCTTCGGCGCGGCCTTCCAGCACGACCCGGAACCCTTCTACGAGCGGCTGCACGCCGCCGGCCCGGTGTTCCTCCTCGATGCCTACGGCATCTGGGCCACCGCCCGCCATGCCGAGACGCAGCACGTCATCCGTGACTTCGAGACCTTCTGCTCCTCGGCGGGGATCGGGCTGGCGAACTTCCTGAAGGAGCAGCCGTGGCGGACGCGGAGCCTGCTGCTGGAGGCCGACCCGCCGGCGCACACGTCCGTCCGCCGGGCCATCGCCCGCGTGATGTCGCCGCGCGCGATCGAGGCGCTGCGGCCCGAGTTCGAGCGGCACGCGGACAGGCTCGTCGGCGAGGCGATCCGCCAGGGCTCCTTCGACGCCGTCACCGACCTGGCCCAGCCCTACCCGTTACGCGTCTTCGCCGACGCCGTCGGCATCACCGCGGACGACAGGGAGAACCTGCTCCTGTACGGCGACATGGTCTTCAACGCCCTCGGCCCGCGCAACCGGCTCTTCGAGAAGGCGATGGAGCGGGCTCCCCAGGTCACCGCCTGGCTCACCGAGCAGTGCCGGCGCGACGCGCTGCGGCCCGGCGGCCTGGGCGCGCACCTGTACGAGGCCGCCGACCGGGGCGAGATCACCGCCGACGAGGCCGCGCTCCTGATCCGCTCGCTGCTGTCGGCGGGGATCGACACCACCGTGCACGGCGTGGCCTGGACCCTGCGCCTGCTGTCCGTCCACCCCGAGGTCTGGGACGCCCTCCGCGCCGACCCCGCACTCGTACGGCCCGCCTTCGAGGAGAGCCTGCGCCACGCGTCGCCCGCGCCCCTGCTGTTCCGCACGACCTCGCGGGAGACGACGCTGGCCGGCACCCGGATCCCGGCGGGTGAGAAGGTGCTGTGCTTCCTGGGCGCCGCCAACCGCGATCCCCGCGCCTGGAAGCATCCCGACGACTTCGACCTGCGCCGGCCGGCGGGCCACGTGTCCTTCGGCACCGGGGTCCACGCCTGCGTCGGCGCGGCGATGGCCCGGTTCGAGGCCGAGATCCTGCTCACCACCCTCGTCCGCCGGGTCCGTACGCTGGCGCCGGCGGGCGATCCCGTCCCCCGCCCCAACAACTGGCTCAGGACCCTGGCGCACCTCCCTCTCCGAGCCGCGTGACCGCCGGGCCCCGGAACGGGGAACGGGGGCCGATCGCGTGATCGGCCCCCGCGTGGGTCAGCGGCTCGCGGGGATGATCTGGAGGATGCGCGGCGGCGGGGTGAGGGCCAGGGCCGCGAGGAGGTCGTGCTGGTCCTCGGTGATCTCGGTACGCTGCCGCAGGGTGCCCTCCCGGGCCGCGAAGGTGCCGAGCTTGATGCGGTCGAGCTCGCGCCGCAGCCGCTGCCACGGCAGGCCGGTGCGGTTCTCGGCGATGCGGACGAGGAGGAGGGCGAGCCAGGTGATCATCAGGTAGGAGTGGACGCCCGTTTCCCCGCGGCTCCAGATCGGCCGCAGGTCGGCGTGCAGATCGCGCCAGCCGCTCTCGAAGGCGAGGAGGTGCATGTAGCCGAGCGCGATCTCCTCGGCCGACAGCTCGGGGTCGGTGGTACGGACCAGGTATTTGCCGTCGAGGTTCTCCTCGGCTTTGACGGTCTTGACGTCGATGCGCAGCAACCCGCCCGGCGTTAACCGCAAATAGCGGTACATGTCGGCATTGGCGGAGATCTCCATGTGCAGGTCGGTGCGTTCGGCGAACGACAGCCTGTCGGTGTCGGCGATCAGTTCGGAGAGTTCCTCCACCAGGCGGGCGCGCACCTCCGCGTCCCGCTGCGCGGTCGTGGCGTCGCAGCAGATCACGAAGCGTTCGTCCGCGGCGATGTGGACCTCCTTGACCCGCAGGTTCGCCGTGACGCGCTGGTAGCGGCCCTGACGGGACAGGGCGGCGTCGGCCTCGGCCGATCCGGAGCGCAGTTTCTCGCCGATGATGTAGTGGTGGTCGTCGTCCTGACGCGGCGCGCGCCGGTTGGCGGCGACCGGGCACCCTCGGTCGGCGGTCCAGATGACCCTGGACAGGGTCCAGCCCTTCATCTCCTCCTTGGCCTGCCGGATCATCTCCGCGTCGTCCGTGCAGCCGGGCCAGCACCAGACCCGCACCGGGATGCCCGTGCGGGTGGCGGCCATGCCGATGACGCTCTGGTGGGGCCCGCGACAGGCACGGGGCGGGCCGAGGCACGAGAAGCCGGACCTCCCCCTGCCCTTGAGCTCCTCGTAGCCGGCCGAATCCGGGGCGAAGTCGCGCGCAAGCCGGAAACCCCCCTCGGAGGACTCGAAGAACAGCAGGTCGACCTCGAGGTCGAGGCGGTCGACGACCCGGTGGAAGACCTCTTCCTCCAGCCTGTGGGACACCTCGCACAACCAGCCGGTCACCCGGTGGCAGGCGTCCTCGGTGGTGGCCGGCAGATCGTCGACGAAGACGTCCTCGTTCACCCATCGAGCGGCCGGCAGGCCCGGCGAGTCCGCCAGGGCCCGGTTGGCGACCAGCGCGAACAACACCCGCTCCGCCGAGGCGTCCAGCCCGCTGTCCTTACGCATCCGCCGGAACGTCTTGTCGATCTCCAACTGCCGCCACAGCCCGTCGAGCGCCCACACCCCGCCGAGCGGGCGCGAGTCCACGAGCTCCAGCCCGTCGGCCGCCGCGGCGAGGATCTGGGCGGGGTCGAGGAATTTGATCGCCGAGGCGACCAGCCGTACCAGCGCCTCACGGTTGGAGGCGTCGTCGCGGCCGAAGTTGTAGATGACCTGCACCTTCGAGCGCTTCGTCGCCGGGTCCCACGCGTTGTGCGCCAACTGCAGGTAGCGGACTACGGAACCGTCCTTATTCCGTCGAGGGGTCGACCGTAAGTACATGTGTCAGAACCTAATGCCACCTCGCATAGAATTAATATAAAGGCCCGCATGACCGATTTGTCCCGTCGGCTGTGCCCCGTCCCGGAACGATCCAACGTCAGGCGTGCTTTCTTCGGCCGGACGCCGCGCGGAACCGGCGCGCACAAGCGATCCGCGCCCGCCACCCGGCCGCCCCGCCGGCGTCCGGTCAAGGCGCACAGCGCCATGGGCGGCCAGGTTGGAAGCCGGGCGAAGGCCGCGACGCGGACCCGGGACGCAGGCCCGGCGCTCCTGGCACTCCCGGCGCGAGCACGCCGTCCCGGGGCGCCCGTACAGGCGCAGCCCCTGGTCAGCAATTCGATCGAACCTGATAGATCAAGGGTCAACCAGCGTGTATCTAGGCAGGGGCCCCGCCGTACGCGCCGGGCGAGCGGTTGATCAGGGGATTCACCGGCGTACGAGCCGCACCGATCGCCTTGACATCGATCCGGGACGCGGTCTTACCGAAGAAATAAACCGCCTATATAGCGCAATGAATCAATTGACAGGTCTCTCAACTCATCAGACTTGGCATACTGACGCACTATGTGGATGATGGTAGATCATGAGCACTTGGCCCTTTCGGCGGCCCTCCGGGCCTGCCGCCCCGCCCCTCCCGCGCGTGATCGACCGGTCGCATTCCGTTGAAAGACACAGGTGAGGACGGGCGAACGGGAGGCTTCGCTCCCCCCTCCGGTGTCAGGCGGCGTCAGGCCGGTATCCGCGTCAACACTTCTCTAAAAGGCGACAGCACAGTCATGCGGAAATGCGTCCCATCCTGCAGCGGAAATTCGCGGGGATAGCTTTATAAGTTTCAGTGACGGGGTGAAAGTTTTGCAATTGGACGAAGTCGGAGTTGGCCCGATTCTGGAGCCCGCGAGCACCCGCTCCTCCGGAGTGACCGCACTCCCCGAAGCCCGTGAACCGAAGATTGTTTCCGTTCCCATCGCCACGCTCATGCCTGGTGAGTCGCCCCGCTTGCAGGGGCAGGACCAGGAGCACGTAGCGCGGCTGGCCGAAATCGACGGCCCTCTTCCCCCCATCCTCGTCCGCCACTCCGACAGGCGCGTCATCGACGGAATGCACCGTCTGCTCGCCGCCCTGATACGGGGACAGGAGACCATTGACGTCGAATTCTTCGACGGCACCGAGGAGGAGGCCTTTCTCCGCGCGGTGCAGGCGAACATCGCCCACGGTCTCCCGCTGTCCCAGGCCGACCGGCGCGCCGCCGCGACCCGTATCGTCGCCTCTCATCCGCACATGTCCGACCGTGCCATCGCCCGCGCGTCGGGGCTCGGGGCGAAGGCCGTGGCCTCGATCCGGCGCCGTTCAACCGACTCGCTGCCGCAGTTGAACGCCCGCATCGGACGCGATGGCAGGGTCCGCCCGCTCAGCGGCGACAGCGGCCGGTTACGCGCGGCCGAGGTCATCGCCCGCAATCCCGACGCCTCGCTCCGGGAGGTGGCCCGGCTCGCCGGGATCTCCCCGGCCACGGCGAGCGATGTCCGCAAACGTATGCTGTCGAACGAGCCGCCCACGATGGCCCGGCTGACGAACGCCAAACCGACGGTCGTCCCCGCGGTGTCCTCTCCCGACGGTCCGGTGCCCGACCAGGTCGGGCGGCGGCGCTCGGAGCATGGCCCGGTGACGCATCCGGCCCGGGCGGAACCCGCCGTGATACTGGACAAACTGCTGCGCGACCCCTCGCTGCGCCTGAAGGAGGAGGGCCGCCAACTGCTGCGGCTGCTGCAGCAGACCGCGATGGCGATGGAGTGCTGGTCCGAGCTCATCGCCGCGGTCCCGCCCCACTGGGAGGCGCTGGTGGTCAAGCTGGCCCGCCAGTACTCCGTCACGTGGCAGGAGTTCGCGGAGCAGCTCGACGAGCGTGACCAGTCCCTGGCCTGGAAGGCGGTCGGCCAGTAGCGGCGGCCGGGCGTCGTCCGTGAACGGGGAACGCGGCGCGGACCGCCCGGAAACGCCGACGTCGCCGACCACCTCAGGTGCGTCGGCGACGTCGCGGGACGGATCGTTACTTCTTCTCCATCGCTTCGATCAGGCTCTTGGGGCGCATGTCGGTCCAGGACTTCTCGATGTAGTCGAGGCACTCCTGGCGTCCTGCCTGCCCGAAGACCGTCTTCCAGCCCTCCGGCACCGCCACGAAGATGGGCCAGAGGGAGTGTTGTCCCTCGTCGTTCACCAGGACCAGGTACTGGGCATCCGGGTCGTCGAACGGATTCGTCACCACGTCGTCCTTTCTCGGGTGTGGGTGGCGCCGGGGAACGGAGGTCCGCACGACTCCGGTCCGGCGTTCGGTGGCCGCGTGATGCGTCGCTCGGCCCCGCTGGAATCAACTATGAACGCAGGCGCCGTGCGCCAGTCAACTTTCGGCGGTTCCCCGTTCAACCGCGCCGACGCGGCAGTTGACCGGGCGCGCCCGGAGCCGACGCCGATCACCCGAGGGTTTCCCATCGACAGCGAGGCAGGTGTCCATTGGCGGCGAAAAGATCGGCGAAAAGGGTGACGGGGCTGCGGTTCGACGACTCCATCACCCGGCAGCGGGTGAAACCGGGCACGGTACGGCGGATCCTCCCGTACGCCCTGCGCTATCGCTGGTTCCTGGCCCTGCTGATGGTGGCCACCGTCACGGTCGCGGTCATCACGGCCACCGGCCCGCTGATCCTCAAAGCGATCATCGATGACGGCATCCTGCCCCGGCGGACCGACACGGTGGTGTGGCTGTGCCTGCTGGTGGCCGGGCTCTCCCTGGTCGAGGCAGGGGCGGCGTACGTGGGGGCGTGGTGCTCGGGCCGGATCGGCGAGGGCCTGGTCTATGACCTGCGGACCAAGGTGTTCGCGCACATCCAGCGCCAGCCGCTGGCGTTCTTCACCCGCACGCAGACCGGCTCGCTGGTCAGCAGGCTCAATACCGACGTGATCGGGGCCCGGCAGGCCGTGACGACCCTGCTCTCGCAGTCGGTCTCGACCCTGCTCACGCTGGTGCTCATCCTCGTGGCGATGCTCTACCTGTCCTGGCAGATCACGCTCGCGGCGCTGCTGATGATCCCGTTCTTCCTGCTGCCGGCCCGGCTGATCGCGCGGCGGCAGGAGCGGCTCGCCCGCGAGTCGATGGAGCTGGACGCCGACATGAGCTCGATGATGCACGAGCGCTTCAACGTGTCGGGGGCGCTGCTGTCCAAGCTGTACGGCCACCCGGACGACGACCTGGACACCTTCGCCAGGAAGACCGCCCGCGTACGCGACATCTCCACCCTGCGCGTCGTGTACGGGCGGATCTTCGCCATCGTCGTCACCGTGCTCACGGCGCTCACCACGGCCGTCGTCTACGGCCTGGGCGGGGTGCTGACCATCGCCGGCTCGCTCGAACTCGGGTCCCTGGTGGCCATGGTGGCCCTGCTGATGCGGCTCTACGGGCCGATCAACCTGCTGGCCTCCATGCAGGCGACGGCGCTGACGGCCCTGGTCAGCTTCGACCGGGTGCTGGAGGTGCTCGACCTGGAGCCGCACATCACCGAGCGCCCCGGCGCGCGGGCACTGAACGGGCCGGAGCCGTCGGGGCCCGCGGCGCCGGACATCGTCTTCGACGGGGTCTGCTTCCGCTACCCGGGCGCGGACGAGGTGTCCCTCGCCTCGCTGGAGTCCGTCGCGGCGCGCGTACCGGATCGGGCGAGCGAGGCGTGGACGCTGCGGGAGGTCAGCTTCCAGGCGCCGGCCGGGAAGCTGACGGCGCTGGTCGGCCCGTCGGGCGCGGGGAAGACCACGATCACCCAGCTCGTCCCCCGCCTCTACGACGCCACCGAGGGCAGCGTGCGCATCGGCGGCCAGGACGTCCGCGGCCTGGCGCTGCAGTCGCTGCGCGACGCGGTCGGCGTGGTCACCCAGGACGCGCACCTGTTCCACGACACCCTGCGGGCCAACCTGGAGCACGCCAGGCGCGGCGCGAGCGAGCGGGAGCTGATCGAGGCGTGCGAGGCGGCGCTCATCTGGGACACGATCCGCGCCCTGCCGGACGGTCTGGACACCGTGGTCGGCGAGCGCGGCCACCGCCTGTCCGGCGGTGAGAAACAGCGGGTGGCCCTGGCCAGGCTGCTGCTCAAGGCGCCGCCGATCGTCGTGCTGGACGAGGCGACCGCGCACCTCGACTCGGAGTCGGAGGCGGCGATCCAGCGGGCGCTGGAGACCGCGCTGGCCGGGCGGACCTCGCTGGTGATCGCCCATCGGTTGTCCACGATCCGCGGCGCGGACCATATCCTGGTAGTGGACGCGGGCCGCGTCCGCGAACGTGGCACTCACGAGGAGCTGCTGCTGGGCGGTGGCCTGTACGCCGATCTGTACCGCACGCAGTTCGCTCAGCAGGCGGCCGGCAGCCGATGACGGCTCGCCCTGAGCGCGGAGGCAGATCTATCTTCGGCATTGAGGTGTTCGGGCAAGGGGCCCGATTCGTTTGGGGGTTGTAGTGGTTTCTGGTCGAGTGGTGAAGTTCGACGGGGCGAGAGGTTACGGGTTCATCGCCCCCGATGATGGTGGAGAGGACGTGTTCCTGCACGTCAACGACATGCTGCTGCCGGAGTCCGCGGTGCGGGCGGGGCTGACGGTCGTGTTCGAGGTCGAAGAGGGCGACAGAGGGCCGAAGGCGTCGCGGGTGCGGCTGCCCGAGGGCGTCACCGCGGCGGCCGTCACGGCTCCCCCGGCGGTGGGCCTGGGCTCGGCGGTGGACGACGACTCCATGTGCGACGTGCTCGACGCCGACGAGTACGTCAGGGAGGTCACGGAGATCCTGCTCACGGAGGCTCCGTCGCTCACCGGCGACCAGATCCTGCAGATCCGCGCCGGGTTGCTCCAGTCCGCCAAGAACCACGGCTGGGCCGAGGGCTGACACACGGGTGAGAGGGCGGACGCCGGTCGCCGGCGTCCGCCCTCTCCGCGTTCACCGGGCCGGGCCGGCGAAGTCGTGCACGACGACGGCCACGGCGCCGACGCTGGGGTGCCGCTGGAAGACGGCCTCGATCTCGCCCAGCTCCATCCGTACGCCCGCGATCTTGACCTGCCGGTCGACCCGGCCGAGGTACTGGAGCGCGCCCTGCGGCAGGGCCCGCACCGCGTCACCGGTCCGGTAGAGGCGCCCGGTGGGCGCGGCCTCGAAGGGGTCGACGAAGAAGGCCTCACGGGTGCGGTCGTGGTCGCCGGCGTAGCCGCGGCCCACACAGACGCCGCCGACGAACAGCTCGCCGGTCTCGCCCGGCTCGCAGGCGTGCCAGCCGTCGTCCTGGTGGCGCAGGACGTACAGGCGGGCGTTGACGATCGGGGTGCCGATCGGCAGGCGCAGCAGGCCGAGGTCGGCGGCCGTGACCGTGTGGTGGGTGACGTCGTCGGAGCACTCGGTCGGCCCATAGGCGTTGACCAGCCCGGCGTGCGGCATCTCGCTCAGCCAGCGGCGCGCCACCTCGGTGGGCAGCTCCTCGCCGGTGGCGAGCATCCACCGCAGGCCGTCCAGCGGGCCCGTGTCGGGGGCGGCGGCCAGGTCGTCGAGCAGCAGGCGGACCATCGTGGGCACCAGCTCGACGACCGTGACGCCCTCCCGGCGGACGAGCCGCGCGAACGCCACCGAGTCGTACGCCGTCGCGTCGCTGACGACGCTGACCCGGCCGCCGACGACGAGCGGGCAGAGCAACTGCCAGATGGAGATGTCGAACCCGAGCGGCGCGGTCTGCGCCACCACGTCGCTCCCGGTCAGGCCCAGGTCGACGACCTTGGCATGGAGATGGTTGAGCATTCCCTGGTGCTCGACCACCGCGCCCTTCGGCCGGCCGGTGGAGCCGGAGGTGAACAGCATGTAGCGCGGCTGGTCAGGCCCGTCGAGCCGGGCCGGGCCCCGCCACGGCTCGTGCCGGCCGGCCTCGGCCACGCGGACGAGGCGCACGCCGGCGGAGCGCGCGCCCTCGGCGAGCGCGGGCGTCACCGTCTCGTGGCCGGTGTCCAGCAGCAGTACGGCGCCGGCCCGCGCGAGCACCTCCGCCACGCGCGCGGCCGGCCAGGTGCCGTCGGCCGGCACGTAGACCGCGCCGACGAGCTCGATCGCCAGGAACGCGGCCACGACCGCGGCGCTCCGTTCGCCGCCCACGGCGACGACCGTGCCGGGCCCCGCGCCCTCGTGTTCCAGCAGGGCGGCCAGGCGGCGCGCCTCCAGGGCGAGCTCGGCGTAGGTGAGGCGGCGGCGCTCGTCCGCGACCGCGGAGCGGTCGCCGGCGGCGGCGGTTCGCTCCACCAGCGTGATCACGGCGTCGGCGAGGTCCACCTCGTGGGGGCGGCTCATCGCCAGCTCGCGGGCGCGGTTGATCTCCGGCGGCGAGATGGGGAGCCGAGGCAGCTCGGCGAGGCCGAGCAGTCCGTCCGCGAATGTCATTTACACGCTCCGATAAATGCCGGGGAATAGCCGGGCCTTGCCGGTCCGAGATGCCCTCAAGTATGGTAATCCGAGCTACGACGATCAAGGTTGTGCAGAGCCGGGAACAAAAGTACGGCCGCTCGTTCAGACCCCCCTGACCTTTTCTGTCGCGTCCATTCCCGTCCAACTGGGGGATTCGGCGAAGTGCCAGTTATCAAAACTCCGCAAGAGTTCAATGTCGAAGACCTTTTCCTAGATCTGCGGACGGTGACCGGGGCGCCGCTTTATTTGAAATGCGAGGGATTCAACTTCGCGGGGTCGGTCAAGTTGAAGGCGGCCGCGGAAATGGTCGCCGCCGCCGAGCGCGACGGCCTGATCCGGCCGGACTCGGTGCTGGTGGAGTCGTCTTCGGGCAATCTCGGCATCGCGCTGGCGATGGTCGCGGCCGACAAAGGGCTGCGGTTCCTGTGCGTGACCGATCCGCGCTGCAACACCGCCTCGCGGCGGCTGATGCGCGCGCTGGGCGCCGAGGTCATGGTGATCGAGGCGCAGGACCCCAACGGCGGCTATCTCGAAAGCCGCATCCGGTTCGTCCGTGACCTGTGCGCCTCCGACAGCCGTCACGTATGGCTCAACCAGTACGCCAACCCGGGCAACTGGCGGGCCCACTACCGGCACACCGCCCCCGCCATCGCGCGCGGTTTCCCCGGCCTGGAGGTGCTGTTCGTCGGCGCGGGCACCACAGGGACGCTGATGGGCTGCGCCCGCTACTTCAAGGAGCGCGGCGCGCCGGTGACGATCGTGGCGGTCGACGCCGTCGGCTCGGTGACGTTCGGCGGCCTCCCGGAGCGCCGTATGGTGCCGGGGCTGGGCACGAGCGTACGGCCCGAGCTGGTCGACGAGTCCTGGGTGGACGACGTCGTGCACGTGCCGGAGACGGACACGATCCGCGCCTGCCACGACCTGGCCGCCCGGGGTTTCCTGTTCGGGGGCTCGACGGGCACCGTCGTGAGCGGCGCCACGCGCTGGCTGGAGGAGAAGTATCCGGGCGAGGAGCCGGTCGCGGTGGCGGTCTCCCCCGACCTCGGCGAGCGCTACCTCGACTCGATCTACGAGGAGGGCTGGCTGCGCGAGCACTTCGGCCCTCCCGGCCCGCCCGACCGATCCCACTGGAGCGCACACCCATGACTCAGGTCCCGTCGTTCGCCGTCGTCTCAGGAGAGCAGGTCGCCGGTGTCCTGCACGGCAAGGAGAAGCAGGTCACGGCCGTGGTGGAGGCGGCGTACCGGCTGCACGGCGAAGGCCGTACGGTCAATCCGGACTCCTATTTCCTGCGTTTTCCCGACCGGCCGTCGGCCCGCATCATCGCGCTGCCCGCGTCGATCGGGGAACCGGTCGACGTTCACGGCATCAAGTGGATCTCCTCGTTCCCCGAGAACGTGGCGGCGGGCCTGCCGCGGGCCTCGGCCGTGCTGATCCTCAACGACACCGCGAACGGATATCCGCTGGCCTGCCTGGAGAGCTCGATCATCAGCGCGGCCCGCACCGCCGCCTCCGCCGCGCTGGCGGCCACGACCCTCGCCGCCGCCCGCGGCGTGACCCCGCGCCGCGCCGCCTTCGTGGGCACCGGTCTGATCGCCCGTTACGTGCACACCTACCTGGTCGCGGGCGGTCTGTCCTTCGACGAGGTGGGCGTGTTCGACCTGGACCGCGGGCACGCCGAGGGCTTCGGCGGCTACCTGGCGCGCGCCGGGGAGGAGCGGGTCACGATCCACGACGACGCCGAGTCACTGATCGCCGCGTCGGACCTGGTCGTGCTGGCCACGGTCGCGGGCGAGCCGCACCTGCACGACCCCGGGCTGCTGGCGCACAACCCGCTGGTGCTGCACGTCTCGCTGCGCGACCTCTCGCCGGAGATCATCCTGTCGTCCTGCAACATCCTCGACGACGTCGAGCACTGCCTGAAGGCGGGTACGTCGCCGCACCTGGCCGAGCAGCTCAGCGGCGGCCGGTCCTTCGTCGACGGCACCCTCTGCGACGTGCTCGACGGCCGGGTCACTCCCCCGGCCGGCCGTCCCGTCGTGTTCTCGCCGTTCGGGCTGGGGGTGCTCGACCTCGCCGTGGCCAGGTACGTCTACGACGAGGTGAGCGCGTCGGGCGACCTCATGACGGTGCCCGGCTTCTTCCACGAGCTGAAGCGCCACGGCTGACCGGCCGCGTCCCTTCTTCTTACCGAGCCCGCCCCCGGCCGCCGGGGGCGGGCTCTCGCTGTCTCAGTCGTCCAGCCCCAGCCAGCCGGACACCGCGGACCACACCTCGGCCAGGGTGTCGGGCTTGGCGATCTCGTAGTGGGTGCAGGCGATGCTCGCGAGCGCGATCTCGCCCGTCACGTACGGCCGCCACAGCTCGGGGTCGGGCACCTGCCCCGCCCTGCCCTCCTCGGCGACGATCAGCAGGACGTCGCCGTCGAACAGCCCGTGCTCGAAGCCGCGGCGCAGCCGGCGATGGTTCTGCAGGAGGCGGGCGAACGTCCGGATCTCCTCCTCGGTGGCCGCGCCGAAGCCGTTGCCCGCCTGCCAGCGCACGATGTCCATCTGGCGCTCCAGCACGGCGTCGGGATCGTCGTCGTGCTCGTCGGCGGCCTCCTCGTCGGGCTGCCACGGGTACTGGTCGAGCAGGACCAGGGCGGCAACCTCCTCGCCCGCGGCGCGGAGCTGGACGGCGATCTCGTGCGCGACGCCGCCGCCGTACGACCAGCCGAGCAGGTGGTACGGGCCGTGCGGCTGGACGGAGCGGATCTGCTCGACGTAGTCGGCGGCCATCTCCCGGACGGAACCGGCGAACTCCGTAACGCCGTCCAGGCCGCGGGCCTGCACCCCGTACAGCGGGATGCCGGGCTGGGCGTGGCGGGCCAGCGGCATGTAGCACCAGCTCAGGCCGCCGGCGGCGTGGATGCAGAAGAACGGCGGGCGGTCGCCTTCGGTGCGGATCGGCAGCAGCACGTCGAGCGCGTCGCTCACGGACGACAGCGTCATCCGCTTCATCAGCTCGGCCACGGTCGGGGCGACGAACAGGTCACGGACCGCGATCGTCACGCCGCGCCGCCGCAGCCGCTCCACGAGCCGGACGGCGAGCAGCGAGTGGCCGCCGAGGGCGAAGAAGTCGTCGTCCACGCCGACGCTTGCCAGGCCGAGGACCTCGGCGAACGCCTCGCACATGCCGGCCGCGATCGAGGTGACGTCCCAGTGGACGGTACGTTCCTCGACCGTGACGTCGGGGGCCGGAAGCGCCTTGCGGTCGAGCTTGCCGTTCGGCATCAGCGGCAGCCTGTCGATCACCACGACGGCCGCGGGCACCATGTAGCCGGGCAGGCGTTCCTGGGCGGCGGCGCGTACGGCCTGGGCGAGCCCGTCGTCGGCGCCGGCGCCGGGCACCACGTAGGCCACCAGCCGCTGGTCTCCGGGCGTGTCCTCCCGCACCAGCGTCACGGCCTGCGCCACGTGCGGGTGCGCCGCCAGGACCGCCTCGATCTCGCCCAGCTCCACCCGGAAGCCGCGGATCTTGACCTGGTCGTCGGAGCGGCCGACGTACTGGAGCTCGCCGCCGGGAGTCCAGCGCACCACGTCGCCCGTGCGGTACATGCGCGTGCCGGACGCGGCGAACGGGCAGGCCACGAAGCGTCCAGCCGTCAGGCCGGGGCGGCCGAGGTAGCCGCGGGCCATGCCGTCGCCCGCGATGTACAGCTCGCCCGCCACTCCGGGCGCGACGGGCTGCAGGGCGTCGTCCAGCACGTAGACCTGGGTGTTGGCGACGGGGGTGCCGATCGAGGACACGTCGGCCCCGGCCCCCGCGAGCTCCTTGGCGGTGGACCAGACCGTGGTCTCGGTCGGGCCGTACAGGTTCGTCAGGGTGGGCGTCCTGCCGAGCAGCGTGCGCGCCAGGTCGGCCGGGAGCGCCTCGGCGCCGATCATCGCGCGGACGCGCGTCCAGTCCACCTCGTCGCCGGCGTCGGCGACCAGGCCGCGCCAGAGGCTCGGGGTCGCGTGGACCATCGTGGCTCCGGTGGAGCGGATCAGCGCGCGCAGCGCCCACGGGTCGAGCACCTGCTCCTGCGCGGCCAGGACGACGCGGGCGCCGCTCACCAGCGGCACGTAGAACTCGAAGCCGGCCATGTCGCAGCCGTGGGTGCTGACCGCCAGGAGGCGGTCGTCCGCCGTCGGCGCGAACATGTCCCGCATCGACCGCAGGAAGTTGACGATGGCGCGGTGCTCGACGAGCACGCCCTTGGGGCGGCCGGTGGAGCCGGAGGTGTAGATCACCCACATCGGGTGCTCGGGCCGCAGGGCCACCTCGGGCCTCGTGCCCGCCTCCGCCCGTATCGCCGGGTCGTCGACCAGGACGACGGGCACGCCGTCGCCGATCTCGAACGCGGGCAGCCGTTCGCGCATGTCCTGGCCCGTCAGCAGGCACACCGCGCCGGAGTCGGCGATCACGTACGCGATGCGCGCGGCGGGGTAGGCCGGGTCGATCGGCAGGTAGGCGGCCCCGGCCTTGATCACGCCGAGGAGCGCCACCACCAGGTCGACGCCGCGTTCGAAGACGACGGCCACGATCGACTCGGGCCCGACGCCCCTGCCGATCAGGTGCCTGGCCACCTGGTTGGCGCGGGCGTCCAGCTCGGCGTAGGTGAGCTCCACCTCGCCGGAGGTCAGGGCCGTCGCGCCGGGTGTGCGGGCGGCCTGCGCCTCGAACAGCTCCACGACCGTCGTGTCCGGTACGGGGGCGGCGGTGTCGTTCCAGTCGGTGAGCACGCGCCGCCGTTCAGCGGCGTCGAGCACGTCCACCGCGCTGAGCGCCAGGCCCGGGTCGGCGGCGAGGGCGGCGAGCACCCGTGCCAGGCGTTCGGCGATGCGCTCGACCGATGCGTGGTCGAACAGGTCCGCCGCGCCGATGACCGCGCCGCGCAGGCCGGCCGGGGCGCCGTCGGCGTCGAACGTCTCGCCCACGCTCACGTCCAGGTCGAACTTCACCACCGACGCGCCCTCCGGCGCCGGCTCCCCGGACGCGGCCCGCCGCCCGGCGTCGAGCCCGGGCAGGTCGAGCGCGGCACCGGCCGTGTTCTGCAGCAGCAACATCACCTGGAACAGCGGGTGCCTGGCCAGCGACCTGGCCGGGGACAGCTCCTCGACCAGGCGCTCGAACGGCACGTCCGGGTGGGCGAACGCGCCGAGCCCGGCCTCCCTGACCCGGCCCAGCACCTCGCGGAACGTGGGGTCGCCGGACAGGTCGGTGCGCAGCACGAAGGTGTTGACGAAGTAGCCCACCAGGTCGTCGAGCGCCTCGTCGGTACGTCCCGCCAGCGCCGAGCCGACCGGGATGTCGGTGCCTCCGCCGAGCCGCGACAGCAGCACGGCCAGGGCGCCGTGCAGCATCATGAACATGGTCACGCCCTCGGCACGGGCGACCTCCCGCAGCCGCGCGTGCACGTCGGCCGGGATCTCCAGCGGCACCCGCCGCCCCAGGTGCCCGGCCACCTCCGGCCGCGAGCGGTCGAACGGCAGCTCCAACTCCTCGGGCAGACCGGCCAGCGTCTCGCGCCAGTAGGCGACCTGGCTGGAGATCAGGCTGCCGGGGTCGTCTCCGTCGCCCAGCACGTCGCGTTGCCAGAGCGCGTAGTCGGCGTACTGGACGGGCAGCGGCTCCCACCGCGGCGCGGCGCCCTCACGGCGGGCGGCGTAGGCGGTGGAGACGTCGCGGGCCAGCGGCGCCCACGACCAGCCGTCCCCGGCGATGTGGTGGACCACCACGACGAGCACGTGCTCCTCGGGGCCGGTGGTGAACAGCCAGGCCCGGATCGGCGCCTCGGAGGACAGGTCGAAGGTGTGCGCCCGCGCCTCGTCCATCGCCGCCGCCAGGTCCCCGGGGGCCACCTCTGTCGTGGTGAGCTCCCAGCCGAGGTCGTCGATGGGGACGATCCGCTGGTACGGCTCGCCGTCGGCGGCCGGGAACACCGTACGCAGGACCTCGTGACGGTCGAGGACGTCGCGGAAGGCCGCGGCCATGGCCCGGGCGTCCACGTGGCCGGACAGGCGTACCGCGACGGGGATGTTGTAGGTGGCGCTCGGGCCTTCGAGCTGGGCGATGATCCACATGCGCCGCTGGCCGTAGGACAGGGGGATGTGGTCGGGGCGGGCGCCCGCCGTCAAGGGTGCTCGGGCCTGGCCGGCGGCGTTCAGCCCCGCCGCCAGCCCGGCCACCGTGGGGGTGTCGAACAGGGCGCGGATCTCGATCTCGATGCCGAGCAGGGCGCGGATGCGGCTGACCAGGCGGACGGCGAGCAGGGAGTGGCCGCCGAGGGAGAAGAAGTCGTCGTCCACGCCGACGCCGTCGAGGCCGAGGACCTCGGCGAAGGCCAGGCACAGGATCTCCTCCTGCGCCGTGGCCGCCTGCCGGCCTCCCGCCGCCTGGGCGGAGGCGTAGTCGGGGGCGGGGAGGGCGTGGCGGTCGAGTTTGCCGTTGCCGGTCAGCGGCAGCGCGTCCAGCATCACCCAGGCGGAGGGGACCAGGTGGTCGGGGAGGCGGTCGGCGGCGAACCGGCGGGCCAGCGCGGGGAGTTCGCGGGCGTCCTCGGGGTCGTCGGCGACCAGGTAGGCGACGAGGCGCATGTCGCCGGGCGTCTCTTCGCGGGCCGCCACGGCGACCTGTTCCACGCCCGGACAGGTCGCCAGCACGGCGCTGACCTCGCCGGGCTCCACCCGGAAGCCGCGGATCTTGACCTGGTCGTCCACCCGGCCCGCGAAGAGCACCTGGCCGTCGCCGGTCCAGCGAGCCCGGTCACCCGTGCGGTACATGCGCCCGCCGCCGAAGGGGCAGGCCACGAACCGCTCCGCCGTCAACCCGGCACGCCCGAGGTAGCCGCGTGCGAGCTGCGCTCCGGCGATGTACAGCTCTCCGGTGACGCCCGGCGGGACGGGTGTCAAGTGTTCGTCCAGGATGTACAGGCTCGTGTTGGCCACCGGCGACCCCACCGGGACCTGTCCCCCACGCAGGCGGGTGGTCGCCACACCGATCGTCGCCTCGGTCGGACCGTAGTGGTTGAACACCGCACAACCACGCTGCCCGGCCACCGCCAGCAACTCATCCACCCAGCCCGGCGCGGCGGCCTCCCCACCCAGCACCAGCGACCTGCCGGGCAACAACTCGGCGGACACGCCCAGCGCCGCCAGGTGCGAGGGGACCATCTTGACGAAGTCGATGCGCCGCTGGGCCAGCAGCGCGCTCAGCGCCGCCGGGTCGGTGGCCGCCTCCTCGCCGACGATGTGGAGTTGCCCACCCGTGGCCAGGCCGGCGAACACCACCGTGTTCCCAAGGTCCGTCGCCTGGCCCTGGACCAGCGCATACCGGCCGCCGGACATGCCAAGCCGGCCCGGCACCGAAGCCACATAGTTCGCCAGCGCCCCCTGAGTCACCAGCACACCCTTCGGCCGCCCGGTCGAACCGGAGGTGTAGATGACGTAAGCCGTCTGAGCGCCGTTGATGACCCGCTCCGGCCGGGCCGTGGGGGCCGCCGACAGGCGCAGGGTCGTGAAGGTGTCGTCGAGGATCAGTTGCCTGTTCCGCCCGGCCGGAAGCTCCTCGGCGATCTCCTCACTCGTGACGGTCAGCACCGCACGGCTGTCGGTGAGCATGTAGGCGATCCGCTCCACCGGCTGACGCGGATCGATCGGCACGTAGGCGGCCCCGGCCTTCCACACCGCCAGTAACGCCACCAGAAGATCCACTCCGCGATCCAGACACACCCCGACCACCGACTCGACGCCCACACCCTCCGAAGCCAGAACATGCGCCAGCCGGTTGGCCCGCTCGTCCAAGTCCGCGTAGGAGACCTCCTGACCGTCCGGCGCGACCACCGCGACCTCGTCAGGCCGAAGCACCACCTGAGCCTCGAACAGCTCCACCACCGGCGCGCCGGCATCACCCGACGCGGTGTCGTTCCACGACTCCAGCACCCGACGCCGCTCGGTCTCCCCGAGCAGATCGACCTCGCTGAGCCGGGTCCGCGGGTCGGTGCTCACGGTGTCCAGGACGCGGACCCAGTAGCGGGTGATCCGATCGGCCCACTCCGGGTCGAACAGATCGGTCGCCACCGTCACCGAACCGCGCACCCCCGCAGGCGCACCTTGCCCGTCGAACGCCTCGCTCACCATCACGTCGAGGTCGAACTTGGCCGCCCGCTCACCCGCCGACGCGGCGCCGGGCCGAACGACGGGCAGGTCCAGGACCGCGTCCACGGTGTCGCCCTTGGTCAGGACCACCTGGAACAGCGGATGCCGGGCCATCGACCGCGACGGGGCCAGCTCCTCCACCAGCCGCTCGAACGGCACGTCCTGGTGCGCGAACGCCGACAGGCCGCGTTCCCTGACCCGGGCGAGCAGATCGGTGAACAGGGGGTCGTGGGAGAGGTCCACGCGTACGACGAGGGTGTTGACGAAGCAGCCGATCAGGTCTTCGAGCGCCGCATCCGTACGGCCGGCGTTCGCGGAGCCGATCGGGACGTCGGTGCCCGCGCCGAGCCGCGACAGCAGCACCGCCAGCGCGGCCTGCAACACCATGAACATCGTGACGCCCTCGGCCCGCGCCACCTCCACCAGCCGCGCGTGCACCTCGGCCGGGACCAGCAGCGGCACGCTGTGCCCCCGATGGGAGGCCACGTTGGGGCGTGGCCGGTCGAACGGCAGCGCCAGCTCCTCCGGGGCACCGGCCAGGGCGTCCCGCCAGTACGCGAGCTGGCGGGTGACCAGGCTGCCGGGATCCGTCTCGTCGCCCAGGAGTTCGCGTTGCCAGAGCGCGTAGTCGGCGTACTGGACCGGGAGCGGCTCCCACACCGGGGCCCGGCCTTCGCAGCGGGCCGCGTACGCCAGCGAGAAGTCGCGGGCCAGCGGCGCCCTCGACCAGCCGTCGCCGGCGATGTGGTGGATCACCACGACCAGCACCCGCTCGTCCGGCCCGGCCTGGAACAGCCAGGCGCGGATGGGTGCTTCCGTGGTGAGGTCGAAGGTGTGCTCCATGGCCTGGGCGACCGCGTGGTCCAGGTCCGACGGGGGCACTTCGGCGGTCGACATGGTCCAGCCGAGCTCGTCGAGGGGAACGACGCGCTGGTGGGGTTCGGTGTCGGCGACGGGGAAGACCGTCCGCAGCACCTCGTGCCGGCCGACCACGTCCCGCAGCGCCAGACCCAGAGCCTCGACCTCCACCCCGCCGCCGAGCCGCAGCACGATCGGCACGTTGTAGGTGGCGCTGGGCCCTTCGAGCTGGCTGATGAACCACAGCCGCCGCTGGGCGAACGACAGCGGCACCCGGTCCGGCCGTTCCGCCGCCGTCAGCGAGATGCGCGCCGTGCCCGCCTCGTCCAGGCCGGCGGCCAGTCCGGCCACCGTCGGGGCCTCGAACAGCGCCCGCAGCGGCACCTCGACACCCAGGACCGATCGGACCCGGCTGACCAGCCGCACCGCCAGCAGCGAGTGGCCGCCCAGGGCGAAGAAGTCGTCGTCCACGCCCACCTCAGGCAGGCCCAGCACCTGCGCGAACACGCCGCAGAGGATCTCTTCGCGTAGGTCGGCCGGGCCTCGTCCTGTTCGTCCGGTGTAGTCGGGGGCGGGGAGGGCTTTGCGGTCGAGTTTGCCGTTGGCGTTCAGCGGCAGACCATCCAGCGTGACGATCGCCGACGGCACCATATAGGACGGCAACCGATCCATCGTGTACGACCGTACCGACTCGGCCAGATACGGATCCGGATCGGCCGGCACCACATAGGCGACCAACCGCTTGTCACCCGGAACATCCTCCCGAGCCACCACCACCGCCTGACCCACCCCCGGATGAGCGGCCACCACAGCCTGCACCTCACCCAACTCGATCCGGAAACCCCGCACCTTGACCTGCTCATCAGCCCGGCCCAAATACTCCACCTGACCATCGGCGTTCCACCGCACCACATCCCCCGTGCGATACAACCGCCCCCCACCCGCCGAGAACGGATCAGCCACGAACCGCTCCCCCGTCAACCCCGCCCGCCCCAAATACCCACGCGCCAACCCACCACCAGCGATGTACAACTCCCCAGCCACCCCCACCGGAACCGGATTCAACGCCCCATCCAGCACATACACCCGCGTATTCGCCACCGGCCGACCAATCGGCACCACCACCCCCACATC
>NZ_JBFAIM010000052.1:0-107266 GCF_040654715.1 Nonomuraea sp. NPDC050643 | reverse complement strand
CATTCTTTTTATATATAAACACCAGATCAATTCTGTTTAAGTTTGACGCTCCCTATCCCACCGCCGACCCGGCTCCGCGCGCGGACGACACCGCTCCGCGCGCGGACGACACCGCTCCGCGCGCGGACGACACCGCTCCGCGCGCGTACGGCCCGGCGGGCGCGGCTTTCGCGCGGGTAGAGTCCTGGGCGGGGCCCGCGTCATGAAGGAGTCGTTCGTTGCCGACTGTCATCACTCGTGTCGCCACAACCCGTACAGCCACCCGTGCGTCCACCCGCGTCGCCGCTGTCGCTCTGGCGGCGAGCGCGGCCTTCGTCCCGGTCCCCGCGTCCGCCGACACCTACGAGAACTACGCCGACCTCGCCGCCCACGAGGTCGAGGGCACCGACTACCGGCGCGTCCTGCGTACGCCGTCCGGGGCGGAGGTCTCCCACCTCGCCATCCACGGCGGGGCGATCGAGGGGGGCACCTCCCCGCTCGCCGATCACGCGGCCGGCTCGGGCGGCCACGCCTTCTACGCGTTCGAGGGCATCAAGAGCACGGGCAACGGTGTCCTGCACATCACCGCGAGCAACTTCGACGAGCCGAAGGCGCTCTCCCTGCAGTCCAAGGTCTTCCGCACCGTCTCCTGGCACGGCGCCTCCGGCACCCACGCGACCACCTACGTCGGCGGCCGCGACGAGGCCCTCGTCACGAAGGTCAAGGCCGCGCTGGACGCGGCGGGGTTCGCGGTGGCCGAGGTCGTGCCGCCCGGCCTGGCCGGCACCGACCCGCTGAACATCGC
Organism: Nonomuraea sp. NPDC050643; assembly: GCF_040654715.1. Classification (NCBI taxonomy): domain Bacteria; kingdom Bacillati; phylum Actinomycetota; class Actinomycetes; order Streptosporangiales; family Streptosporangiaceae; genus Nonomuraea; species Nonomuraea sp. NPDC050643. The sequence goes on along the minus strand of NZ_JBFAIM010000052.1, from coordinate 106,482 downwards.
CAACCGGAACCGTACGGGGATGGGCGTGCAGCTCGAGATCACCGAGGCCCAGCGCAAGCGGTTCTTCCAGGACGGAAAGCTCAACCGGGCCTGGACCGAGGACCGCACCCACTGGACACCGGAGCTCTTCGCCTACGTCGCCGCAGTGAACGACGCCCTCCAGCAGCCCTGACCCCCGCTCCGCCCCGCGCGGCCTCCGGACGCCGCCACGCCCTACGCGAGCTCCGGCCACCCGCCGTTACGGCTGGCGCGGGTCCGGGCGCGACTGGTGCGCGCGTGCCCAGGCGGCCTCCCACTCCCTGAGCCGTCGCCGGTCCAGCCCCCACCGCAGACCCGCGTACGCGACCAGGGCCAGCAGCACGCTTCCCAGCATGACCAGCAGCCCGGCCGCGACCCCCCGCATGCGCAGGACCACCGGGTCGACGGGCGGTGCGGCGGGCACGCCGGCGGCGTCGAGCCACACCGGGACCGCGTTCCCCGCCCTGGCCAGGCCGGGCACCGGCACCAGGCCGCTCCCGTGCTCGCCCGCCGGGGTTGTCCACCGCGCCATCGCCGCCGGCCGGGCGGCGGGGACCTCCGTGAACGACACCCGGGCGGGCGGGGCGTCCTCCAGCAGGGTCGCCATGACCCGATGGCGCGGGCCGGAACCGGCTTGCTCCTCGTGCACCGCGCCCTCATAGGCCAGCCGCCCGGCCCCCACGGCCGGCCAGACGCACGCCACCACCAGGAACAGGCCCACCAGCACGAACATGGACTCCAGCCGGTCGGAACGGCGGCGCAACGGGTTGCCGTCCGGTCGGTGGAGACGCATGAGCAGCAGCACGGGGTTGATCGACGGCTTCATCGCAGACCTCCTGCCCCCTAGCTCACCAGGCATGGCCGCCTTCTTTCTGCCGTCTGGCCCTATCATTGCTCGACGATCTACCGTGCCGTTGGACCACCGCCGAGGAGGAGGGCACGCCATGACGTGGTGGGCCGCGGGCGCCGGCCGCCCCCGCCTGGCGCGCGGCATGGCGGTGACCTCGCTGGCGGCGTCGCTCGGCGTCGTCCTGCTGGCCACCGCCCTGCCCGCGACCTGAGCGCCTGCGCCGTCCGCGACCTGGCCACCGCGCCGTCCGCGACCTGAGCGCCTGTGTCGTCCGTGACCCGGCCACCGCGCCGTCCGTGACCTGAGTGCCTGTGCCGCCCGGATGGGCCGGGGATCTGGCGCGCCCGGGGCTCACGTGCGGCAGGCTCACAGGTGAGGGCTGAGATGCAGTGGGGTGGTCGTTGTGTCCGTACATGCTGATCATGGGAGAGCGATCGCCTGGGCCCACGCCGGGGTCTGCGTCTACGGAGTGTTCCTGGGGGCGGTCGCCTGGCACACGCTGATCGAGGACTACGCGGTCCGCAACGAGACGGCGGGGATGCTGGGGCTGACGCTCGCGGTGGCCCTGGGCCTGTCCCTGTGGTGGCCGGTCGCCGCGTGGTGGCTGTCGCTCGCCGGGTCCGTCCTGGCCGTGGCCGCCGCGGAGCAGGCGATCTCCGAGGTGGTGTGGCCGGGGCCGGTGCTGGTGGTCCACGTCAGCGTGCTGGTGCTGAGCGGGCTGCGGGCCGAGCCGCGCGTCCTGGTCACGAGGTGGCTGATCACGCTGGCGGCGGGCCTGGTGCTGGGGTACGCCTTCCCCGGCGGGGCCGGGCCGCTCGCGCTGGCCGACATGACCGTCCTGACCGGGGCGACGCTGGTCGCCGTAGCGGCGGTGCGGGCCCGCGGCGAGGCGCTGCGCGGGCTGGCCCTGGCGCGCTGGGACACCGGGCGGGCGCTGGCGCGCGAGGCCCTGCTGGAGGAGCGGGCCCGGATCGCCCGCGAGCTGCACGACGTCGTGGCCCACCACATGTCGGTGGTGGCCGTGCAGGCCGAGGCGGCGCCGTACCGGCTGCAGGATCCGCCGAAGGTGCTGATCGACAGCTTCGCCGTGATCCGCACCAGCGCCGTGGAGGCGCTGGACGAGCTGCACCGCATTCTCGGGCTCCTCAGGGACGGCGACCCGGGCCCGGCCGAGCCGCAGCCGGTGATCGACGAGCTCGGCCGGCTGGTGGCCCGCGTGGCCGAGACGGGGGCGCCGATCAGCATGGAGATCGTCGGCGTACGCCGGCCGCTCGCGCCGAGCGCGGAGCTGTCGGTCTACCGCATCGTGCAGGAGGCGCTGAGCAACGTGCTGCGACACGCGCCCGGCGCCGCCGCGCACGTCGAGCTCGCCTACCTGCCGGGCCTGCTGGAGGTGCGCGTGCTCAACGAGCCCTCGTCCTCGCCCGCGGCCGGGAAGCCGGCCGGCCCGGGGCACGGGCTGATCGGGATGCGCGAGCGGGTGGCCATGCTGGACGGAGAGCTGGAGGCGGGACCGAGGGCGGAGGGCGGCTACCTGGTCCTGGCCCGGCTGCCGCTGACCGAGGATGGGGACGCATGACGATCCGGGTGCTGATCGCCGACGACCAGGCCATGGTGCGGGAGGGGTTCGCCGTGCTGCTGAACGCGCAGCCGGACATCGAGGTGGTGGGCCAGGCCGCCGACGGCGGCGAGGCCGTCGCCCTGGTCGCCGACCTGCTGCCCGACGTGGTCCTGATGGACGTGCGCATGCCGGTGCTCGACGGCCTGGAGGCGACCCGGCAGGTCACGGCGCTGACGAAGGTCGTCGTGCTGACCACGTTCGACCTGGACGAGTACGTCTACCAGGCGCTGCGCGCGGGCGCCAGCGGCTTCCTGCTGAAGAAGGCGGGGGCGCGCGAGCTCAGCGAGGCGGTACGCGTGGTGGCGGCCGGCGAGGCGTTGCTGGCCCCCTCGGTGACGCGCCGGCTGATCGGCGAGTTCGCCCGGCTCAAGGCGCCCGCTCCCGCCGCCCGGCACGTCGAGGAGCTGAGCGAGCGCGAGGTGGAGGTCCTGCTCCTCATCGCCCACGGCAGGTCCAACGCTGAGATCGGCCACGAACTGGTCATCTCCGAGCGCACCGTCAAGACCCACGTGAGCAACCTGCTGGCCAAACTCGGCCTGCGCGACCGCACCCAGGCCGCCGTGTACGCCTTCGAGACCGGCCTGGTCTCGCCCAGCGGACGGCGGCCCTAGTCCCTGAGTACGAGTGCGTACTTCCGTCCTGTGGCTCATGACGGCCAGGGGGCGTCGTTCGTACATTGCGATCATGGGGAAGCCGATGCCCGAGATCTTGCACCGCGCCCTGTTCAAGGGGGTGTCCCTGCTGCCGGCCCGCGGGCAGGCGGTGGTGCTGCGCCGCTACTTCGACTGGTGGCACCGCTCGCCCGACCCGTGGAGCCTGGGGAGCGACGACTACGAACAGCACAAGTACGCCACCACGCTCCGCCTCCTGCCCGCCCGCGCCTATCGCAGCATCCTGGACGTGGGGTGCAGCGAGGGCGTCTTCACGCACCTGCTGGCCGCCGAGCACCCCGAGGCGCGGGTGACCGGCGTGGACGTCTCCGAACGCGCGCTCAACCGGGCCCGCTCCCGTCCGGGGCCGCCGAGCCTGCGCTTCACCCGCGCCGACCTGCTCTCCTTTGAGGGCTCCCGCGCCCACGACCTCGTCGTGTGCGCGGAGACGCTCTACTACCTGGGCCGCCACGACCGGCTCCGGCTCGCCTCGGCCCGGCTCATCGACCTCGTACACCCCGGCGGCCTGCTGCTCCTCGTGCACCCCTGGCCGGAGGCCCGCGAGCTGTACGCCCACATCAGCGGCATGAGGCAGGTGCTCCACCACGTCGAGCACGACCCGCGCCGCCCGTTCGCGGTCACCGCGTTCGAGGCCGGCCCCCGGATGTCGGACGTGAACGTCAGCCGGCCGGGGTGAGGCTCGTGTCCTGGTCGGCGGGCTGGAGGCGTACCTGGGTGATGGCGTGGCGGTCGACGGCGGTGACCTGGAGGGTCCAGCCGCCCGAGGTGACCGTCTCGCCGGGGGTGGTGGGCACCCGGCCGAGCGGCGCGAGGACGAGGCCGGCGACGGTGTCGTTACTGATGACGGGCGCGCGGGAGTGGCCGGAGGCGGCCAGGAGGCGGCTCGCCTGCCCGGCCGGGGTGGCGGCGTCCAGGGTGAAGACCTTGCGGCCGGAGACCAGCACCTCGCGCAGGACACGCTCACTGATCTCGACCGCGCCGGAGATGATCAGGCGCTGCTCGGGGGAGAAGCCGCGGTGCGTGGCGACCAGGTCGCGGATCTCCTCGGGGCTGATCTCCTCACGGTGCATGCCGGGGTCGCCGCCCATCAGGCGGACGGCCAGGTCGGTGGACTTGGCCAGGCACCAGACGACGGGCCGGGACACGGTGGCGATCATGCTCAGCGGGCGGGCCACCAGCAGCGCCCACGTCTCGGCGCGCTGCATGGCCACGCGCTTGGGGGCCAGCTCGCCGAAGACGAGCGTGAGGAACGTCAGCACGATCGTCACGAGCACGATCGCGACCGGCCCGGCGGCGCCGCCGAGGAAGGCGAGCAGGGGCACCAGGGGCTCGGACAGGGTGACGGCGGCGGTCGCCGAGGCCAGGAAGCCGGACAGGGTGATGACGAGCTGGATCGTGGCCAGGAACTGGTTGGGATCGCGGGCCAGGCGGACCAGGATGCGGCCGCCCGCGCTCTGCTGCTCCAGCCGGCGTAGCTGGCCTTCGCGCAGCGAGATCAGCGCCAGCTCGCTACCGGCGAAGATCGCGTTGATGACGACCAGGATGACGACGAGGGCAAGCTGAAACCAATAGCCGTCCGCGGCTGAGGAACTCCTTGAGATGACGCGGCCGGTGGCCGCTGTGGTGGCGCGGTCGGTGGCCGGCGTGGGGGCGTTCGCCCTTCAGGGGCGGGTGCCGGAGGCGACGGGGCGCTGTGGACGGTGCGCCGGGCGGAGGTGGTGCGCCGGGCCGATGCCCGGCCCGGTACTGCACTCCTCCACAGGACTCCGTTCTTCTTCGCACAGCGGGCGTTGTGGGACATAACGCTGGAAATCGCCCGGCAGTTCCCCGCTACCGGGCGATCTTGCTCAGTGGGCGATCTTCTCGCCCGCGGCCAGCGCCGCGAACAGCCGCTCCCAGAGCGGCATCACGACCTGCGGGGTGTAGGAGTGGGCCGTCTCGGCGGCGGCGGCGCCCATCCGCAGCCGCGTCTCGCGGTCGGCCATGACCCGCCCGAGCGCCTCGGCCAGCGCGTCGACGTCGCGTGGCGGCACCAGCACCCCCTCCTTGCCCGGCGTCAGCACGTCGCCGGGCCCGGTGGGGCAGTCGAAGGCGACGATGGGCAGCGCGTGCCCCATCGCCTCGATCATCGCCATCGGCAGGCCCTCGATCCGGGAGCTCAGCGCGTAGACCGAGGACTTGGCCAGCTCGTCGTGGATGCGGTTGCTGCGGCCCATCAGCCGGATACGGCCGCCCATGCCGCTCTCGTCGATGCGCGCCTGCAGCCGCTCCTTCGAGGGGCCCGTGCCGAAGATGCGCAGCCGCCATTCCGGGTGCTCGGCCGCGATCGCGGCGAAGGCCGGGATGAGCATGTCGAAGCCCTTCTGGGGCACCAGGCGGCCGACGGCGATCACGACCGGGGCGCTCTGGTCGGAGTGCTTGCGCTCGTCCATGTGCACGGCGTTGGGGATGCGCACCACCGGCGCCGAGGTCAGCACGTTGCGGTATTCCACGCGGCTGGTCTCGGTGAGCACCGTCACGGCGTCGAAGCGGTCGTAGTAGCGGACGATCTGCTCGCGGACCGCCTCGTGGTACGACGCCAGGTTCATGTGCTCCTGGGCGACGCGGATCACGCCCGAGGTGGCGCGGCGGGCCGAGATGAGGTTGAGCGCCGGGCGGGTGGTCACCAGGATGCCGTCGCGCAGGCCGGACACGTAGTCGATGACCGCGCCCTCCACGCGCTCGGTGAAGTAGTCGGCGGCGAACTCCCCGTACGGGACGATCTTGCCGCGGGCCCGCCGCCACACCTTGCGGGCCAGGGAGTCGGCCGCGACGCCGTCGCGCTGGTCCGCAAGCGCCGACAGGGAGACCCGCCGGTCGATGGCGAACTGCGGCTCGTCGCGCCGCCGGACCGCGCTGACGATCTCGACCTCGTGGCCGGCCTCGGCCATCGCGTTCGCCTGGTTGACCACGGTGCGGATGGTGCCGCCCATGCCGTAGGCGTGCAGGAGCATGTATCGGATCTTCACCCGAGGTACTCCCAGGTCCGGCACATGTCCTTCAACTCGGCGGGGACCTCCTCGGCGCGGGGCAGGTCGCGGCCCCGTTGCACCGTTCCCGAGCGGATCTTGTCCTTCCAGTCGCCGAGCCCCTTGGTCACGACGTCGGGCGTGCCGTAGGAGAGCAGTTCGGGCGCCCATGGCACGTTGAGGAAGCCGCAGATCTCGCGGCCGATCTTCTCGGGCTCGGCGGTCAGCTCCTCGTAGCGCACGGTCAGGCCGGGCAGCGCCGTACGCGCCCGCTGCACGGCCTTCATGTAACGCAACGCGTCCAGGGCGGCCTCGCGCGGGGTGCGCTTGTCCGGGCTGGCCTCGTGCCAGGAGGCGGCTATGGAGGCGGGGTGGCGCAGCAGGAACACGAACCGCGCGTCGGGCCAGCAGGCCGCCAGCCGCTCATAGGCGAAGGCGTTGGCGGGTGTCTTCTCGACGATGTGGCGTTTGCCGCTGCGTACCAGCTCGCGGTGGAGGACCCGGTCCCACAGGAGGTGTTCGAGGTCGGCCCGGTTGTGCCCCAGGGCCGCCATCGCCTTGTCGGCCAGCGAGGTATCGAATTCCACTCTCAACCGGCGTACGTGCAGCTCGTGGGGAGCGTGCAGGTCCGGGTGAGCGTTCAGCATCGCCCGCAGCAGCGTCGATCCCGACCTGACGGGCGAGATGATGAACACCGGCGCCGTCAGCAGTCGGTCGGTCTCGGGGTCGGCCGGAGGCCGGAACGGTGTGTCCGGTCGCTTCTCGGGGACCTTCGCCGCTTGCCCTGCTTTTCCTACTCGGTTGACTTGGAATCCTGTGTACCTGGCCAGCGCTCCGTTGATCTTGCGCTGCCATATCATGTCGAGGGAGATTACCCCTTCTAGCTGCAAATTGGCTGAGAGGCGACTGCGAACCGGCCACCGGTCAAACGCGGGACGAACCGCCCACCGTGGCGAGGTGCGCCCTGCGGCCGAGGCGCTGCGCGGGCACCTCGATCAGCCGGTACGTCAGCCCGCTGAGCGCCAGGATGCCCGTCGTGGCCAGCGCCACGACGAGGACCTGGACCGGCGGGGGAGCGGTACGCAGGTCTCCCGCCAGCGCCGTGAGCACCTTCAGCAGCGGCACGTGCGTCAGGTAGAGCGAATAGCTGACCACCCCCAGCCATGCCAGGACCCCCGGCACCCGCCACCGCCGCCGCAGCGCCATGACCCCGGCGAACGTCACGGCCGCCATCGTCAGCGTGGTGATCCACACGTCCGGCTGCACCCACCACCATCCGGCCTGCGGCGCCCGCACCGGGGCCATGGCCACGAGGACGGCGGCGGGCACGACCGGCCAGAGCCGGCCGGTGCCCTGCTCCCACCGGCTGACGGCGTTGCCGATGAACAGCACCGCCAGGATGGCCGCGCCGAACCACGGCGCCCGACTGCTCAGGAACAGCAGGGCGATCGCCCCGGCCCCCAGCGCGCACGTCGCCGGCGCCGCGCCCCGCCCGGTGAACACGCAGGTCAGGCCGATGACGAGGGCCGCGGCCGACACCCAGACGAGCGCGCCGCCCGGAAGCGGCGGCCCGGACAGCAGCAGCCCGGCCACCACGGCGCCCGCGGCGAACAGCACGGCCGCCAGGGCGCCGCGCGTGTGCTGGCCGGCCGCGTACATGGCGGCGCACACCAGGTAGAAGACCATCTCGTACGCGAGCGTCCACATCGGGTCCACCAGCGTGGCCACGCCGACCACGTCGGTCAGCATGGTCGCGTGCGCCGCGACCGCGGACAGGTCCCGGGGCACCTCGCCGCGCACCGGGATCCACCAGGCCAGCGCGAGGGTCAGGACGATGACCGCGAGATAGAGCGGATACAGGCGGAACGCCCGGGAGATCCAGAACGCCCGCAGATCGCCCCGCCGCTCCAGCGAGGCCGGAATGATGTAGCCACTGACCAGGAAGAACACCATCACGCCGTAGATACCGAGATTGCACCAGTAGGGGCGCAAGGCCGGCATGGCGACCTGGAGCAGATGCTCGGCGAGCACCGCGACCGCCGCGATCCCCCGCAGCGCGTCCAGCCACGCCATACGAGCGGACGGCTGCGGAGCGCTAGATAAGAGGGGCGGCATACGGTCAAACCTAGCGAAAATCCGTCAATTCACGAAAGCGGCCACGGCCGTCAGCCATGGATCGGGCTGGTCCACGTGCGCCATGTGGCCCGCCTCCTCCAGGATCACCGCCGTGGCCGACGGGATCAGCGCCGCCGCCTCCTCGGCCAGGGCCGCCGGCGGCCGGGGCGGTGCGGGCGACGAACAGGTCGACGGCCGGAGCGCTCGAAACGCGGACCAGCTCCTCGGAGATCGGCGCCGTTCAGTGTCCCACCACTCCGGGCGCCGGGATCACGGTCAGGACAAGCCAGCCACGCGCTTCGCCGCTTCTTCATCGCGGGCCGGAAATACCTGGTCAAGGGCATCGCGACCACCGGACTGCAAGAGCCAGGCACGCCTGCCGGCCTCGAAGCCGGGGAACCGGGGAATTGTCGTACGCTCAAGAAGCACATCGACCCTGGGGAGATCCACTCGGCCTGATCATGACGGCGGAGAGAGGCGGCGATCGCAGCATGAAGGCTCCCGGCGCGGGTCCGGTGCCCGCCGAGCGGCCGCGCGGGGTCGCCGTCCTGCGTCTGCGCGGGCACGACGTGGCCGACTACGTGTGGGAGCCCGACCTGCCGCCGTCCACGTCGCCGCGCCCCTACCTGCATCCGGTACGCACACCGGCCGGCACCACCGTCACCGACGCCGCCCCCGACTCCCACCCGCACCAGTTGGGGATCGGCGTGGCCTTCCCCGACGTCGGCGACCGCAACTTCTGGGGCGGCCGCACGTTCGTGGCCGGGCACGGGCCCGCCTGGCTCGACAACCACGGCACACAGCGGCACCAGCGGTGGCTACGGCGCACGAGCACGGAGCTGACCCACACCCTGCGGTGGGTCGGCCCGCACGAGACGCCGCTGCTGGCGGAGCGGCGCACGATCGGCTGCCGGTGGATCAGCGAGACCGCCTGGTCGCTGGCCGTCCAGACCCGGCTCACCAACGCCACCGGCGAGCCGCTGCCGATCCGCAGCCCCGCCGCGCTCGGCCGGGCCGGCGCCGGCTACGGCGGCATCTTCTGGCGCGGCCCCGCCGTGACCGGCGGCGCCCGCGTGCTCAGCCCGTCCGGCGCCGGCGTCGGCCACGTGCACGGCGAGACCACCCCATGGGTCGCCGTCACCGGCACCGATGCCGGCACCGGCGTGGGCGCCGGCTCCTGGACGGTGGTGTTCACGCCGGGCGACAAGGCCACCGCGCAGGACAGGTGGTTCGTCCGCGCCCGCGACTACCTGGGCGTCGGCTCGTCGCCCGCCTGGGACGAGCCGCTGGTCCTGGCTCCGGGCGAGACGATCGCCAGGCACGTCGTCCTCGTGATCGCCGACGGCGTCCTCACCTCCGGGACGGCCGCCGAGCTCGCCGACATCGCCCGGCCGGCACCATGACGCCACACGTACGACCGAGCCAGCCCCGGCAGCCGCAGGAGCCCGTCCGCCAGGAAAACCTGCGCACGCTCAACCTCGAGCTCGTCTTCCGCCACATCGTGGCCGCCGCGGGCCCCATCTCCCGCACCGAGCTGGCCGCCGTCACGGGCCTGACCAGGCCGACCATCACGCGCATCGCCGAGGAGCTGCTGGCCGGGCAGCTCATCACCGAGGCCGGCCTGACCCACAGCGGGCGCGCGGGCCGTCCCCGCGTCGGCCTCACCCTGTCCGAGAAGGGCCCCGCCGGGCTCGGCCTCGACATCCGCGCCGACGGGCTGGCGGCGTGCGTCGTCGATCTCACGGGCACCGTCCGCCACCTGGCGTTCGCCCCGTCCGCCTACTCCGGCCGGGGCGCCCCCGACGTGCTGGGCCACCTGGCCGGCATGGCCGGCGCGGCGATCGAGGCCATTGCCGCGGAAGACCTCACCGTCGTCACCGCCACCCTCGCCGTCCCCGGCCCGGTCTCCGGCGGCGTGGTGCGGTCCGCGCCCGCGCTCGGCTGGCGCAACGTCGACGCCGGCGCGCTGCTGCGCGCCGCCACCCGGCACCTCGACCTGCCCATCACCGTCGAGAACGAGGCCAACCTCGCCGCCCTCGGCGAGCTCTACGCCGGCGGCAACAGCCTCGACAGCTTCGTCTACGTCTCCGGCGGCCTCGGCATCGGCGCCGGCATCGTCCTGGACGGCCACCTCATGCGCGGGGCCCGCGGCTGGAGCGGCGAGCTGGGCCACGTCACCGTCCACCCCGACGGCAAGCCCTGCCCCTGCGGCTCGCGCGGGTGCCTGCAGACGTACGCCAGCCTCGCGGCCATCCTCGACGACGAGCCCGCACCCCGGGCCGCCACCCCCGAGGCCGCCATCACCGCCCGGGCCGAAGCGGGCACGCCCGCCACGCTGGCCGCGCTCGACAGCGCCGGCACCGCGCTGGGCGTCGCCCTGTCCGGCATGCTCAACATCCTCGACATCGACACCGTCCTGCTCGGCGGCAGCTTCTCCCTGCTGGCGTCCTGGCTCACCATGAACGCCAAGGCCGAGCTCGACCAGCGCGTCCTCACGGCGGCGTGGGCGCCCGTCACCATCCGCCCCGCCCTGCTCGGCCCGGACGCCGCCGTCATTGGCGCCGCCCTGACCTCGATCGACCAGATCAGGCAGCACCCGACCGCCTGGCTCACCCGGCAGGTGACCGTCTGAGCATTGCCCGATATACCCCCGGCCGGTATCGTGCGGTAACGGGAGGTGGCGGCATGGGCGCGGTCGAGGGGTTCGCCGAGGACGGTTACGAGGCGGTGCGCGAGGTCTTCCAGCGGCTGGTGGACGACGGCCTGGAGACGGGCGCGGGGGTGTCGGTCTGGCGGGACGGCCGCGAGGTCGTCCGGCTGGACGGCGGCTGGATGGACGCCGGGCGGCGGCGCCCCTGGCACGCCGGCACCCTGGTCCAGCCCTACTCCCTGTCGAAGTCGTTCGCGACGCTGGCCGCGCTGGTGGCGGTGCGCGACGGGGCGCTGGACCTGGACGAGCCGATCGCCGCGCGCTGGCCCGCGTACGGGGTCAACGGCAAGGAGCGCACCACGCTGCGCCAGGTGCTCACCCACCGGGCGGGCCAGCCGCGCTTCCCGGCCGAGGCCGCCGGGCTCGACCTGCTGGACGACGCCGGGCTGCGGGAGAGCCTGGTGCGCGCGGCGCCCGAATACGTTCCCGGGTCGTCGCTGGGGGAGCACGCGCTGACGTACGGGCACCTGATCGACGGCATCCTGCGCGCGAGCGCCGGCACCACGCTGGGCGAGGTGTTCAACGGCGTGGTCCGGCCCGCGCTGGGCCTGGACGCCTGGTTCGGCGTCCCGGACGGCGACCTGGACCGCGTCGCCGACCTCGAGTACGCCGACCCCGACTGGCCCCGCCTGCTGCACGCGGCACCCTGGCTGCGCATCCCCGACGGGACCCTCGACGTCGAGCGGGCCAACTCCAGGGCCTGGCGGCAGTCGGTCTTCGGCGCGGTCAACCTGCACACCACCGCCACCGCCATGGCCGCGTTCTTCTCCCGGCTGACCAGCGCGGACGGCCCCGTGCACGCGCTGCTCGGGCCCCGGCTGCACGCCGACCTCCTCGCCGCCCAGGTGACGGACTTCGACGAGGTCTTCGGCACCCGGATCACCTGGACGCTGGGCTTCGTCCGCGACCACGGCAAGATCGCCAAGGGCGGTATCGGCGGGTCGGCCGCCTGGTGGTCGCGCGAGCATCACCACGCCTGCGCCTACCTCACCCGCCGCCTCGACGACCACTCCCGCGCCGCGCGGATCGCCGCCGCCCTGGGCGACGACCTGTCCGTGGTGGGCGAGGACTGAACCCTGGCGCGGGGCTCACGCCGTCCGTCGGGGCGCCGCGTACCTCATCCACGGGTCGCGGGCCGGTCGTCGGTCCAGCCGATGGCCTCGTACGAGGTGGAGTGGCGGAGCTCGACCGCGCGGCCGTCCGCGAGCGCGGCCGGGGCCGTCGTCTCCTCCGCCAGCGGCAGCCCGGTACGGGGATCGACCACGAACCGGACCTCCGTCATCTGACCGGGACTCGCCTCCACCTCGTAGCTGAGCGCCTGGCCGCGGCGGCCCAGCGGATCGGTCACCTCGCCGTCGGCCCGCATGCCCGGCAGGGTGGCGAGCAGCCGGTACGCCCCGGCCCGCACGTCGGGCGCGACGGCCAGCCCGCGCAGGATCTGCATGCAGGCCTCGCGCAGCCGCGGCTCGAGGTCGCCCGAAACGGACTCCGCCGTGATGCGCCCCTCCAGGTAGGCACGCAGCTCGTCGGGGCCGCTGGGAATGTGGGCGAGTTCCGCCCAGGGCATCGCCTGCTTCAGCAGCGTGCCGCCCGAGCCCCGCCACCCGCCCGTCAGCTTGGTGGCCTCAGGCGCGTCCGGGGCGGTCTTCACCTTCTCGTCCGAGGTGGCGTTCAGGCCGGAGACGTCCGTCGGATACCGCCAGCTCGACGGCGAACCCGCCGCCCGCCAGGCCGTCTCGTCCTGCGGGGTCGCGGGCGTGGTGCCCAGCTCGCGGCTGATCCGCCAGCCCTGGCCGCCGGGGCGCCGGGCCAGCCACTGCTCCTCCGACAGGCCGCGCTCGAGAACGTAGGCGCGGCCGGGCTCGACCATCGTCGACCGGATCACCTTCCGGACCCGCCAGTAGTCGCCCTCGGTGGGCGCGGTGGCGATGGCGTCGGCGGCGGCCAGCAGGATCGGGCGGGCGGCGGGGCGGGCGATCGCGGTCTGGGAGATCTCGGGGCGTTGCGCGTTCGGCAGGACGACGGTGGTGGTCACCACGAGCACGGCCCCCGCGGCCAGCGCCCCACCGGCGAGGGCGACCGCCAGCCGGCCGCGCCCGCGCCGCCGCCGGGCGGGCCCGGGCTCAGGCGGCGCGCCGTCGTGACGCGCAGCGGCTTCCACCAGCCGGACGGGCCGCGCGCCGTTGCGGCGAAGCGCGGCTTGGGACGGCGCAGCGTGTTGCGCGGGCTGGGGGAATCCGGAGGGTCGCGTGGTCTGAGGCAGCCCGGTGGGCCGCGCGGTCCGGGGGGGAGCCGGGGGTTGCGCGGGCCGGGGTGGGTGGGGAGTGGCCGCGTGTAGTTCGGCCAGCAGGCGGGCGCGGCCGTTGGCGATCATGTCCGACGTCGGGCCGGGGCCGGCGAGCAGGTCGCGTACGACGTCCTCCACGTCGTTCCAGCGCCGGTCGTTCAGTTCACTCATTGGCTTCTCCGATCGTGGGGTTGACGCCGCCCAGGGCCGCGCGCAGCTTTCCGCGTACCCGGTTGAGCCGGGAGCCGACGGTGCCGAAGGGGATGTCGAGGGTCTGGGCGATCTCCTCGTGGCTGAGACCGGCCAGCGCGACCAGGAGCAGGACGTCGCGGTCGCCGTCCGGGAGCCGTCCCAGCTCGGCGGCGAGCAGCCCCCGCAGGCCCGCGGCCGTGACCCAGGCCGTCACCCGGTCCTCGTGCCCCGGATCGGCCGTGGTCCCCGACGTGGCCGAGGCCCGTTGCAGCAGCTCCAGCCTGCGGATCTCGCTCCTGCGGTGGTGCCCGATGAGGTTGGTGACGATCCCGAAGAGCCAGCCCCGCACCGTGCCCCGGCCGGGGTCGAAGGTCTCCCGCTTGCGGAAGGCCACGAGAAACGTCTCGGCCGCCACGTCGTCGGCGACCTGCGTGCCGATGCGCCCGGCCACGTAGCGGTAGATGTCGCCGAAGTGGCGGTCGTACAGCTCGGCGAACGAGTCGGGATGCTGCCACGACCGTTCGATGAGTTCGGCGTCGTCGAACAACGCCGGCATGTCGGGGGGAGCGGCCATCCGCATGATGTCCCTTCTTTCCGGTACACCATTACTCCGTGAAAGCGCCGATTCGCTTTCACGGAGCGCGGGGGACGCCGTCAGGCCGTGCGGGCCTCCAGCAGGCGGACGATCTCGGCGTGGCCGGTGCCGAGCATCGACCCCGAGCGGAGGTCGCCGTCCGCGTCGTGCACCTCGGCGACGACGCGCACATCGCCGCCTTGTGACTCCTCGCGGCGCAGGGAGATCCGCGACCCCTGCGGGGCGTACTCGGCGGCCTGCGCCCGCAGCTCAGCCTCGATGTCCGCGCCGGCGTAGCGCCGGGCGTGGTCGACCGGCCGCCGGCCCTCGTCGTCGGCCGCGGCCGGGTCGGCGCCGTGCTCGAGCAGCGTCCTGACGACGGCCGTCGCGCCGAACCCGGCGGCCTGGGAGAGCGCGGTGCCCCCGGAGGCGTTGCGGACGCCGGGATCGGCGCCCCGGTCGAGCAGGGCCCGCACCGTGGCCAGGTGCTCGTTGGCGGTGGCCCAGTGCAGGGCCGTCATCGCGGACCGCGGCACATCCTCCCGCTGGTCGGGATCGGCGCCGGCGTCGAGCAGCGCGGTCACCGCGTCGAGGTGCCCCCAGCACGCGGCGCCGCACAGGGGCAGCCCGTCGCTGTCGCCGCCGCTCTCCCTCCCGGGGTCGGCGCCGGCCGCCAGCAACAGCCGCACCATGCCGGCGTCGCCTCGGACGGCGGCGCGATAGAGGGCCGTGCCGCCGTCCTCGTCGGGCTCGTCGGGCGGCAGGCCGCCGTCCAGCAGTCGTCTGACCTCGTCGGTCTCTCCGGTCGCCGCCGCGGACACGAGCTCGCTTCCCGTCATGCGGGCCAGTCTCGTACAGAGCGGACGCGGTGATCCACCGCTTTTCCGCACTACAGCCGGTCGCCGCCCCGCTCCGCCCGCGCGACGGCGCCGGCCCCGGCCGCCACGCTCTGGCTGTGCACCTGCCCCCGGCCGGTCACGAAGATGCCGTTGTTCAGGATGGTCGTGCGGTGTTCCCGCAGATCGCTCACGTCCACGTGGTGCTCGACCAGGAAGTCGGTGAGGGTGTTCATGACGCGCTGCTCGGCGGCCTTGACGTACATCTCCTTGTCGAGCCGCTGGAAGTAGCGGTGGTAGCGGGTGTCGGCGGCGTGTTCGCGCAGGCTGTACGCCGCCCCGTAGTTGTAGGTGCCGCCCTCGACGTCGTGCTTGCGACCTCGGTCGCGTGGCGCGAACAGCGCCTTCCTGGCGTGGGGCAGCGCGAGGAACGGGGCCCCGACGGCACGTCCGGCGGCGGACACGGCGATCCGGGCCAGTTGCTCCGTCGCCGAGCAGTTGAACAGCCTGTCGATCGCGTGGTAGCCGTCGCGCAGCGGCGGCAGGAGCGAACAGCTCGCCTCGACGAACAACAGGCCCTTCTCGGCGAGGAGCGCGAATCGCAGGAAGATCGAGATGACCATGTCGCCCTCCCAGCCCGTCACCGTGGCCGTGAGATAGGGGCGGGCGCGGGTCAGCGGATCGTCGCGCAGGTCGCGGAGGAAGCGCTCGCTCACCCGGGACACGGGCGGGGCCAGGGCCTCGGGCAGCAGGACGCTCCGGAGGTCGGGCTCGCCGTCGTGGCGCAGGTCGAGCCCGTTGACGAAGAGCCGGTCCTCGACGGTGAGGCCGGGCAGGCCGAGGTCGCGGAGCCCGGCGGCCACCCGATCGTGGAGATCCCCCGCCGTGAACGGGACGACCTGCTCACCCTCCTCCGCCCTGGCCACGTTCATGGTGAACGACCAGCTGCTGATGGTGGCGCCATATCCGATGAATGGCGAGTAGCCCGCGAACACCGTGATATTTCCGGTGTCACGATCGGCGATGTCGGTGAGCCGCTCGCGCATCTCCGGCGAATTCGGGAGTGGCGCTTCGGCGGGGTCGTAGAAGTCGCGGGTCAGATGCGGAAAAACGATCATCTGGCAGGCGCCGTACATTTCCAGAAAAACCACGAGCCAGGTGAGAAGGATCGGCGCCGGGAGAAGATGATAGGCCCGGGAGAACAATATCCCCACGAACAGCGCGATGGGCACGGCCAGGGCGGCGTCCCGCACGGTCTGCCGTTTCTGCCCGACCAGGGCGTATTTCAGCACGGTGGCCAGATCGACGCCGGGGGAGTGTGCGACGGCCCGGAAACGATTGTGAAGAATGGCCGGAATGACCGAATCGCGTACGCGGGAGTCCAGCAGCACGGCTATGCAGAGACGGCGTGTCACTTCCGTGGCGGCGGGGCCGGCGCGCCGCCCGCAGTCTTCGCACGCGGCGGTATCGGGTGGGTTTTTCTGGTCGCAGGTGGTGCAGCTCATTCGCCCGCCCCCTTTACGTCGCCGCCTTTGCCGTCCGACATTATCGCGACTTTAATCGGGTGGTCACTCGCCCAGGGGGAATCCGGTCAGGCCCACGACCCGGGGAGCGTCCCCGCGACATGAACATGAGATCTCCAGCTTGAATGGCGGCGGTTTCGAGCGGATCCTAATCACTGAGTCCGATCATCCCTACGTCGGCGCCGGGTGGCCACCGGTGCACGGCTTCGGCCATGAGCACCCCTGCGCCCACCTCGGCAGCCGCCCGACAGCTGTGGAGGATGCGAATGACCAAGCCGATCACGTTACCGGCCGGCTCCGCACCATGACCGCGACGGCCCCGCGCACGGCCGCGCGCGAAGGAGAACGTATGAGAACGGGAGTTTGGCTGATCGGCGCCCGCGGATCGGTCGCCGTCACGAGCGTGATCGGCGCGCTCGCCGTCCGGGCGGGCCTGGCCGCGCCGACCGGGTGCGTCCTGGAGTCGCCCGGCCTGCGCGACCGCGTCCGGCCCGGCATCGGCGACCTGGTCTTCGGCGGGCACGACGTCACCTGCATCCCCCTGGACAAGAAGGCCGCCGCACTGGCCGAGGCGGGCGTCGTGCCGCTCCCGCTCGCCAAGGCGGCGCACGGCGAGTTGCGCGACATCGAGCAGGACGTACGACCGTTGCCCGCCGCCGCCACCCAGGCCGCGACGGCCGACGCCATGGGCGCCGACATCGACCGCTTCCGCCGCCGCCACGACCTCGGCCAGGTTGTCGTCATCAACGTCTCGACCACCGAACCCGCCCCCGCGCGGCACCCCGCGCACGACGACCTGGACGCCCTGCGGGCCGCGCTGGCCGGTCCCGAACCCGTGCTGCCGCCCAGCGCACTGGCCGCGTACGCCGCGTTGCGGGCCGGCTGCCCGTACGTCGACTTCACCCCCTCGACCGGTGCCCGCCTGCCGGCGCTCGACGCGCTCGCCCGCGAGCAAGGGCTGCCCTACGCCGGGCACGACGGCAAGACGGGGGAGACCCTGGTCAAGTCGGTGCTCGCGCCGATGTTCGCCCAGCGCAACCTGAAGATCCGCACGTGGTCCGGCATCAACCTGCTCGGCGGCGGCGACGGCGCCAACCTCGCGCAGCCCGGCGCCAACGCCGCCAAGGCCGCCAGCAAGCAGCGCGTGCTGGCCGAGACCCTCGGTTACGTGCCGCAGGGCGAGACCCGCATCGACTACCTGGAGGACATCGGCGACTTCAAGACCGCCTGGGACCTGGTCACGTTCGAGGGCTTCCTCGGCACACCCATGCGCATGGAGTTCACCTGGCACGGCTGCGACTCCGCGCTGGCC
The DNA here is from genome assembly GCF_040654715.1 of Nonomuraea sp. NPDC050643. NCBI lineage: Bacteria > Bacillati > Actinomycetota > Actinomycetes > Streptosporangiales > Streptosporangiaceae > Nonomuraea > Nonomuraea sp. NPDC050643. Next base: position 88,765 of record NZ_JBFAIM010000052.1, on the reverse strand, counting down.
GCGCCCCTGATCCTCGACCTCGCCCGGCTGACCGCCGCCGCCCACCGCGCCGGACGCACCGGCCCGCTGACCGAGCTGGCCTTCTTCTTCAAGGATCCCCTCGGGCAGGTCCCGCACGGGCTGGCCGAGCAGTGGCAGGCCCTGCTCGCCCTCGTCGCCGCCCTCGGCACGGGGGAGACCTCAGGGGAGAAGCCGTGACCCCGTGCCGGGGAAGCGCCCCGCACGAGGCCCACCGATGAAGATGCGGGACCTGGCCGAACTCGTACGCGCGCCGGCCGCGCTCTCCGTGCCCGGCGACGTGATCGCGGGAGCCGCCGCCGCGCGGGCGCTCGGAGGGCGTACCCCGGGCCTGGTCTGCTCGTCCGTCTGCCTGTACTGGGCCGGCATGGCCGCCAACGACTGGGCCGACCGCCGTCTCGACGCCGTCGAGCGCCCCGAGCGGCCCATCCCCTCCGGGCGGGTGCCGCCGGGCCAGGCGCTGGCCGTGGCCGCCGGGCTCACCGTCGCGGGGGTCGCCGCAGCGGGGCTCACCGGTGGCCGCCGTGCCCTGGCCGTGGCCGTGCCGCTGGCGGCCTCGGTGTGGACGTACGACCTGGTCGCCAAGAACACCTCCGCCGGACCGCTGGTGATGGCCCTGTGCCGGGGTCTCGACGTGCTGCTGGGCGCCACCTCCGCTCCCGGCGCCGCCCTGCCTGCGGCCCTGCCCGCCGCCCTGCCCGCCGCTCTCACCGTCGCCGCCCACACCTACCTGCTCACCGTCCTGTCGCGTGGGGAGGTGACCGGCGCCGGGCGCGGCCGTCCCGGCACCACCCTGGCCGGCACCCTCGCCCTGGCCGCCGCCACCGCCGCGGGCGGCCGCCCCCTCACCGCCGCCCTCGCCCTCTGGTACGCCGCCCGCTTCGGCTCCCCCCAGGCCCGCGCCGTCGCCGACCCGTCGGCGGCCCGCGTCCGCGACGCCGTCACGGCCGGGATCGTCAGCCTGCCCGCGCTCCAAGCCGCCCTCACCGCGCGGGCCGGCGCGCCACGCACCGGTCTCGCCCTCGCCGCGGCGGTCCCGCCGGCCCGCCGCCTGGCCAGAAAGCTGTCACCGACATGATCCGACTCGGCTACGGCACCAACGGCTTCGCCAACCACCGGCTCACCGACGCGCTCGACATCATCGCCGGCCTCGGCTACGAAGGGGTCGCCCTCACCCTCGACCACCACCACCTCGACCCCTACGGCGGCGGCCTGGCCCGGCGGGTGGCCGCGGTGGCCGACCACCTGCGCACGCTCGGCCTGGCCGTGGTCGTCGAGACCGGCGCCCGCTACCTGCTCGACCCGCGCCGCAAGCACGCCCCCACGCTGCTCGACGACGACCGCGACCGGCGGATCGACTTCCTGTGCCGGGCCGTCGCCATCGGGCGCGACCTGGGGGCGGAGGCGGTGTCGTTCTGGTCCGGCGTGCGCCCGGCCCACGTCGATCAGGACCACGCCTGGGAGCGGCTCGTGGACGGCTGCGCCCGGGTGCTGGAGACGGCGGACGGCCTGCCGCTGGGGTTCGAGCCTGAGCCCGGCATGCTCGTCGGCACGATTGCCGGCTGGCGGAGGCTGCGCCGGGCGCTCGGCGCGCCCGACGGGTTCGGCCTCACCCTGGACCTCGGCCACTGCCGCTGCAACGAGCCGGACCCGGTGCCCGACTGCGTGGCCGCCGTCGCGGAGCACCTGGTCAACGTACAGATCGACGACATGCGGCGGGGCACGCACGAGCACCTGGAGTTCGGCGAAGGGGAGATCGACTTCCCACCGGTGCTGCGCGCGCTCACCGCGTCCGGCTACCGGGGCCTGGTCGCGGTCGAGCTGCCCCGCCACTCCCACGCGGCCCCGGACGTCGCCGCCCGCTCCCTGTCCTTCCTCCACGCCGCAGCGGCCACGCCGGCACCTGTGGCGGCCGTGCCCGAACCCGAGCCCGTGCCCGCGTCCGCGGGGGGTGCCGCGTGACGCCGGCCGGGCGGTTGCGGGCCGCGCTCGCCGACGCCCCGCACTGGCCGTGGCTGGAGAGCGCGCTGGGCGAGCCCGGCACGATCGCGCGCTCGTTCGCCGCCGCCGGACGGCGGACCGGCCGGGCCCCGCTGCCCGCCGCGCCCGGCTGGACGGCCGACGAGGCGGCGCGGGCGCTGCTGCTGGCCGCCCTCCCGCCCGACCGCCTGCCCGCCGAACTCCCCGACCTCTACCGGTACGGCGACGCCGACGAGAAACGCGCCGTGCTCAAGGCCCTGCCCCTGCTCCCCATCGGCACGGAGGCCGTCCCCCTCCTGCGCGACGCCATCCGCACCAATGACGCCCGCCTGCTGGCCGCCGCCGTCGGCCCCTACTCCCGCCACCTCGACCAGCCCGCCTGGCGGCAGGCGGTGCTCAAGTGCGTGTTCATGGGCGTGCCACTGGCCGAGGTGGACCGGCTCGGCGAGCGGGCCGACGCCGAGCTGACCGCCATGCTGGCCGCGTACGCCGACGAGCTCGCCGCCGCCGGACGATCCATGCCCGCCGACGCCGCCGCTCTGCTCGACCTTCTCACCCGCGAGGAGACCTGATGCGCATCTTCGACCCCCATATCCACATGACCTCGCGCACCACCGACGACTACGCGCGCATGGCCGCCGCCGGCGTCCTGGCCGTGGTGGAGCCCTCCTTCTGGCTGGGCCAGCCGCGCACCAATCCGGGCTCGTTCACCGACTACTTCGACTCGCTCGTCGGCTGGGAGCCGTACCGCGCCGCGCAGTTCGGCGTCGTCCACCACGCCACGATCGCGCTCAACCCCAAGGAGGCGAACGACCCGCGCTGCCGTCCCGTCCTGGACCTGCTGCCCCGCTACCTGGACAAGGACCGGGTGGTCGCGGTCGGCGAGATCGGCTACGACTCGATGACCCCCGAGGAGGACGACGCGTTCGAGCGGCAGCTCGCCCTGGCCGTCGAGTACGACCTGCCCGCGCTCGTGCACACCCCGCACCGCGACAAGGCCCGCGGCACCCGGCGCACCATGGAGCTGGTGGCCGCCTCCGGCATCGAGCCGGGGCGCGTCGCGGTCGACCATCTCAACGAGGTCACCGTGGAGCTGGTGCACGGCTCCGGCTGCTGGATGGGGTTCTCGATCTACCCGGAGACCAAGATGTCGCCGCCGCGGATGGTCGAGCTGCTGCGCACGTACGGAACCGAGCGGGTGCTGGTCAACTCGGCCGCCGACTGGGGCGTCTCCGACCCGCTGCTCACGCTGGAGACCGGCAACGCGATGCTGGCGGCCGGGTTCGGCGAGGACGACGTGGACCGGGTGCTGTGGCGCAATCCCGTCGAGTTCTACGGCCAGTCCGGACGCCTCGACCTGGGCCCCGCGCCGGCGGGAGAGGCGACGTTCGCCGGCAGCTCCATCAAGCGCGGCGGCTCCTGATGCGGCTGCGTCACTCCTCGGGCACGCGGCTGCACCTGAGCTACTGCACGAACGTGCACCCGGCCGAGGACCTCGACGGCATCGTGGCCCAGTTCGACGCGTACGCGGTCCCCGTACGCGACCGGCTCGGCGCCGGCGTGCTCGGGCTCGGGCTCTGGCTGGCCGCGCCCGTCGCCGCGGCCCTGGCCGCCGACCCCTCGGCGCGCGTCAAGCTCCGCCGCGAGCTGGACGCGCGGGGCCTGGAGGTCGTCACGCTCAACGGCTTCCCCTACCGCTCCTTCCACGACCCGGTCGTCAAACGCGCGGTCTACCACCCCGACTGGACCACCCGCGACCGGCTGACCTACACCCTCGACCTGGCCCGCGTCCTGGCCGACCTGCTGCCGGACGACGCGGCCCGCGGCTCGGTCTCCACACTGCCGCTCGCCTGGCGCGAGCCCTGGGACGACGCCATGGCCGGCGCCGCCGCGCGCCGCCTGGACGAGCTGGCCACCGGCCTGGCCGCCCTCGAGTCGGGCACCGGGCGGGTGGTCCGGGTCGCGTTCGAGCCGGAGCCCGGCTGCGTCGTGGAGAGCACCGAGCAGGCCATCACCCACCTGGCGGGCGTCGACACCGACCGCCTCGGGCTCTGCCTCGACCTGGCCCACCTCGCCTGCGCCTGGGAGCGGCCCGGCGACGCGCTGCGCGCCCTGCGCGAAGCCGGGCTGCCCATCGTCAAGGTCCAGCTCTCGGCCGCCCTGGAGACCGCGGACCCGCCCGCCCTGCACGAGTACGTCGAGCCGCGCTTCCTGCACCAGACCCGCAACCCCGGCGGCGACGCGGCCGACGACCTCGACGAGGCGCTCGGCCGCGCGATGCCCGGCCCGTGGCGGGTCCACTACCACGTGCCGCTGCACGCCGCCCCCGCCGCGCCGCTGGCCACGACCATCCCGGTGCTGCGCGAGGCGCTCAAGGAGCTGGCCGGCGGGCCGGAGCCGTTGTGCGACCACTACGACGTGGAGACGTACACGTGGGGCGTGCTGCCGCCCGCGCTGCGCCCGCGGACGCCCGGGCAGCTCGCCGCGGGCATCGCCGACGAGCTGGACTTCGCCCGTAATGAGCTGCGCGACCTGGGAGTGAGGCCATGAGCAAGCTGCTGGTCCTGGACGTGGTCGGGCTGACCCCGAAACTGCTGGCCCACATGCCCCGCCTGCGCGCCGTCGCCTCCCGGGGCTTCCAGGCCGAGCTCGGCACCGTCCTGCCCGCCGTCACCTGCTCGGTGCAGTCCACGTTCCTGACCGGCCTGCCGCCGTCCGGCCACGGCATCGTGGGCAACGGCTGGTACTTCCGCGACCTCGGCGAGGTCATGCTGTGGCGCCAGCACAACGCGCTCGTCTGCGGCGAGAAGCTGTGGCACGCGGCCGGGCCCGGCTTCACGGTGGCCAACGTCTGCTGGTGGTACGCCATGGGCGCCGACGTCGACTGGACCGTCACCCCGAGGCCGATCTACCGCGCCGACGGCCGAAAGGACCCCGACTGCTACACCCACCCGCCCGGCCTGCACGCCGAGCTGGACCCGTTCCCCCTGTTCACGTACTGGGGGCCGGGCGCGGGCATCGCCTCCTCGCGGTGGATCGCCCGCGCCACCGAGCACATCATGGCCACCCGCGACCCCGACCTCACCCTGGCCTACCTGCCGCACCTCGACTACGACCTGCAGCGTTACGGCCCCTCCGACCCGCGCGCCGCCCAGGCCGCCGCCGAGCTCGACACCGTCCTGGGGCCCCTGCTGGACGCGGCCGGGGACAGGACCGTGGTGGCGCTGTCGGAGTACGGCATCACCGACGTCCGCCGCCCCGTCGACGTCAACCGCGCCCTGCGGGCCGAAGGCTTCCTGCGCGTGCACACCCAGGACGGCATGGAGTACCTGGACCCGTGGACCTCGCGCGCCTTCGCCGTCGCCGACCACCAGATCGCCCACGTCTACGTCCGCGAACCCGCCGACGTGGCCGCCGTCGCCGAACTCTGCGCGTCCGTCCCGGGCGTCGCCACGGTGCTCGACCACGACGGCAAGGCCGCGCACGGCCTCGGCCACCCGCGCTCGGGCGAGCTGGTCCTGCTGGCCGAGCCGGACGCCTGGTTCACCTACTACTACTGGCTCGACGACGCCCGCGCCCCCGACTTCGCCCGCCTCGTCGAGATCCACCGCAAGCCCGGCTACGACCCCGCCGAGCTCTTCTTCGACCCGGCCGCCCCCGGCGCGGCCCGGCGCCGGGCCGCGGTGGCGCTGCTGCGCAAGAAGCTCGGCATGCGCTACCTCATGAGCGTCGTCGGTCTCGACGCCGGGGCCCGCGCCGTCCGGGGCTCCCACGGGCTGCTGCCCGCCGACCCCTCCGACGGCCCCGTCCTGCTCTGCTCCGACGCCTCCATGGCCCGCGAGCGGGTCGAGGCCGTGGAGGTCAAGGACCTGCTGCTCCGTCTCGCGCGAGCGAACAGCAGTCGATTGTCACGTTAAGTGATGATCAGGCCGGCCGCCACGAAGTCACAGGTGCGTAGAGCGTTTTTGAGGGGAGGAGACATGCCTGCACGAGTCTTGTGAGCCGGAGGTGGGGTCGTGGCGGGAGAAGGGACGACGATGCGGGTCGGGGCCGAGGAGGAGTTCCACGTCGTGGACCTGATCACCCGCCGGCTGGCGGCGCGCGCCGACCAGGTGCTCGAAGGGTTGCCGCCCGAGCGGTTCACGGACGAGTTGCAACGTTCGATGGTGGAGACCAACAGTGTGCCCTGCCTGACCCTGGAGGAGCTGGCCCGCGACCTGTGCGGGATGCGCCGCCGGCTCCTGCGGCAGGCCGACGACGTGGGGCTGGGGATCAACGCGGCGGGCAGTTCGCCCCTCGTGGACATGGACGAGCTGCGGGTGTCGCCGGAGCCCCGCTACGAGCGGATGCTCGACGACTACCAGCAGCTCACCAGGGAGCAGCTCATCTGCGGAACCCACGTGCACGTCGAGGTGGAGGACCGGGACCTGGCCGTCGCCGTCGCGCATCGCCTGACGCCGTGGCTGCCGCCGCTGCTGGCGCTGTCGGCCAGCTCGCCGTTCTGGGACGGTGCCGACACGGGCTACGCCAGCTACCGCACGCTCGTGTGGTCACGCTGGCCCACGGCCGGCCCGATGGCCCAGTACGACTCCGCCGCCGAGTACGAGGAGATGGTCAGGGAGCTGATCCGGTCGGAGGTGATCAGCGACCCGGGGATGCTCTACTTCGACATCCGGCCCTCGGACCACGTGCCCACGGTCGAGATGCGCATCTGCGACTCCAACCCGCGCGTGGAGGACGTCGTGCTGATCGCCGGGCTGTTCCGCGCGCTGGTGACCAGGGAGCTGGAGGCCCTGCGCCAAGGGGTCGAGCGGGAGGTGCACCTGGAGGCCGTACGGGCCGCGACGTGGCAGGCGGCGCGCTCCGGGCTGGAGGGCGACCTGATCGACCCGGTGGGCGGCGTGCCCCGGCCCGCGCCCGTCGTGATCGGGCGGCTGGTGGACGGCCTGCGGCCCCAACTGGAGGAGTCGGGGGACTGGGATCTGGTCTCCGGCCTGGCCAAGGAGTCCCTGGCCAAGGGCAGCTCCGCGGAGCGCCAGCGCCGCGCGTTCGCGCACCGGGGGCGGCTGAGCGACGTGGTGGACCTGCTGCTGGCCGAGACGCGGGCCTGCGACTGGGACCGGCCGGCGGACGACTCGCCGTCGTACCGATCCGCCGCGTCCTGAGGGCCGGCCTCCCATGACGCGCAGACTGCTCGCGATAGCGAACCCGGCCGCGGGCGGCGACGACGACGGCACCCGCGATACGGTGCTCCGCACGCTCGGCGGCGAGGCCGACGTGGTGATCCGCGTCGTCGAGGACCCGGACGACCTCGACCGGGCCCTGGACGAGCATCCCGATCACGACCCCGTCGCCCTCGGCGGCGACGGCACCCTGCACCGGGTGGTCGAGGCGCTGGTCGCCCGCGGCGAGACGGCCCGGCCGGTCGGCGTGATCCCGATGGGCACCGGGAACGACCTGGCCCGCACGCTCGGCATCCCGCTCGATCCCCACGAGGCCGCGCTGGTCGTGCTGCGGGGCGCCGAACGGCCGCTGGACCTGCTCGTGGACGACCAGGGCGGCATCGTGCTGAACGCCGTGCACGTCGGCGTCGGCGCGATGGCCTCGCAGGAGGCGGTCCCGCTCAAACCGGCCCTGCGCAAGGCCGCCTACGCGGTCGGCGCCCTGCTCGCGGGCGTCCGCAGCAAGGGGTGGCGGCTGCGGGTGCGCGTGGACGACCGGCTCGTCGCCGACGGGCGCGTCCTCATGGTGGGCGTCGGCAACGGCCGGTCGATCGGCGGCGGCACCCCGCTCGCGCCCGGCGCGCGGCCCGATGACGGCGTGGCCGACGTCGTCATCTCCTACGCCGTCTCGCCCTGGGCCCGCCTGGCCTACGGGGTGCTGCTGCGGCTCGGCCGGCACCGCGAACGCCACGACGTCGTCACCCTGCGGGCCCGCTCGATCGTCATCGAGGGCGAGCCGGTGCCCGCCAACGCCGACGGAGAGCTGATGCCGCCCGCGTCCCGCCACGCCTGGACGGTGCGCCCCGCGGCCTGGCGCGTCATCGCGCCTCCCGATGGATGACCGTGGATGACCGTGGATGACCTTGGTGTCATCCCAGCTCACACGGGGTACGGGCCCGGAGGGCGGAGCACGCGCGACGACCGCGCCAAGGTCCTGAAGCCGTAGCCCCGGGAGGCACACGATGGTCGTTCACCACCTGAACGACGTCGTCGCCGCCGACCTGGGCGCGGCGCGGTCGCAGATGGCCCTGTCGCTCGGCTGGCACATCGTCCTCGCCTGCCTCGGGGTGGGGATGCCGACCCTCACCCTGCTCGCCGAGTGGCGGGGCCACCGCACCGGCGACAAGCACTACCAGTTGCTGGCCCGCCGCTGGGCCAAGGCGCTGGGTGTGCTGTTCGCCGTCGGCGCGGTCTCCGGCACCATCCTGTCCTTCGAGATGGGCCTGTTGTGGCCGGGCCTGATGGGCGTCTACGGCGAGGTCATCGGCCTGCCGTTCGCGCTGGAGGGCATCGCGTTCTTCATCGAGGCCATCTTCCTGGGCATCTACCTGTACGCCTGGGACCGCCTGCCCCCGGTCGCGCACCTGCTGTGCCGGGATCCCGATCGTGCTGGCCGGCGTGGCCAGCGCGTTCTTCGTCGTCACCGCCAACGCGTGGATGCAGCATCCCACCGGCTTCGACGTCGAGAACGGCCGCGTCGTCGCCGTCGATCCGTGGGCGGCGATGTTCAACCCGGCCACGCCGCCGCAGACCGTCCACATGATCCTGGCCGCGTTCATGGTGGCCGGGTTCGGCATGGCGAGCGTCTACGCGGTCGCCATGCTGCGCGGCCGGCGCGACCGCTACCACCGCCTCGGCCTGCTGCTGCCGCTGACCGTCGCCGCCGTCATCACGCCGGTGCAGATCGGTGTGGGCGACTGGGCCGCGCACTTCGTGGCCGAGCACCAGCCGGTCAAGCTGGCCGCCATGGAAGGGGTCTTCGAGACCGCGCGCGGCGTCCCGCTCCACATCGGCGGCATCGCCGTGGACGGCGAGCTGAAGTACGCGCTGGAGATCCCCGACGGCCTGTCCCTGCTGGCCCACTGGAACCCGGACGCCGAGATCCGCGGACTGAACGAGGTGCCGCCCGCCGACCGGCCGCCCGTCAACGTCGTGCACTGGGCGTTCCAGATCATGGTGGGCATGGGCTTCGCCCTGCTGTTCCTCGCGTTCTGGCTGGCGCTGTCGTGGTGGCGGCGGCGCGACCTGCCGAGCTCGCCGTGGTTCCTGCGCGCGGCGGCGCTGTCGGGCGTGGCCGCCGTGCTGGCGCTGGAGTCCGGCTGGGTGGTCACCGAGGTCGGCCGCCAGCCGTGGATCGTGTTCGGCGTCATGCGCACGTTCGAGGCGGTCAACCCGGCGCCCGGCCTGGTCTGGGGGTTCGTCCTGGTGGCCGCGGTCTACGTGGTGCTCACCGTGGCCACCGTCTACGTGCTGCGCCGCCTGGCCCGCCACATCCCCGTGCCGATCGCGCCGCAGGAGCGCGACGTCACCGACTACAAGGTCGTCTGACCATGCCGCTGCCGGAGATCATGCTGGCCGTCCTGTGGGTGGGGCTCAGCGCGTACGTGCTGTTCGGCGGAGCGGACTTCGGCGGCGGCGTCTGGGACCTGCTCGCCGGCCGGGCCGAGCCGGGAAGGCGGCAGCGGGCGCTGGTCGAGCACAGCATCGGCCCGATCTGGGAGGCCAACCACGTCTGGCTCATCTTCGTCATCGTGCTGATGTGGACCGGCATCCCGCCGGTGTTCGCCGCCGTCGCCTCCACCCTCTACATCCCGCTCACCCTGGCCGCGCTGGGCATCATCGGGCGCGGCGCGGCGTTCGCCTTCCGCAAGGTCTCCACCGAGCCGTGGCAGCGCCGCCTGTTCGGCGCCACGTTCGCCTTCTCGTCGGTGGCGACCCCGTTCTTCCTGGGCACGCTGGCCGGCGCCATCGCCTCGGGGCGGGTGCCGCCCGGGATCGCCCGCGGCGACCTGGTCGGGAGCTGGGTCAACCCGACGTCGCTGGTGGCCGGCGCGCTGGCCGTGGGCACCGCGGCGTACCTGGCCGCCGTCTTCCTGGCCCGTGACGCGCAGCGCGGCGGCGCGGACGACCTGGCCGAGGGCTTCCGCCGGCGGGCGCTGGGCTGCGGGGCCGTCGTCGGGGCGCTGTCGGCGGCGGGACTGCTCGTTCTGCGAGCCGACGCGCCCGGCCTGTTCGCCGAGCTGACCTCCGGGGGCGCGCTGCCGTTCCTGGTGCTGTCCGTGGTGGCGGGGCTGGCCTCGCTGGCGCTCATGTGGCGGCGCGCGTACCTGGCCGTGCGCATCACCGCCGCGCTCGCCGTGCTCGGCCTGCTGTGGGGCTGGGGCGTGGGCCAGTACCCGGTCCTGCTGCCCGGCGTCCCCCTGGCCGAGGCCACCGCCACCGGCTCCGTCCTGGCCGCCACCCTCGGCGCCCTGGCCGTCGGCGCGCTCCTGCTCCTCCCGTCGCTCTGGCTCCTGTACGCCGTGTTCCAGCGGGAACGCCGCTGATCCCCCGGCCTCACATCCCTTGGACGCGTAGAAAAGGGAAAAATCCGGGCGAGAAAGATCTCGCCGGCCTTGAGGTTCTCCCATCCCCTCACGGGGAGCGGTTGAACGGAGGCGAAGATGCGGGAACGGCGTCACGTCGAGGGCCTGCTGCGCGTGCTGCGCCGCGGCGGGGGCGGGACCCTGCTGGTGGACGGCGAACCGGGATCCGGCAAGAGCCGGCTGCTCGGCGAGGCCGTCGCCGCGGCCTCCGCGCGCGGGCTGGCCGTGATCCACGGCGGCGTGGCGGAGCTGGGCGAGCCCGTGCCGTGTGACCTGCTGCTCGATGCCCTGCACGCGAGCCCTGAGCGGGAGGGCGATCCCCTCGGCTCGCGGGCGCGGCTGCTGGACCGGCTGACGGCGGCCTTCGAGGAGCGGGCCGGGGAGCCGGTGCTGGTCGCGCTCGACGATCTGCAGCGGGCGGACCCGGCCACGCTGACGACCCTGCGCGCGGTGCACGAGCGGCTGCGCGACCGGCCGGCCGGCTGGTTGCTGAGCCGTTCCACCGTGCCCAGGGAGAGCCCGGCCACCCTCCTGTTCGACCTGCTGGAACGCCATGGGGCCGAGCGGATGGCGCTCGCGCCCCTCACGCCGGACGCCGTCCGGGCGATGGTCGCGGACGCGCTCGGCAGAGCGCCGTCCGGCGCGACACGGGCCCTGGTGGACGGCGCGGGCGGGAACCCGCTGCTGATCGCCGAGCTGCTGGCCGGCCTGCGCGACGGGGAGCCCGCCGCCGGCGAGCTGCTCCCACCTCGGTTGCGGGCGGTGGTGCGGGGCTGGCTCGACGCCCTCGGCACGGAGGCCAGGGGCCTGGTGGAGACGGTCGCCGTCCTGGGCGGGACGGTGTCACTGGAGCAGGCCGCGTCGCTGCTCGGCAGCACCCCGGCCGCGCTGCTGCCCGCGATCGAGGAGAGCGCGGGCGCGGGCCTTCTCCACGTGACCGCGCAAGGGCTCGCCTGCCGGCACGCGCTGGTCGCCGACGTCGTCGCCGCCGGGGTGCCGGCCCTGGTCCGGCGCACTCTCACCGGCCAGCTCGGCCTGCTGAAGGCGGCGGAGCCGGCGGCCGCCCTCCTCCTGCCCGGTCCCGCGACCGAGGCCATGGACGCGGTGATCGCCGAGGGCCGGCTGGCGGAGGCCGAGCAGACGGTCAGGCGGCGGCTGGCCGCCGAGCACGGCTCCGCGCACGGTTCCGTCTACGGTACGGCGGAGCTGCGCTCCCTGCTGGCCGACATCCTGTACCTGACCGGCCGGGGCGACGAGGCCGTGCGCGAGGCCGAGACCGTGCTGGCCGTCCCCGGGCTGCCGCACCACGTCCGTGACCGGGCGACCCTCGTCCGCCTGTACGTGGTGACCCGCCTGGGCGGCGGCGTACCCGCGCGGATCTTCGCGCAGGAGGTGATCGGCGCGCACTCACGCCACGGCCCGGCCGCCGTGGCGGCGGCGCTGACCGCCCTGGCCGTGGCCGAATGGGAGGAGGGCAGGCTCTCCGACGCGCTGGCGCTCGCCGCCGAGGCCGAACGCCTGGCCGGCACGGAGGAGCCGGGGTGGCGTCGCCACGAGCCACGGCTGGCCGCCGCCGCCATGCTCATCGACGCGCGCCGCGCCGACGAGGCGCAGGCGGTGCTCCAGCGGGCGCATGACGCCATGTTCGCCCACAACGACCTGGCCTGGGCCGCCGACCTGTCGGCCCTTCGGGCGCGGGCCGAGTTCGTCGCGGGACGGCCGGCCGGCGCGGCGCGGGAGGCGGAGCGCGCCCTGGACCTGGCCGGCGCCCTGCACACCCCACTGTCCGCCCCGGCCGCCGCCGCCCTGCTCGCCGCCGTGGCGCTGCGGCGCGGCGAACTCCTGGAAGCGTCCCGGCACATCGCCGGCCCGGCCGAGGGCTCGGTCGAGGCGTGTGCCTGGCACGCCATGGTGTCGGTTCTGGTCAGGGAGGCTCGTGACGGTCCGGAGGGTGCGCCGGACCTGCTCGCGGAGGTGCCCCGTGACGGGCGGGGCGCGTCGGTGCTGCGGCCGGTCCCCACCGTGAGCCCGTGGCTGGTCCGGCTCGCCCTCCGCGCCGGGGACCGCCGAGGCGCCGAGGCCGTCGTCGCCGGGGCGGAGGCGCTCAGCCAGGCCAACCCGGAGTTCCCGGCGCAGGCCGCGTCCGCCGCGCACGCCCGGGGGCTGCTCGACGGCGACCGCGAGGCGCTGGCCAGGGCCGCCGACCAGGCCGCGGACCCGTGGTCGCGGGCGTCGGCCCTGGAGGACCTGGCGATGGCGCTGGACGCCGCCGGAGAACGCGGGCGGGCGGCCGGCGGCCTCGACCGCGCCCTGACGATCTACCAGGACGCCGGCTCCGCCAGGGACGCGGCCCGCGTCAGGCAGCGGCTGCGCGGCATGGGAGTACGCCACCGCCACTGGCACTACGCCGACCGCCCGGAGTCCGGCTGGGAGAGCCTCACGGAGACCGAGCACACCGTGATCTCGCTGGTCGTGGCCGGCCACACCAACAAGCAGGTCGCCGAGCAGATGTTCATCAGCGTGCACACGGTCTCCTTCCACCTGCGACAGATCTACCGGAAGCTGGGCATCAACTCCCGGATGGAGCTCGCGCGGCTCGCGGTGGCCAGAGACAGGGCCGGAGACGGTGCGGGGGACAGCGCCGATCGCCCGAACGGCGGGAGGTCATGACTACACGGGTGGGGGATGTGGTGGCAGGACGGCGGGAGCAGACTCCGAACTGGAAGAGGGGGGAAACCCATGTTCACTGTCACGCCGAAACTCATCACCACCAACAAGGAGCCGATCGCGACCTACCGCACCTACGAGGAGGCGCAGAAGACCGTCGACCACCTGTCCGACCACGGGTTCCCGGTGCAGGGCACGCTCATCGTGGGCGTCGGGCTGCGCTCGATCGAGCAGGTCGTCGCGCGCATGACGTACCTGCGGGCGGCCGGCTGGGGCGCGTTGAGCGGAGCCTGGTTCGGCCTGCTCATCGGCCTGTTCTTCGCGATCTTCGCGAACACCGCCGCGGCCCTGTTGCCCCTGCTGATCTGGGGCCTGGTCTGGGGTGCGGTGGCCGGGGCCATCTTCGGCCTGATCGCGCACGCGGTGCAGGGCGGCAAGCGGGACTTCGTCTCGGAGTCCGGCCTGGTGGCCGACAAGTACGAGGTGCTGGTCGACTCGGAGCACGCCGCCAGGGCGCATGAGCTGCTCGGAAGGGCGAGCATGTAGAGAACCGTCCGTCGTGACCCCGCCCCCGGTGCCCCGACCCCGCGCACGCTTCCGCCCGACCGGCCGGGCTCGTCCTGGCCGGGCTGTGGCGGTTCCAGGGACTGTTCGATCCGCCGCCGCATAGGCGCCCGCCCCCGGGGCAGTAAGCCCCTCGGCCCATGACCGGGCGAAAGGGGAAGCGATGCCGCAGTCCGCCGACACGGAGGCGATCGAGAGGGACCTTCCGCACGTGCAGCGGCGGCTGGACCACACGCGGCACATGCGGTCCGAGCCCCGGCCGATCGCTCTCACGGGCTGTGACGACCTTGAGCGCGAGGAGCTGCGCAGGGCGTTCACCCGGCAGCTCCTTTCTCCTTCCCTGACACTGCGCACGGCCGGGCGGACGCTGCACGCCGCGCTGGCCGACTGGCTGTTCATCGACCTCCTCGACGGCGGTCGCTGGCGGCGCGAGGTCCTGCTCGGCCGCTGCGGGCCGCCGGGCGAGCTGACCGAGGCGCTGTGGGCGCCCGGAGAGCTGGCGCGCGAGGTGCATGCCACGGGCCGGCCCCAGGTCAGCGCCCGCATCGAGGACCCGTACGCGCTGGGCCGCGAGGAGCGGGGCGCCTCGTGGGCCGGACTCTTCGCCGGCGGTTCGCTGATCTGCGTCCCGATCAGCGCCGGCGGCCGGTCGTACGGCACGCTCACCGCCGTCCGGCTGGGCGGCTCGAGCCCGCCGTTCACGCGGTCGGACGCCGCGCTGGTCGCCGAGCTGTGCGACCTCCTGGCCCTGCGCATCGAGCTGGACGTCGCGATCGCGAACGGCTGACACAGGCAAGAATCCCTAAGCATTCGGTTCGGCACGGTAATGCCGGGATTCGTGGGAAAACGCGCGGGCATGAGCGCGTTGGCCAGATCCCCCATGGCACCGGTGAGCCGATGCGGAGGGCGATGTGACCACGATCAAGCCGGGCGGTGAACGGCTGACCTCGCCGCCCGCGCCCGCCAGGGAGGATCGCACGGGCGCGCTGCTCGTGGCCTGGCTGCAGTCGACCGACCACAAGGTGATCGGCTACCTGTATCTGATCACCTCGTTCCTGTTCTTCTCCCTGGCCGGGCTGATGGCACTGGTGATCCGGGGCGAGCTGGCCCAGCCGGACCTGCACGTCGTCAGCCAGGAGACCTACAACCAGCTCGTCACGATGCACGGCACGATCATGATGCTGCTGTTCGCGACGCCGTTGTTCGCCGGGTTCGCGAACGTGGTCATGCCGCTGCAGATCGGCGCGCCGGACGTGGCCTTTCCCCGGCTGAACGCGGTCAGCTTCTGGCTGTTCCTGTTCGGCGGGCTGATGGTGGTGTCCGGCTTCTTCACCAGTGGCGGCGCGGCGGACTTCGGCTGGACCGCGTACACGCCGCTGTCGCACATGACGTTCAGCCCCTTCACCGGGGGCGACCTGTGGATCATGGGGCTGGCGCTGTCGGGCCTGGGCACGATCCTCGGCTCGGTGAACTTCTTCACCACGATCATCGCCCTGCGGGCGCCCGGCATGACGATGTTCCGGATGCCGATCTTCACCTGGAACGTGCTGCTGACCAGCATGCTCGTGCTGATGGCCTTCCCCGTGCTGGCCGCGGCGCTGCTGGTGCTGGAGTCGGACCGCAAGCTGGGCACCCAGGTCTTCGATCCGGAGAACGGCGGGGCGATGCTGTGGCAGCACCTGTTCTGGTTCTTCGGCCATCCCGAGGTCTACATCATCGCGCTGCCGTTCTTCGGCATCATCACCGAGGTCATCCCGGTGTTCAGCCGCAAGCCGACCTTCGGCTACATCGGCCTCGTCGCGGCCACCATCGCCATCGCCGGGCTGTCGATGACCGTGTGGGCGCACCACATGTTCCCCACCGGGCAGGTGCTGCTGCCGTTCTTCGCCTTCATGACGTTCCTCATCGCGGTGCCCACCGGCGTGAAGTTCTTCAACTGGATCGGCACGATGTGGCGCGGCCATCTCAGCTTCGAGACGCCGATGCTGTTCGCGATCGGGTTCCTGGTGACGTTCCTGCTCGGCGGGCTGACCGGGGTCATCCTGGCCTCACCGCCGCTGGACTTCCACCTGCACGACTCCTACTTCGTGGTCGCGCACTTCCACTACGTCGTCTTCGGCACGGTCGTCTTCGCCATGTTCGCCGGCTTCTACTTCTGGTGGCCGAAGATGACCGGCCGGATGCTCGACGACCGGATCGGCAAGTGGCACTTCTGGCTGCTGTTCATCGGCTTCCACACCACGTTCCTGGTGCAGCACTGGCTGGGGGCGCTGGGCATGCCCCGCCGGTACGCCGACTACAGCGCGGCCGACGGCTTCACCGACCTGCACCTGTTCTCCTCGGTGGGCGCCCTGATCCTCGGCCTGTCCACGCTGCCGTTCCTGTTCAACGTCTGGTACACCGCCCGCCACGCCCCACGGGTCACCGTGGACGACCCGTGGGGGTTCGGCAACGCGCTGGAATGGGCGACCTCGTGCCCGCCGCCGCGGCACAACTTCACCTCGATGCCGCCGATCCGTTCCGAGCGGCCCGCGTTCGACCTGCATCATCCGCACGTGTACCGGGGGCATCTCGACGACGAGGCCGAGGGGGCTCGTGACCGCGACGAGCTCGACAGGGCTGGTGACCACGGCGAGCTCGACAGGTCGTGGGACGACGGCGGGGCCGGCTCGGACAGGGAGAGGCCGTGACGCGGGACGCGGCGGCGGTGGGGTGATCGCGTCATGGATCTGTCCGACGCGGAGCGCCGGGCGCTGGCCGAGATAGAGCAGGGCCTGCGCGGGCGTGACCGCGCCTTCGCCCGGCGCATGGACCTGCTCAGCTCGGCGCCGCACCGGCACGGCGCGCAGCGGTTCGCCTGCCCGGTGACGCGCCGCGAGTTCGTGGGCGTGATCGTCGCCGTGCTCGGTCTCATCGTCCTCCAGGTGGTCGTGGTGTTCGTCGTGGGCGGGCACTTCTGAGAGGTGTTCGTCGTGGGCGGGCACTTCTGAGCACCTCGGGTTCCGCCTGCGTGCTGATCAGGGGGTCCATCTGATGTTCGGGTTGATGCCGCCGGTCCAGTTGAAGATGGCCATGTTGTCCCACTGGTTGCCGGTGCCGTTCATGTTGGCGGGGTCCCAGCCGTGGCCGGGGATGGCGTACCAGGTGGGCTCCCAGTAGAAGACGCCGATCGCCCCGGCCGAGCGGGCGGTGTTCTGGACGGCGGTGAAGTTGCTCGCCTGGCCCGCCCAGGTGGCCGGGTAGCCGGAGCAGGGCGCGCCGCCGTTCACCGCGTTCGCCTCGCTGTCGGCGTTGGCCGAGGTGAACGGGTACGCGGTCTCCGCCACGACGACCGGCTTGCCGTAACGCGTCCGCGTGTCGTTGATCACCGACGAGAGCGTGGACAGGGAGCCGTGCCACATGCAGTAGTACGACAGCCCGGTGATGTCCCACGGCACGCCCTTGGCGCGGATCCCGTCGTAGAACCAGCGCGCGTTGGCCATGCTGTTGGCGTTGGCGGTGTGGATGATCACCTGGGTGCCGCCGTTGCACGCCTTGGTGGCGTTGTAGCCGGCCTTCAGCAGCAGGCTCAGGTTGGTGAAGTCGTTGTTGACGACCCTGCCGTCGTTCCAGAGCATGCCGACGTTGATCTCGTTGCCGATCTGCACGCTGTCCGGCGTGGTGCCCTGCGCCTTGAGGCTGTTGCAGATGTCGTAGGTGTAGTCGTAGACGTCCGTCTGGAGCTGGCCGATGCCGTGACCGGCCCACGCCGCTGGCTTGAACTGCTTGCCCGGGTCGGCCCAGGTGTCCGAGTAGTGGAAGTCGATCATCAGGCCGAGGCCCCTGGCCTTGACCGCCCTGGCGTAGGCCAGGACCTTCGCCTTGTTGCTGTAGCCGCTCGCCGGGTTGTTCCAGATGCGCAGCCGGACGTAGTTGACCCCGACGCCGGTGAGGATGTCGAGGGGGTCGGCGGCCGTGCCCGCCGCGTTGTAGTACCTGCCGCCGAGGTCCAGGCTGCGCTGGACCGAGGAGATGTCGGCGCCGCGCATCGTCAGGGTGGCGGCGGTGGCGGGGACGGGGGTGAGCACGAGGACGAGGAGCGTCGCGAGGGCGAGCAGGATCGTCGTGGGTAAGCGGTATGCGGGCATCCCGATCTCCTTGGTCGTGTTGTGTGCACGTTCACGGACGGGTTGGGGGGAGACATACCTGAAAAATCGGCTTTTGAGGTGTGAAACGGTCGTTTGTTGTCTGTGAACGTTCACAGACTGGTTTGGGCATGAGGATAAATGATGAACCCGGCACGGGGAAGATCCGACTTTCAGCGAGAAAACCCGAGGCGCCCCCCTTGACATCCGGGGAGCGCCTCGGGTCGTGTGCGGCCGGGCGGCGGCCGTCAGGTGAGGCGGGCCTCCACGGTGACGAAGGAGTGGGCGGGCAGGTGGACGCGCAGCCCGGTGGCGGTGGTCGTGACCCGGTCGTGGGCGCGGGGGGCGACCGTGGCCGGCGCGTCGGGGGTGTTGTGGGACTGGAGGGCGCCGGCGGTGAGGAGCCGGGCGTGGACGTCCGCCACGGCGCCGCCGCGCAGGTCGAGCTCGAGGTCGGCGGGCTGGTCGGCGTCCAGGTTCGACGCCGACACGAGCAGGCGGCCGTCCTTACGGCTGGCCGACACCGACACGGTCGCCAGGGAGGCCGGTCCGACCTCGCGGGCGGGCAGGCCGGCGGGGGTGTCGACGCGGAGCGAGGCGGCGTCCTGGTGGCCCTTGTTCATCTCGAACACGTGGTAGGTGGGGGTGAGCACGAGCGCGCCGGTGTCGGGGTCGGTGAGGATCATGGCCTGCAGCACGTTCACCGTCTGGGCGATGTTGGCCATGACGAGGCGGCCGGCGTGGCGGTGGAAGACGTCGAAGTGCAGGCTCGCCACCAGGGCGTCGCGCAGGGTGTTCTGCTGGTAGAGGAAGCCGGGGTTGGTGCCCGGTTCGACGTTCCACCAGGTGCCCCACTCGTCCAGAACCAGGCCCACCTGCCGGCCCGGGTCGTAGCAGTCCATCACGTTCGCGTGGCCGGTGATGAGCTCGTCGACGCGGGCGGCCTGGACCAGGGTGCGGTAGTAGTCGCCGGTGTCGAAGACCGTGGCGTCGCCCTTGTCCTGCCAGGTGCCCGGGATCGTGTAGTAGTGGAACGACAGCGCCTGCATGAAGCCCTGCGGCCGGTAGGCGCAGCCCAGGTCGCCGAGCTGCTTCATGAGCGTCTCGGTCCAGGCGTAGTCGTCCGAGTTGGCGCCGGCCGCGATGCGGTAGAGCTTGTTGTCGCCGTGGTCGCGGCTGAAGGTGCCGTACCGGCGGGCCTCGGCGGCGTACTGCTGCGCGGTCATGTTGCCGCCGCAGCCCCACGCCTCGTTGCCGAGCCCCCAGAAGCGCACCCGCCACGGCTCCTCGCGCCCGTTGGTCTTGCGCAGCCGCACCATCGGCGAGTCGCCCTCGCGGGTGAGGTACTCCACCCAGTCGCTCATCTCCTTGACGGTGCCCGAACCGACGTTGCCGCTGATGTACGGCTCCGCGCCGAGCAACTCGCACAGGGCCATGAACTCGTGCGTGCCGAAGTGGTTGTTCTCCTCGACGTTGCCCCAATGGGTGTTGACCATCGACGGCCGCCGCTCCTTGGGCCCGACCCCGTCCATCCAGTGGTACTCGTCCGCGAAACACCCGCCCGGCCAGCGCAGGTTCGGGATGTTCAAGGCCCGCAGCGCCTCCACCACGTCCAGCCGGATCCCGCCGGCGTTCGGCAGGTCGCTGTCCTCGCCCACGTAGAACCCGCCGTAGACACAGCGGCCCAGATGCTCGGCGAAATGACCATAGAGATGCCGGTTGATCACCGGACCCTCGACATCGAGATTGATGATGGCAGGCACGACGGCAGCGCTCATGAATGAACCCCTGGCGATCGATAGGAGGACTCGGTGCCCTTCGGGCATCGCGAGATTATCGGGCGCCCGCCGGCACCGGCACGGTGGCCCGGTTGAGTAAGGGGGTACTCAGGCGCTCGCGGCCAAAGAGGCGCACGCTGGGACGGCGAACCGTGGAACCCTCAAGGAAGGCGATGCCGTGAGCGACACCTTCATCGTGCTGCGCGACCTGAGCCGGACGAGCACCCGCACGCCGTTCGAGACGGCGTCCGGGGCGGCGTCCGGGGCCGGCGGCGTACCGCATGAGCCTCATCTCGAGATCGCCGGCCTCACCAAGCGCGAGGTCGGCGACCTCGCGCGGGACGACACGGTGGTGGCGATGGCCCGGCCGATGCCCACCCAGGTGCCCGGCGGCCCCGAGGACGCCGACGCGCCCGTCCCGGAGGCGGAGGCGGCGGCGCAGGTCACCTGGGGCGTGCGCGCGGTCGGCGCCGACACCTCCGACAGGACCGGCGCGGGCACGCTGGTGGCCATCCTCGACACCGGGATCGACGCCACGCACCCCGCCTTCGCGGGCATGACGCTGGTCGAGAAGGACTTCACCGGCGACGGCGTCGGCGACAAGAGGGGTCACGGCAGCCACTGCGCCGGCACGGTCTTCGGCAGGCCGGTGAACGGCATGCGGATCGGCGTCGCGCCGGGCGTGGAGCGGGCGCTCATCGGCAAGGTGCTCGGCGACGACGGCCGGGGGAGCACGGCGGGGATGATCCAGGGCCTGCTGTGGGCGCTGGAACAGAACGCGGACGTCGTCAACATGTCGCTCAGCATCGACTTCCCGGGCGCGATCAGGAACATGGAGGACCAGGGGCTGCCGCAGTTCCTGGCCACCGCGATCGCGCTGGAGTCGTACCGGGCGACGCTGAGGCTGTACGACTCGCTGATGCGGATGGTGGCGGCGCGGGCCTCGTTCGGATCGGGCACCGTCATGGTCGCGGCGACGGGCAACTCCAGCCACCGCGAGCTCAACCCGTCCTTCGACGTCGGCCCCGAACTGCCGGCCGCGGCGGAGGGCATGATCGGGGTGGGCGCGCTGCGGCTCGACCCGTCGGGACGGCTGTCGGTGGCGCCGTTCTCCAACACGTTCGCGCAGATCAGCGCGCCCGGCGTGGAGGTCGTGTCGGCGCTCGCGGGCGGCGGGCTGATCGCCAAGAGGGGCACCAGCATGGCGGCGCCGCACGTGACGGGCGCGGCGGCATTGTGGTGGGAGGAGCTGCGGGCGGCCGACGAGGGCGCCAGGGCGGCGGCGGTGACGGGCCGGCTGCTGCTCACCGCCGCCAGGGACGTCTTCGACGAGAACGCCGACTTCGAGGACCTCGGCGCCGGCCTGGTACGCGCTCCGGCGTAGCCCCGCCGCCAGATCGCCGGTCAGGGCGCCGCTTCGCGCCTGCGGCGCAGGTGGTACGAGACGGTGGCGAAGGCCAGCGCGGCGCCCCAGACCGGCCAGAAGCACTCCGGCAGCCAGGCCCCCACTCCGCCAGGGCGAAGCGGCCCGCGAGGGTCCATCTGAGGTAGGTCAGCCCGGCCACGGTGACGATGATCGAGACGAACCCGGCCGGGACGACCGCCAGCAGGGGCGGCACCCGCCGGCCGCGCAGCCCGGGGATCCAGCGGGGGAAGACCTCGCCCCAGCGCTGGATCGGCCCCAGCGTGAGCACGCCGCCGAGCGCCCCGAACGTCGCCAGGTACGCCCCCGCCAGCCAGAGCCCGTCCTCGCCCGCGGCCAGGAACTCCCGGTTCACGCCCAGCGGGACGCCCAGGGCCCACGCCCACCGGGTCAGGCAGTACACCAGCGGCACCCCGACGGCCACGTACACCGCCCGCCGCCCGCGTTCCGGGGTGAACCAGCGGGCGCGGTCGCGGCCGTACGCGAGCGCGGTGGCGGCCAGCAGCAGCCCGCCCACCACGCACAGGAGCTGGTTGAGCACCGGCCACGGCCAGGCGTCGGCGAACGTGGCGCCGCCGAGGCCCCAGCCGAAGGGCGGCGCGACCAGCAGCAGCGGTGTGTACGCCACGCCCATCATGAGCCGGGAGTCGGGGATCACCAGGACCAGGAACACGGCGATCGGCCAGGCCAGGAAGGACGCCGCCCGGCCCCGCCGGGGATCTGAGCGGCATCGCCGCGGCGGCCCGGCGCTTCACCGAGGCGGGCGCGGCCGGGGTCCGGCTGAGCATGGACCCGGGGGCGGCGGTTCCCGCAGAGGTGGGGGCGCTGGCGTACCGGATCGTGATCGAGGGGCTGACCAACGTGCGGCGGCACGCGCCCGGCGCCACCCGCGTCGACCTGGCCGTCACCGCCGAGGCCGGCGCGCTCGCGATCACGATGACCAACGACGGCGTGACGGGGACGGGGAGCGGCCGGCGGGGCGGGACCGGGGTGCCGGCGCTGGCCGCGCTGGTCCGGGCGCAGGGGGGCGAGCTGGTGGCGCGGGCCGTACCGGACGGGTGGTCGCTGGCCGCCCGCCTGCCGCTGGCACAATCACCGGGGTGTCCACCCGCATCCTCATCGCCGACGACCAGGAAGGCATCAGAAGCGCCTTCCGGCTGATCCTCGACGCGCAGCCCGACATGACGGTGGTCGCCGAGGCCGCCGACGGCCGCACCGCCATCGAGACCGCGAAGGCGATCGAGCCCGACGTCGTGCTCGCCGACATCCGCATGCCCGGCGCCGACGGCATCGAGGTGGCCCGCGCCCTGGCCGGTACGGGCGTCCACGTCGTGATCGTCACCACGTTCGGCCGCAAGGAGTACGTGCACGCGGCGCTGCGCCACGGCGCCTGCGGCTTCATCCTCAAGCGCTCCGGCCCCGCCCTGCTCGTCGAGGCGGTCAGGGCCGCGATGAACGGCGACATGCTCATCAGCCCCCAGCTCACCGTCCGGCTGCTCCAGCGGCAGGGCGTGCCGCACGAGACGTCGGACGTCGTCCTCACCGAGCGCGAGGAGGAGATCGTGGCGAGGGTGGCGCGGGGCCTGACCAACGCGGAGATCGCCGCCGAGCTCTTTCTCGCGCCCGGCACCGTCAAGAACCACATCGCGGCGGTCCAGCGCAAGATCGACGCCCGGAACCGCGTCGCCATCGCCTCCTGGGCCTGGGCGACCGGCCGGGCCGAGCCGGGAAGAGCGTGAATTTAGGCTAGCCTTACCTAACTTTCAAGGCCATACTTGTCGTGCCACCACGGTCGAACGCTCGACGAGAGGAGGCGTTTTGGCATGTCATGAGGCGCGTACCAAGACAGGCGTACGCGCGGCCGTCCACGGCCGCCGGCCCGGCGACCGCGCTGCTCGTCCACGGGATCGGCGCGAGCGTCCTGGTGCTCGCGCTGCCCGCCTTCCTGACCCCGCTCCGAGAACCCGACGACCAACCCGCTCCGACACCTCGAACACCCATGGAGGTTCCATGACGAATCCGTTCGACGACGAGAACGGCTCCTTCCTCGTGCTCGTCAACGACGAGGGCCAGCACTCCCTCTGGCCCGACTTCGCCGAAGTGCCCACCGGATGGGAGGTGGCCTTCGGACCCGGTCCCCACGCCGCCGCCCTGGACTACGTCGAGCACCACTGGACCGACATGAGACCGCTCAGCCTGCAGCGGTCCATGGGCGCATAGGCGCCGGTGATCCCCACGACCGGACCGGTACGGGCCGCGGGGGGCGATCCCCGCGGCCCGCCCGTGACCTGCTGCGATGGTGCCTGCGGAGCGAAGGCGCGGCCATCGCGGCCGCCACCGCGCTCACCACGCTCTGGCGGCTCGCGCTCGTGTCCCTGCCCCTGTCCGTCCAGCGCGCCCTCGACGACGGCCTCGTCGCCGGGCAGCGCTCCGCCCTGCTCGCCTGGATCGCGGTGATCACCGTCACCGCCCTGCTCGCCTTCGGCCGGGCGCGTCGGTGCTGCTGAGCGAGGCGAGGGACAGCTTTCAAAAAGGACACTCCGCGGCGGTTCGCCGGGAGTTTCGTTGATGAAAGAGCCGTAGGCGTTGTCAGGTCAACTGTCAAGTGCGAAGGGTGATTCTCGATTCCTTTGTCGCGCTATTTCGGCGGGCCCGCGGAATTGTTCTCCAGGCATTCGCGGATCTCCTCCCGCATGGGAAGGGCCAGTGCGTCCGCGTGGGCCCGTTCCAGCAACGCGCCGATCTCCACCCGCTCGCCCGACTCCGCCGAGCGGATCGCCGCCTCGACCATCGCCAGGCTGTAGAGGTTGCGGGCGATCGCCCCCGACGGCTCCGCCCCCGTGCGCAGCGCGGCCGCGAAGTCCGCCAGCGCCCCGGCGATCTCCTCGGCGCCGCCCCGGGGCACGTCCACCGCGCCGCCGGTGCTCGACGTGACCCGGTCCTCGCCGTCCCACGTCGCGCTGCCCCCGGAACCGGAGGCCCGCCACTCGCCGTTCCACGAGGTCTCCAGCCCGCCGGCGCACCAGCTCCCGGTGAACATGTACCGGGTGCCGTCGTCGAACAGGAACGTCGCCGCCGCCGCGGCGTCGCCCCGATACCAGCTCCACGCGGGATTCCAGCTCTCGCAGGTGACCGAGACCGGCTCCGCGCCGAGCAGGTGGCGAGCGGCGTCGAAGGCGTGGATGGCCATGTCCACCAGCAGCGGCTGCGGCATCTCGTCGCGGAACCCGCCGAAGTGCGGCCCCTTGAAGAAGCCGGTGGTGAGCAGCCCGACCGTGCCCAGTTCGGCGATCCGGCGCCGGTACTCCGCCAGGGCGGCGTAGTAGCGGCGCGACTGGCTGATCATCAGTAGCCGCCCCGTGGCCTCGGCCGCCGCGGCCTGGACGAGCGCCTCGGCGAGTGTGGGCGCGGCCGGCTTCTCACACAGGACCGGCAGCCCGGCGAAGAGCGCCTCGACGTTGACCGCCGTGTGGGCGGCCGGCACGGTCACGTTCAGCACGGCGTCCGCCTCGGTCACCGCGAGGAGCCCGCCGAGCGAGGAGGCCACCGCCACGTCGAGGCCGACGCTCCGGACCGCCGCCCGCGCCCGGCCGGTGTCCAGGTCGGCCACCCCGACCAGCTCGACCCCCTCGGCGGCGGCCAGCGTCCGCATCCAGACCAGGCCCATCGCGCCCGCCCCCACCTGTACGAAACGCAGCGTCACTCCGCGCTCTCCTTGTTGCTCATCGCGCCCCGGTAGCCGTGCCCGGTGTGGAAGTCGCCCATCTCGTAGCGGAGCAGGTTCGGCAACTCGCGCCGGGACCGGTCGCCGGCCGCCCACTCCACGCCGTTGGCGATCACGTGCAGCACGTCCTCGTGGTGGTACACCGGATAGTCCTGGTCACCCGGGCTGAAGTAGAAGATCTTGCCGTTGCCCCGGCGGAAGGTGCAGCCGCTGCGGAACACCTCGCCGCCGGTGAACGAGCTGATGAAGATGAGCTCGTCGGGGGCCGGGATGTCGAACTGCTCCCCGTACATCTCCTGGGCGGGGATCACGATGGGGTGCGGGATGCCGCGCGCGATGGGGTGGGCCGGGTTCACCGTCCAGACCAGCTCGCGGTCGTTGTCGCTGCGCCAGCGCAGCGTGCAGGTGGTGCCCATGAGCTTGGTGAAGATCTTCGACCAGTGGCCGGAGTGCAGCACCACCAGGCCCATGCCGGACAGCACGTGCCGGTGCACCCGCTCCACCACCTCGTCGGCCACCTCCCCGTGGGCGGCGTGGCCCCACCAGGTGAGGACGTCGGTGTTCGCCAGCACCTCCTCGGTCAGGCCGTGCTCGGGATCGTCCAGCGTGGCCGTGGCGACCGTCGCCCCGTCGCCCAGCCAGTGCTCGATGCCGCGCCGGACGGCGTTGTGCATGCCGTCCGGATAGATCGCGGCGACCTCGGGTTCGACCTGCTCGTGGCGGTTCTCGCCCCACACCGTGACGTGGATGCTCACGTACGTTCCTTTCCTGTTTGACGGCTCTTACTTGACGGCGCCGCTGACGGCGCCGGCCGCGATGGAGCGCTGCGCGAAGATCAGCAGCAGGCCCGCCGGGATGGAGGCGAGCACGGCGGTGGCCATCACCGGACCCCAATTCTGCGTGTTCGCACTGATGTAGTCGTAGATGCCCAGCGTGATGGGCCGGACCTCGGGGGTGCTGGTCAGCGTGAGCGCGAACAGGAAGTCGCTCCACGCGTTGAGGAAGGTGAACAGCGCGGCGGTCACCAGCGCGTTCTTGCTGATCGGTACGACGATCGAGACGAACGCCCGCAGGTTGTTCGCCCCGTCCACCAGCGCCGCCTCCACGAGCGCCCGCGGGATGGCCCCCATGAACGCCCTGATGAGCAGCACCGCGAACGGGATCCCGCCGGCGGTGTTGGCCAGGATCAGGCCGAAGACGTTGTTGAGCAGGTTGAGGGAGTTGAACAGGGGATAGAGCGCGTTCGCGATGACCATGGCGGGGATCATCTGCGTGACCAGCAGCACCAGCAGGAACACGTTGCCGCCCCGCGTACGGAAGCGCGACAACCCGTAGGCGGCCGGCGTCGCGACGAGCAGCGTCAGCACGACGGTGCCCACCGCGATGATCAGGCTCGTGACGAAGTTCGCGCCCTGTTCCGAGATCGCCGTCGCGTACCCCGAGAGCGTCGGGCTGGACGGGAAGAAGGAGGTGGCGGCGGCACCGGAGTTGGCCTGCAGGCTGCTGTTGACCATCCAGTAGACCGGGAAGATCATCACGGTCAGGAAGAGGACGCCCAGCGCCGTCATCGGCAGCCGGCGCACGGTCGCGGAATCGTTCACGTCAGGCTCTTCACTCGTCGGGCTCGCGGCGCGAGATGTAGAGGTAGACCAGGGAGAAGGCGAGCGACACGACGATGAGGATGTTGCTGAGCGCCGCGCCCTGCCCGAAGTCGAACTCCACGAACGACTTGTTGTACGCGTTCGTGGCCAGCGTCTGGGTGGAGTTGGCCGGGCCGCCGCCGGTCAGGCCGAGGATGATGTCGACGACCTTGAGCGTGTAGACGACGCCGAGCACCATGACGACGCTGACCACGGGACGGATGCTCGGCCAGGTGATGTGCCGGAACGCCTTCCGGCCGACCGCGCCGTCCAGCGCTCCCGCCTCGTACAGCTCGCGCGGCACGGCCTGCAGTCCGCTGTAGAGGATCGCGACGTTGAACGGGATCCCCAGCCAGATGTTCACCCCGATCACCCCGGCGAGCGCGAGACCGGGGCTGACCAGCCAGGGCACGGGCGCGATCCCGAACAGCCCGAGAAACTGGTTCAGGACGCCGCTCTCCTGGTCGAGGATCCATTTCCAGACCGCGCTGGAGGCGATCAGCGGCAGCAGCCACGGAAGCAGCAGCAACGACCGCAGGAAACCGCTCAGCGGGAAATTGCGCTTGAAGAACAGCGCCAGCGCGAGCCCGATCGTGAACTGGAACGAGATCGACCCGATCGTGAACAGCGCCGTGTTGACCACGGTCGTCGTGAACAGGCTGCTCGACAGCGACGTCACGTAGTTCGCCAGGCCGACCCACGGCGCCTCGCCGGTGTAGAACGTCTCCGTCGTGTATTCCTGGAAACTCATGACGACGTTCTGGACGATGGGATAACCGAAGAACAGCGCCACGAAGGCGATGGCCGGCAGCGAGAACAACCAGTGCGAATGGCGCCGGACCAGGCGCGACCAGCGGGCTCCTCTCCCCAGGGGGCCCGCCCCGGCCCCGAGGCGCAGGTCTGCCGACGTCACTGGCTCTGGGCCTGCCGCAGCGCCTGCGCCGGATCGGCCTTGCCGGTCAGGGCGGCCTGCACGGCGGTATAGATCCTGGTCGCCGCCTTCGGCCACTCCTCGCCCAGGATCGCGGTGCGCGCGCGTGCCGTCTTCACGGCCGTCACGAACGGGGCGATCACCTCGTTGGACTTCCCGAACTCCGCGGCCACCTTCAGGTCCGACGGCACGGTCTGCCGGAGCTTGGCCGACTCGAGCTGCATCTCCGGCGAGATCAGGCATTTCACGAACTGCCCGGCCTTGGTCATCTTGGCCTTGTCGCCCGTGCGCGGCACCGTGTACACCTCACCGCCGAGCGGCGCGACCGTCGTCTGCGACGCCAGCCGGGTCGGGACCGTGAACGCCGCCCACGTCACGTTCTTCTGCTTCCGCAGGGTGGGGATCTGCCACGGCCCGTTGACGACCATCGCGGCCTTGCCCGCGATGAACTGGCTGATCACGTCGTCCTGGCTCCAGTTGACGGAGCTCTTGGAGATCGACCCGTCGTTCTGCAGGTCGAGGACGAACTGCAGCGCCTGGGCGGTCTCCGGGGCGGCGATGTTCTGCTCCGAGCCGCCGTTGCCCCACATGAACGGCAGGAACTGCCACGAGCCCTCGTAGGTGTTGATGTTGCTCATCGCGAAGCCGTAACGGCCCTGCCCGGTCAGCTTCTTCGCGTACGCCCGCAACTCGTCCCACGTCCTGGGCGGCTCCGTGATGCCGGCGGCCTCGAACAGGTCCTTGTTGTAGAAGATGTTGAGGGTGTTCACGGAGGGGGCGAGCCCGTACAGCCTGCCCTCGTACGTGCCGGCCTTCACCACGGCCTCCACCATGCCGTCCCCGCTCATCCCGTAGTCGGTCAGCGGCGCCAGCGCGCCCGAGGCGGCGATCTGCTGCACGTCGGGGTTGTCGAGCATCAGCACGTCGGGAAGGGTGCGCGAGGAGCTCTGCTGGAGCACCTTGGGGATCAGCCCGGGCCCCGGGATGTGGCTGATCTCGACGCCGACGCCCGTGGTCTTCGCGCACGAGCGGTAGATCGGGTCGTGCGCCGGCTCGTAGTAGTCCTGGATCGTCAGCGTGTTCGGCGAGCCGGAGCCGGCGGAGCCCGATCCGCCGCACGCTGTCAGGGAAAGGGGGAGGAGGGCCGCCGCCGCGACAGCTACTTGGTGCGCCTTCGCCCGACGCTTCTTCGCTGTCTTCATGTGAGCTACTCCTTCTGCTGAATGCATCCGGCGTATCCGTGCATGACCGCGTCGCCGGCGGTGCACGGCATTCGGGGGGAGTCGGTCGTCGGGAAAAGAAACAGGAGGCGTGGGACGCGCGTGCGCGACCGCCCGAGGCTCATCCCTTTTTCGCGGGGCCTCGGTGCTCATGGGCCGTGGACACTGACAAGGAAAAGCGCTTAACCGGCGCTTGCTTGTGAAGTATGTTGCGCCTATCGTCCGGTGATGTCAACCACAAGTTAAACGTTTTACGCTCGAGGCTGCGGTATAGTCGCACTGCTTTCCGCGCGTTCCCCTCGCTCCTCGCGCGTCCGTACGAGTCGGGAGGCGTCCTCCATGGTCACGATGCGCGATGTCGCCGCGCGGGCGAACGTCTCCATCGCCACGGTGTCGTTCGTCATCAACGGCACCAAGCCCGTCGCCCCGCAGACCCGGGCCCGCATCGAGGCCGCCATCGCGGAGCTCGACTACCGGCGCAACGTGGTCGCCCGCGCCCTGGCCAGCTCCCGCACGCACATCCTCGCGCTGCTGCACCCCGACCTGGAGAACCGGCCGAACGCCACGGTGATCCAGTTCGTCATGAGCGCCGCCCACGGCGCCCGCGAGCGCGGCTACGACCTCGTGCTGTGGCCGGTCAACGGCGACGAGCAGATGTCGCACCTGCTCGCCGGCGGCCTCGTGGACGGCGCGCTGCTCATGGAGGTGCAGATCCACGACTCCCGCGTCGACCGGCTCATCGCCTCACGAGTCCCGTTCGCGCTGATCGGGCGGACCGAGAACGACGACCTGCCGTTCGTGGACATCGACTTCGACACCACGATCGACCAGGCCGTCGACCACCTCCGCTCCTACGGTCACCGGCGCATCGCGCTCGTCACCCAGCGCACGAAGGCCCGGCCCGGCGACGAGCCCGGCCGGATCATGCGGGCCGAGTCCGCCTACCGCGCCGCGATGGCGGCGCTCGGCGAGCCGCCCGCCGTCGTCACCGTGGAGGGCACCTCGGCCGGCGGGCGGGAGGCCGCGCGCACGCTCGACGCGGACTTCCCGCGGACGACGGCGGTCATCCTGGTGAACGAGGGCGCCTCGGCGGGGCTCGTCAAGGGGGCGCGGGCGCTCGGCCGGACCGTACCCGGACACCTGTCGATCATCTCGGCGTCCACCACCCGCGAACTCGGCGAGATGATCGAACCGGCCCTGACCGTCATGGAGGCGCCGGCCGCCCAGCTCGGGCGGCTCGCCGCGAACGCGCTGATCGACCAGCTCGAAGGCGTCCAGGACGCGCCCCCGCACCGCCTCATCCCCTGCACGCTGATCCCGGGCCAGTCGGTCGCGCCCCCACCGGCCCATCCCTGACGCGCGTGCCGGGCCGGCCCCGCCCCTAGCGCTCGCATGCCCTTTCTGCATAGCTTGCTGTCATCGGGCATAATCAACGAGTTCTCCAGCCCGTGGAGGGGGCGACGCATGAGTGACGAGGCACGGTGGTTCGCGGGGATCGATCCGAGCACACCCAACCTCGCCCGCATGCACGATTACTTCATCGGCGGCAAGGACAACTTCGCCGCCGACCGGGAGGCCGCCGAGGCGGTGCTGGCCATCGCGCCGGAGGTCCGGGTCATGGCCCAGGAGCACCAGGCGTTCCACGTCCGCGTGGTCCGCTACCTCGTCGAGCAGGGCGTCACCCAGTTCGTCAACCTCGGCTCCGGCCTGCCCAGCGAGCTCAACACGCACGAGCTGGCCCGCTCCCTGGCCCCCGCCGCCCGCGTGGCCTACGTCGACAACGACCCCGTCGTGCTCACCCACGGCCGGGCGATCCTGGCCAGGGGGCCGCGCACCACCGTCGTCAAGGGCGACGTCATGCACCCCGCCGCCCTGCTCGCCGACCCCGGCCTGCGGAAGGTGATCGACCTCGACCGGCCGGTGGCGGTGCTGCTGTTCGGCGTCCTGCAGTACATCCCGGACGAGCGCGACCCCTTCCGCCGCGTGGCCGAGCTGATCGACGCGCTGCCCGCGGGCAGCCACGTCGTCATCACGCACGTCGTGTTCGACTCGCGGCCGGAGATCGCGGCGCCGATCGTGGAGCTCTACCAGAAGCTGCTCGGCCACAGCGAGGGCGACGCCCGCTCCCGCGACGAGGTGCTGCCCTTCTTCGACGGCCTCGACCTGGTCGACCCGGGCCTGGTCTACGTCCGCGAGTGGCGGCCCGACAGCCCGTTCGGCTCCGACCGGCCCGAGAAGGCGTGGGTGCTCGTCGGCGTGGGCCGCAAGAACGGCTGACCTCAGGCGATGCGATAACCCACGCCGGGCGTCGTGGCGATGACCGGCGGGTCGCCGAGCTTGCGGCGCAGGCGGCCGATGGTGACCGTGACCGTGTTGGTCAGCGGGTTCGCGTGCTCGTCCCACACCTGTTCGAGCAGGTCCTCGGCGCTGAGGAAGGCGGGCGAGGCCCGCAGCAGGGCCTCCAGCAGGGCGAACTCCTTCACCGACAGCTCCAGGTGACGGCCGTCCCGGGTCGCGGTACGGCGGAGCGGGTCGAGCTCGACGCCCGCGGCGCGCAGCGTCCGGGGCCGGGCGGAGGGCTGCCTGCGGGCCAGGGCACGGATGCGCAGCACCAGCTCGGGGAAGTGGAAGGGCTTGGCCAGGTAGTCGTCGGCGCCCAGCGTCAGCCCGGCCACCCGGTCGCCGGGCGAGCCGGCGGCGGTCAGCATCAAGACCATGATCCGGTCGTCGCGTTCGGCGATCATCCGGCAGAGCATGTCGCCGTGGATGCCGGGCAGGTCGCGGTCGAGGACGACCACGTCGTACGCGTTGAGGTCGAGCTTGGCGGCGGCCTCCAGCCCGTCGTGGGCCACGTCAACCGCCATGCCCTGATCGCTCAGCCCCTCGGCCAGCACGGCGGCGAGCGCCCGCGCGTCCTCCACCACGAGCACCCTCACGCCCCCACCTCCACCGGAACGACACCGGCGAGCACTCTCACGCCCCCACTTCCACCGGCGAGGCCGCCAGCGGCAGGGTGACGATGACCAACAGGCCGCCCTCCGGCCGGGCGCGCAGGTCGAGGTCGCCGCCGTGCGCGGCGGCGACGGCCGCGACGATCGACAGGCCCAGCCCCGAGCCGTCGCCCGCCCCGGTACGGTCGGCGCCCAGCCGCTGGAACGGCCGCCCCAGCCGCTCCACCTGCTCCCGGTCCAGCACCGCCCCGCCGGTCTCGACGACGAGCCGGGCCGTGCCGCCGGTGCCGCCGGTGAGGTCGGCGCCGGCGGACAGCCGGATCCAGCCGCCGTGGACGTTGTGGGTGACGGCGTTGTCGATCACGTTGCCGACCATCTGGGCGAGGAGCGTCCCGTTGCCCCGTGTCCACGCGGTGTCGAGCACGGCGTCGGCGTGCACGGTGAGCCCCTTGGCCGCGATGCCGGCGGCGTGGCCGTCGAGCGCGACGCTCAGCAGCCGCCCGAGCGAGAGCGTGACACGGTCCGACAACGCGCCGTGCTCGGCCCTGGCCAGCAGCAGGAACCCTTCGAGCAGCCGGTCCACCTGATCGAGCTCGGTACGCAGCCGCCCCGCCAGCGCCGTGGTCTGCGCCGGCACGGGATCCGGCTTGGCCAAAGCCACGTCCAGGGAGGCCCGCATGGTGGCCAGCGGCGTACGCAGCTCGTGGGAGGCGTTGGCGACGAACCTGCGCTGCGCGGCGAACGAGCCCTCCAGCCGCTCCAGCAGCCCGTCGATGGTGTCGGCCAGATCCTTGACCTCGTCGGCGGGCCCCGCGGCGGCCAGCCGTTCGTGCAGGTTGTCGGCGGAGATCCGGCGGGTGGCCGCGGTGATCGTCCGCAGCGGGCGCAGCACCCGGCCGGCCACGATCCGGCCCAGGATCGCCGACACCACCGCCATGACGGCGAGCGCCACCGCCGAGCCGGCCAGCACCTGACGCGCCTGGGTCTCGTGCGCGCCGGCGAGCTGCGCCTGGAGCAGGGCGATCTGCTCGGCCGCGGCCGGCAACGTGCTCACCTGGCCCGGCCCGGGCGCGGACTGGGTGACCTGCTCGCCACCCAGGCCCACGAGATTGGTGATGGCCAGCAGCCCGACGCCGGACAGCAGGAACAGGGCACCGTACAGGACGGTGAAACGCATCCGGACGGTACGCCGCGGCTTCCTCATGCGTCCCAGCATGCCCTGCCCGGCCTAACAACGATGTGACAGCCTCCGTTCGGCCCGTGTTAGGGCCCGATCCGTAGAACCGACTGCATGCGAGCGACGATCGAAGTCAGCGGCCTGCGCAAACGGTACGGCCCCACCACCGCCCTGGACGGCATGACGTTCACGGTGCCACCCGGACGCGTCACCGGGTTCGTCGGCCCCAACGGGGCGGGCAAGTCCACCACGATGCGGGTGATCCTCGGCCTGGACGCGGCCGACGAAGGGCACGCGCTGGTGGGCGGGCGGGCGTACCGGAGCCTGCGCGACCCGCTCCGCCACGTCGGCGCGCTGCTCGACCCCGGGGCGCTGCAGCCCGGCCGCACCGGCCGCGACCACCTGCTGTGGCTGGCCCACTCCCAGGGACTGGGCGGCGGGCGGGTGGACGAGGTGCTCGAACTGGTCGGGATGCGGCCGGCGGCCAGACGCCGGGCGGGCGGCTACTCACTGGGCATGAAGCAGCGGCTCGGCATCGCGGCCGCGCTGCTCGGCGACCCGCCCGTGCTCCTGCTGGACGAGCCGGTCAACGGCCTGGACCCCGAGGGCATCGTGTGGATGCGCGGCCTGCTGCGCTCACTGGCCCGCGAAGGGCGGGCCGTGCTGATCTCCAGCCATCTCATGAGCGAGCTCGAGGACACCGCCGACCATCTCGTGGTGGTGGGCAGGGGCCGCGTCGTCGCCGACACCGGCGTGGCCGACCTGATCGCCTCCGCCTCGCGCGGCCGGGTCACGCTGCGCAGCACGGAGCCGTCGCGGGCGGCGGGGGCCCTGCACGCGGCCGGAGCCGCCGTGAGCGCCGGCGGCGGGGGCGCGCTCACGGTCTCGGGGCTGCCGCCCGAGCGGGTCGTGGCCGTGCTCAACGCGGGCGCCGTGCCGTTCCACGAGGTGACGGCGCACCGGGTCTCGCTGGAAGAGGCGTACATGGAGCTGACCGGTGACGCGGTCGAGTACCGGGGGGCGGCCCGATGAACCTCCTGCGCGCGGAACTGACCAAGTTCAGGACGGTACGCGGCTGGGTGCTCGCCATGGCCGCATCGGCGCTGATCACCGTGCTGCTCGGGCTCATGTCGGCGGCCGGCAGCCACGCGTCCTGCGGAGCCGGCCCCGTCGAGAGCGCCTGCCCGGGCCCGCTGGTGGGGCCGGGCGGCGAAGCGGTGGACGACAAGTTCTTCTTCGTGCACCGGCGCCTGGCCGGGGACGGCGCCGTCACCGCCCGCCTGACCTCGCTGACCGGGCGGATCCGCAAGCCCGACGTCACCCCCGGCGTGCGGAACGAGGTCGCCGGCGTGGTGCCGTGGGCGAAGGCCGGCGTCATGATCAAGAACGGCACGAAGCAGGGCTCGTCCTACGCGGCCGTGATGATGACCGGCGCGCACGGCGTGCGGATGCAGCACGACTTCACCCACGACGTGGCCGGCCGACCCGGCGGCGTCTCCGGGCGGTCGCCGCGCTGGCTGCGGCTGACCCGCGCGGGCGACACCCTCACCGGGTACGAGTCCGCCGACGGCGCGACCTGGACCCCCGTCGGCGCCGCGACCCTGCCGGACCTGCCGGCGACGGTCGAGATCGGCCTGTTCGCGGCCTCGCCCGGCGACCTCACCGTGACCCAGGGGGACCTCGGCGGATCGGTCTCCGCGGTCCGCTTCACCGAGGCCACCGGCACGTTCGACCAGGTCGAGCTGGACGGCGCGGCCTCCGGCGACTGGCGCAACGACGACATCGGCGCCACCACCGGCCCCGACGGGGCCACCCACCACCCGGGCCGCGCCGCCCGGGCCGGCGAGGGGTTCAGCGTGACCGGCGTCGGCGACATCGCGCCGGCCCTGGACGGCCAGACCCCCGAGGCCCCCCTCAGCGGCGCGCTGACCGGCCTGATCCTGGTCATCGTGGTGTCGGTGCTGTTCATCACCGCCGAGTACCGGCGTGGCCTGATCCGCACCACCCTGCTCGCCGGCCCGCGCCGCGGCCGGACGCTGGCGGCCAAGGCCCTCGCGCTCGGCCTGGTCACCTTCGCCGCCGCCCTGCCCGCCATGGCGATCACGTACACGGCCGGCGGGGCGATCCTGCGCGCCAACGGCAACATGGTCCTCCCGGTGCCCGTGCTCACCGAGGTGCGCGTCGTGGCCGGCATGGCGGCGCTGTTCGCGCTGGCCGCGGTGCTCGCCCTCGCCCTCGGTGCGCTGCTCCGGCGCGGCGTGGCGGCGGTCATCACGGCCGTCGTGCTGATCGTGGTCCCGCACGTCCTCGCGACCACCTCGGTCCTGCCCGACGAGGCCGCCCGATGGCTGCTGCGCCTCACCCCGGCCGCCGGCTTCGCCGTACGGCAGAGCCTGCCCGAGTACGCCCACGTGCTCGGCCACTACGCCCCCATCGGCGGGTACTACCCGCTGCCGCCCTGGGCCGGGCTCGCCGTCCTGGCCGCCTACGCCGCGCTCGCGCTCGGCCTGGCCGCCGTCCTGCTCCGCAGGAGGGACGCGTGAGCCGATCCGCCCCGCCGCTCCCCGGGAGGGACGCATGAGAGAGCTCCTGCACGCGGAGTGGACGAAGCTCCGCACACTGCCGGGCACCGCCTGGCTGCTGCTCACGATCGTCGCGCTCACCGTCGGCGGCGGCGTCGCGGCGGCGTCCGTGGTGTCCTGCGCCCCGGCGGGCTGCGGCTACGACCCCGCCCGGATCGGCCTGTTCGGCGTCCAGGTGAGCCAGGCGGTCGTCGCCGTGCTGGCCGTCCTGACGATCGGCGGCGAATACGGCACCGGCATGATCCGCACCACGTTCACGGCCATGCCGCGCCGGGCCGCCGTCCTGGGCGCCAAGGCGATCCTCCTCGCCGCGCTGACCCTGGCCGCCGGGGGGCTGGCCGTGGCCGCCTCCGTCCCGGTCGCGGGGGCCACCCTGCTCGGCAACGGTTTCCCCGCCGGCGCGCTCGCCCTCACCAGCGGGCCCGTGCTGCGCGCCGCCGTCGGCTCGGTGCTCTACCTGGCGCTGATCGCGCTGCTCAGCCTGGGCATCGCCGTCGCCGTACGCGACTCCGCCGCCGCCGTCGGGACCGTGCTCGGCCTGCTCTACCTCTTCCCCGCCCTCATCCTCATGATCGCCGACGCCGACTGGCAGCGGCTGCTCTGGCGACTGTCCCCGATGAACGCCGGGCTGGCCGTCCAGGCCACCACCGGCCTGGCCGAACTGCCCCTCGATCCATGGGCCGGCCTGGGCGTGGCGGCCGCTTGGGCAGGGGCGGCGCTGCTGGGCGGAGGGGCGCTGCTGCGGGCCAGGGACGCCTGAGCGAGGCCATGCATGTGTGGCTGTCTCGGTGTGGTCGGTGGTGGTAGGAACGTTTTGTCTCGTGGGGATGGGGGCGGACATGCACGCTGTCCATGGGCACGTACGCGCGGCGGGGGAAGCCGACTGGAGCGGTCACCGGGTCGAGCTGTCCTACGGGGAGACCGTGAGCGTCGACCGGGGGCCGGGCCTGCCACCGGAGAAGCTGACCGTGCCGCGCACCACCGGGGCCGTCCTGGCCCCCGACGGCGTCTTCGAACTGCGCGTCGCGGTCCTGGCGAACGTGGTGCCGCCGGTGCGGATCTCGGTGTCCGGGCCGGACGGCGCGTCGCTGGCGGACCGCGACCTGACGGTCAAGGAGCTGGAGGACGAGATCCTGCTCGACGCCGTGCCGCTGCCGCCGCGCGCCATCCGGCCCAGCGGGGTGCCCGCCCTCGGGCGCCGGATCCGGCTGTCCGGCCGGGTGTTCGACGACCTGGGCCGTACGGTGCCCGCCGGGCTGCCGATCCTCATCTCCGGCGTGCCCAAGGGCAAGGACGCGCTGGTGCCGCTGATCGTGACCGAGACCCAGCCGAGCGGCTACTTCGGCGCGGACTGGACCGCCGACGAGCTCGAACGCGCGCAGGCCACGATCGCGGGCGGCACCGAGCTGCCCGTGCGCCTGGACACCGGGCGGCTGCCCGCCAAGCTGATCCTCGTGACCCGGCTGGCGGACACGGCGCTGGACGAGGGCTCCTGCGAGTGCGAGGTCGCCCCGCCGCTCGGCGCGGCGGCCGACGACGTGGCCAACAACCCGCTGGCCTACTCCCAGGACCTGGGCGGCACCTGCCAGGGCCTCACGACGCCGAACCGGGTCGTGGAGGAGTTCTCCTACCACCTCGTCGTACGCACCACCGAACCGCAGATCAGGGGCACCACGCTGGGCGAGCGGCGGGCCGTGCCCGAACGCGTGCTGAGCGACCTGGCCAAGGTCACGGGCGCGGCCCGCGTGGACCTGGCCCTGCCCCCGGGCGACCGGACCGCCACGAACGGCGACTCCGC
Source organism: Nonomuraea sp. NPDC050643 (assembly GCF_040654715.1). NCBI lineage: Bacteria > Bacillati > Actinomycetota > Actinomycetes > Streptosporangiales > Streptosporangiaceae > Nonomuraea > Nonomuraea sp. NPDC050643. Next base: position 51,601 of record NZ_JBFAIM010000052.1, on the reverse strand, counting down.
GCCCAACGGCGACCGCGCGTCCCACGGCGACGACGGCGACGCGGGGACCGGCGGCGAGTCCGCCCACGACGGCGAGTCCGGCTCCCAGACCGGCGGCAACGGCGGCGGTAGTGGTGCTGCCGGTACCGGCAGGGGCGGTGGCGCCGGGATCGCGGCCGCGATCGCGCCGATGGTCGACGCCGCCACCGTGCGCGACCTGCTGCGCCGCCCCGCCGCCCTCACCGTCGACGCCGTCGAGCTGGCCGTGCTCAACAAGGAGCTGCGCCACGTCGTCGACGTGGTGGACGTCGCCCGCCGGGCCGCCCCCGCCCGCGTACCGCTCGACGCCACCACCCCCGTGGACTGGGACGACACCCCGACCCTCTACCAGGCCACCTCCGTCGCCCACGGCCACGTGCTGGGCTTTCGCCAGGTGTGGCGCGCCGACGGATACTCCCTGGGCGACCTGCTGCACTCGGTGCCGCTGGCGCCCGGCCAGCAGCGCCGCATGGCGGTGCTCGACTGGGAGCGCCGCGAGGAGAGCCGCCGCGACGAGACGCTCGAGTTCGAGGAGCAGCTCGAGGCCGTGCTCGACCGCGACCGCGACATCACCGAGATCGCCGGCTCGCGCCTGGCCGAGGAGTCGGCCGGCGGGTCGAGGGCCTCGCAGTGGGGCGTGGCGGGCGGCATCGGCGGCGGGTTCATCGGCAACGGCTGGGGGATCTTCGGCGGCGTGGCCGGCGGGGCGGGCGGCGCGGACGCCGACGCCTGGCAGAACTCCTCGCGCACGCTCAGCGCCAACAGCCTGCAGGCGCTGCGCGACCGCACCACGCAGCGCGCCTCGGCCGTACGCGATCAGCGCTCCACCGTCATCCAGACCGTCGCGCAGGGCGAGAGCGTGCGCGCCGAGACGGAGTTCGTGGCCAACTTCAACCACTGCCACGCCATCACCATCCAGCACTTCGAGGTGCTGCGGCACTTCCTGGTGGACCACGAGCTGGCCGACGTGCGCGAATGCCTGTTCGTGCCGCTGCCCATCACCCTGTTCGACCTGGACAAGGCCAGGCGCTGGCGTGAGTCGCTGCAGCGCCACCTGCGCGACCGTACGCTGCGGGACGCGTTCGACGCGGTCGAGCGGGTCCTGGACGACTGGCAGGGCCACAACCTGCCCCCGCGCCGCTTCTCCGAGGAGGCCCCCGAGGATCTGCTCGGCGAACTGCGGGTCTCGTTCGTCATCCCGCGCCCGCGCGACGCCGAGGACGGCGGCTTCCAGCTCGAGAACTGGCGCCTGCTGCGCCCGCTCCTGAACGTCGACGCGCTCGAACTGTGGACGGCCAGGCTCAACGCCCGCGCCCAGGCCGAGCGCGACCGCGTCTTCCGCGCCGAGGTCGCGCCCGGGCTCGCCGAGCGGCTGGCGCAGCACCTGCGCTTCGCCTACGTGACCCGCTCCGGCGGCGAGGTGCCGATCCCGCTGGACGCCACCCTCGTCTCCCGCTACGCGGAAGGCGTCCCCCTGTACGTCAGCCTCCGCCCGGCCGGCCCGCTGCCGCCGATCCCGCGCGAGGAGATCACCCGCTTCATGATCTCCTACCCCGACGGCGACCTCCCGCCGGACGCCCAGGTGATCGTCCACAGCGGACGCGTCCGCTACCACACCGAGCACCTGCGGCATCTGCTGTTCGACCAGCCCCGGCTGCTCAACGACCTCGGCGGCGCCGACCGCGTGGTCGTGCCCACCCCGCTGTCGCGCATGGAGCTGCGCGACCCGCGCGCCGAGGACCGCAGGCTGGCCGAGCGGCTGATCGCCCACCTCAACGAGCAGATCGAGTGGTACCACCAGGCGATCTGGTCCGGCATGAGCGCCGCCCGCCGCTACCTGCTGCTCGACGGCGTCATCGCCCCCAACGCCGGCGGCCGCAGCGTGGCCGGCGTGGTGGAGAACCGGCTGATCGGGATCTCCGGAAACTGCCTCATCCTGCCCGTCGCGCCCGGCATCCACCTCGACCCCACGCTCGTCCGCGACGACGAGCGCGTCAGCCTCCAGAACGCCTACGCCGCCGCCGCTCCGCCGCCGTTACGCGTGAGCGTGCCCACGCGCGGCGTGTTCGCCGAGGCCGTGGCCGGCAGTTGCAACTCCTGCGAGGTGCCCGACGACACGCGCTTCTGGCGCTGGGACGAGTCGCCGCTGCCGGAGACGCTGACCGCCATCGAGCCGCTCTCCACCGCCAGCCGCGCCGAGCCGCAGGCCGCGCTGACGCCGACCCCGCTGCCCCAGCCGCTGGTCGCCATCCAGAACGCGCCCGAACTGCCCGACCCGCTCGGGCTGCAGGAGGCGCTGAAGGTGCTGGCCCAGGGCAACCTGTTCAAGGACATCACCGGCCTCACCGAGACGCAGAAGAACGCGCTGGCCGCGTTCAAGGGCGCGCTCGACACCGCCCAGTTCTTCGGCAAGCAGGCCGCCGACCTGGCCAAGCAGCACAACCTCGGCCGCAGCGTGGACCGTACGCTGGCGCAGATCCAGCAGGCCCGCACCGACGGCCTGCTCAGCCCCGACCAGGCCCAGAACCTGGCGGTCTCCGCGCTGCGCGCCCTGGTCGGGCGCCCGCAGCAGGGCGACGCGCCGCCGGCCGACGACCCGGCGGTGAAGAAGGTCATCGACGCGGCGGCGCAGGCGGACCAGGCGCAGGTCGCGGTCCGCACGCCCGCGGAGACGGTGGAGGCGACGTTCCAGGGCGTGGTGGGCGCGCCCGGGGCGCTGCTGCCGCGCAGCGACTCGCGCGTGGAGTTCGTGGCCGTGCCGATCCAGCCCGACGACCGCCGGGCCGGCCCGCCGATCACGTTCACCTCCGGCCCTCCCGAGCGGAACATCCTCGCGGTGAAGGCGATGGCGCAGTCGCTGGGCACCGGCAGGGTCGGCCGGTTCGGCAAGGCGCTGTTCGACGCCGGCCTGCTCATCCCCGACCCCGCGGCGCCCGCCTCGTTCCTGGCGCAGATGCGGCTGCGGATCACCTGGCCCACCGACTCCACCGGCGCGGTGGCCGGCACCGCGCGGCTGCCCGTCGTCGTGCTGCTGCACGGCCACAGCGAGTCGTGGACGGTCGTGTGGAAGACCACGCCGACCGGGACCACCGGCGGCGTCGACGTCTTCGACGGAGACCACGTCACCCAGGCCGCCAGCCACGAGGGGTTCGCCTATCTGCAGGACGTGCTGGCCCGGCTGGGCATCGTGTCGGTCTCGGTGGACTGCAACTACGCCAACACGTTCGACTCGTGGGTGGAGACGCGGGCCGACCTGGCGATCGAGGCGCTGCACGCGCTGCGCAGGCTCGACGGCGACCCCGCGCACCGCTTCCACCAGCGGCTCGACTTCGACCGGGTCGGCCTGTTCGGCCACTCGCGCGGGGGTGACGCCGTGGTCCGCGCGGTCAAGAAGAACCGCGCCACGGCCGGGACACCGTACAAGATCGTCGCGGCGTGCTCGCTCGCGCCGACCGACATCACCGGCACCGCCCGCCCGCCGACCGGCGGCGAGATCGGCAGGCAGGACCTGACCGCCGCCGACCTGGGCTTCTACCTCGTCCTGTACGGCGCCCAGGACGGCGACGCGCACACCCTGAACGGCGTGTCCGACCGCATAGGCACCGGTTTCCGGCACTACGACCGGGCCCGCTGCCAGAAGGCGATGGTCTTCCTGGACGGCTGCAACCACAACAGGTTCAACACCACGTGGCCGGTCAACGACCCCTTCCGCGTCGCCGGCGAGATCGTCCGCCCCAACACCGACCACCGCGCGCTGGCCGGCGAATACGTCGGCGGCCTGTTCGCCTGGCAGCTCGCCGGCCGCACCCAGTTCCGCCCGCTGTTCAACGGCACGCAGGCCAACGGCAGGGGCGTGCCCGCCTCGATCCAGTGGGCCTTCGGCACGCAGGTCTCCCTGCTGGACGACTTCGAGGCCGCCACTCCGGCCGGCGCCACCAGGACCGTCGGCGCCGCGGCGGAGGTCAAGGCGTTCGGCGACATCTCCATCGGCGGCAGCCTCGGCCCGCGCGTCGGCCACCAGACCCGGGTCCTGCACGGCGACGTGACCGGCGGCGCGAGCAGGTGCCTCGAACTGGGCTTCGCCGCGGCGCGCGACCTGAGCGGGTTCACCGACCTGATGCTCTCCCTGACCGGCCACTTCGACCTCGCCACCAAGGCCACGATCGCGGCGGGCCCGCTGCCGAACCTGAAGGTCTCGCTGGTGGACGAGGCGGGCAAGTCCGCTTCGGTCACCCGGACGGCCTTCCGGCCGCGCTCGGTGCCCGGCCGGCCCGCCTTCCACGAGGTGGACGAGGGAGCCGGCAAGGTGTCGGTCACCGTGCTGCGCCTGGAGACGGCGAGCGTCGCGCTCGGCTCGTTCACCGGTGTGGACCTGAAGCGCGTGCGGAAGGTGATCGTCGAGTCCGTCGCGGGCACCGCCCCGCACGTGTTCGTGGACGACCTCCGGGTCAGCAGGATGTGAGGACGCCATGGAACCGCTGGTCACCGCTTCCGCCCTGTTCCTACGAGTCGCGGAGGGCATGCACCCGCAGTGGAAGGTGCAACTGCTCGTCTCCGGCTCCGGCTTCCGCGCGACCGGCCGGGGCCTGAGCGCCACGGTCGGCGGCCAGCCGGTCGAGGGCATCACCCTCGGCTCGGCGGGCTCGGGGTTCGCCGGATTCCTGCGGGCCGAGCCCGCCAGGGGCGACCGGCTCTCGGTGGGCTACGGCGGGCGGCCGACCGCCACCGACGTGACCTACCGGGGCCCGTTGCACGATCCGATCCAGTTGGACGATGAGGGCCCGGTCGCATAGGGGGAGTGGTGGCGATGGCAGCGCTGACGGGGAACCTGGTCGCGCCCGAGCCGGCGGATTTCACCGGCTGGCGGCTGAGCGCCGACTTCGAGGAGGTCACCGGCGCCGAACCGGCCGTCATCCCCGCCCACCGCTCGGCCGGTGTCGCGCCCGGCGGCGCCTTCACCCTGGAGCTGCCCGAGGGCTGGCGCGAGCCCGTGGCGGTGACCGCCTCGACGCCCAGCGGGTTCGTGGCGGGCCGGGCCAGGCTGAGCGCGCAGGAGGTCGGCCAGCCGGTGCGGCTGGAGGTGACGGCGGCCCCGCCGGTGCCCATCGAGGAGTCCGACGACCCCGCGCTCGGCCGCCGGCTCCGCTACACCGGCCGGGTGCTCGACACGTTCGGCACCGGGGCGCAGGCCGACCTGCTCGTGGTGCTGTGGGGGGTACCGCAGGGCGGCGGCGACGCCTACCCGCTGTCGGTCACCCGTACGGCCGTCGACGGCTACTTCTCCGACCTGTGGCCGGCGGATCTGCTGGACAGCGCGTACGGCGTCGTCCAGGGCGGCGCGCGGACGCCGATCCCGCTCGCCGCCGGGCGGCTGCCGGACCGGATCCTCCTGGTGCTGCCCGAACTGCCCGTCCCCGTGGCGGCCGAGTCGCCCGACGACTGTGCCTGCCTGCCGGCCCCGCCGCGCGTGCCGGACGCCGTCGATCTGGCCGCCAACCCGGCCGGCTACGCGGCCGACCTGGGCGGCTGCTCCGACGTCACCGTGCCCAACCGCACCGTCGAGGAGGTCACCTTCCACGCGGTCGTGCGCACCAGCGAGCCGGAGGTCAAGGGCGTCACCGCGCCTGACCCGGTGGAGCTGTCCAAGCCGCTGGCCGCGTACGTGGCCACGCTGGTCGTCGAGCGGGAGAAGCTCGCCGACGGGAAGCCCCGGCTCTCGGCCACCGCCGCGCGGCCGGTCACCGCGCAGGCGACCGAGCTGATGTCGGCGCGGCTGGCCGACGGCAACGGCCCCGACCTGCGGCTGGACCCGGCCATCCTGAGCGCGGTGGCGCGCCGCCCCGACCAGTTGCGCTCGCTCGACCTGATCCGCGCCGAGCACCTGACGCTCAGGAAGCAGATCGGCGAGGCCGTGCTCCCGCTGGCCCGGCCGCACCCCGGTCGCGTCACGCTGGACGCCGACCACGAGATCGACTGGGACGAGACGCCCACCACCTACCAGGCCACCACCATCGCCCACGGCCACCTGCTGACGCTCAAGCAGGTGTGGCGGGCCGACGGCTACTCCCTCGGCGACCTGCTGTACTCGCTGCCGCTGGCCCCCGGGCAGCGCAAGCGGGTGGCGATCGTGGACTGGCGGCGCGAGGAGGTCGCCTCCAGGAGCGCCCAGCGCAGGGAGAGCGAGCGGCTCGGCGCACAGCTCGTCCACGACCGCGACATCTCCCAGGTCGTCGACACGGCGCTGCGGGAGAACGTGCGCGGCCACTCGGAGTCGTCGGTCGGCGCGGTCGGCGGCGGCATCGCCGGGTTCATCGGCGCGGTCGTCTTCGGCGTCGGGGGCGGCTACGCCTCCAGCTCCTCCTCGGCCTGGCAGTCCTCGGCCCGCTCGGTCACGGCCACCTCGCTGAGCAACATGCGCGACCGCACCCTTCAGGCGGCCAGCGCCGTGCGCAGCCAGCGCGCCACGGTCGTGCAGGGAGCCCGGGTGGGCGAGTCCGTACGCGCCCAGACCGAGGTCCTGGCCAACCACAACCACTGCCACGCGATCACCGTCGAGTACTTCGAGGTGCTGCGCCACTTCCAGGTCACCAACGAGATCGCCGACGTCCAGGAGTGCCTGTTCATCCCGCTGGAGATCACGCCGTTCACGCCCGAGAAGGCGCTGCGCCACCGCCGGGTGCTGGAGGGCTCCCTGCGCCGCGCCGACCTGGCCGGCTCCTTCGCCGCCCTCGAACGCGTCGTCACCGGCTGGGAGCACGCCGGCGTCCCCGCCGGCCGTAACGCCGACCAGGTGATCACCGACCTCGACGGCGAGCTGTGGCTCTCCTTCACCCTGCTGCGCCCGCGCGACGCCGCCGACGACGGCTTCGACGGGACCGACTGGGACGCCTACGTCCCCTTCCTGCCCCAGACCCCGGGCGTGCCGCCCGGCGAGCTGGCCGAGCACGTCTGGCGCACCTACCTGGGCGTCGCCCGGCGCGCGGACCGCGACCGCTTCTGGAACACCCGCATCGCGCCGCGCGTGGCCCGCAGGATCGCCGACACGCTCACGCTCGAACTGCTCAAGGCCGACGGGACGGCCGTGGGCCCGATCACCATCGACCCCACGCTCGTCACGCCGTTCGCCCAGGACCGGCCGCTCCTGGTCACCCTCCGGCTGGACCAGGCGCCGCCCGGCGCGACCCGCGCCGCCGTGGCCCGTGTGCGCCTGAGGTTCGGCGCCGCCCTGCCGGGCCTGGCCAGGGTGCTGGCCACCACGGCCAGGATGACGTACCGGACCGACTACGCCACCCGGCCGCTGGTCAACGACTGGCGCCTGGACAACGACCTGTCGCACTCCGACGACGTCGTCATCCCGACACCGCTGGACTCCTGGGAGCGGCGCAACCCGCGCGAGGAGGACACCCGCCGCGCCACCGCCCTGCTCGGCCACCTCAACGACCACATCGAGCACTACCACCACGCGATCTGGTGGAACATGGACCCCGGCCGCCGCCACCTGCTCCTCGACGGCTATCTCGCCCCCAACACCGGCCGCAGCGTGGCCGGCGCGGTCGAGAACCGGCTGATCACCATCGTCGGCAACTGCCTGGTGATGCCGGTCGCGCCCGGCCTGCACCTCGACCCCGGCTACCAGGCGAACGGGACGGGCCTGCTGGACGCGTACGCGACCCCGCCCACGCCGCCGCTGCGGGTCAGCGTGCCCACGCCGGGCGTGTTCGCCGAGGCCATGCCGGGCGCGTGCAACTCCTGCGAGGTCATCGACGACACCCGGTTCTGGCGGTGGGAGGAGGCGCCCATCCCCGGCGAGCCCGCCGACATCCTGCCGCTGTCCACGCTCACGCGCCGCACCGCCCCCGCGGGCGTCACGGCCGACGACTTCCCGGCCCCGATCGTGCGCATGCAGAGCACCCCGCGGGCCCCCGACCCGACCGGGCTGGCGGCGGCGCTCAGCCTCATCGGCACGCCCAACCTGTTCCGCGACATCACCGGCCTCGACCTGACCCAGGCCAACGTGGCCGAGGCGTTCAAGAGCACGATGAACGCCGCCAAGGAGTTCGGGAGCCAGGCCGCCGGCCTGGCGCAGCAGCGTTTCCAGGCGACCGAGAGCGAGCGCAACCTGGAGCGGATCAAGCAGGCGCGCAAGAGCGGGCTCATCACCGAGCAGCAGGCGGGCGAGCTCGCCGCGGCGGCACTCGGCGGGGCCGCCGGGCAGGCGCCCACGGGCGGGCGGCCGGTGGACAACCCCTCGGTCCAGAAGGTGCTGGACCGCGCCGCGAGCAGCCCCGACAGCCACGTCAAGATCACGCGGTCGAGCGGCGAGGTGGACGTCCGCACCGGCGCGCGGGCCGACGGCAGGATGGACTTCGCCGTCACGCCGCCCGTCGCGCCGCGCAAGCAGAGCAAACCGCTCAACTGCTGGGCCGCGGTGGGCGCCATGATGCTGGGCTGGCGCGACCGCGTCTCGATCACCGAGGAGGCCGCGGCCGAGCGGGCGGCCCCCGAATGGCTGGCCAAACAGCGGGCCGGCACCGGCCTGGAGTCCGGCGAGGTGTCCGCCTACACCGCCGCCCTCGGGCTGCGCCACGAGAATCCGCAGAGCTACCTGCCCAGGGGCATCTTCATGCTGCTGGAGGCGCACGGGCCGCTGTGGGTGATCGGCGACGTCGGCTTCGAGAACGACCGGTTGTCCCACGCCATGATCGTCACCGGCATCCGCGGTGACGGCACAGCCGAGGGCACCCGGGTCACGCTCGTCGATCCCGCCCTGGGGGCCGCCAGGGAGGACACGTACGCGAACTTCGCCAGGGCCATGGAGGCCCAGGACGCCGTGCGCCTCGGGCTCGGCATCTTCCACTGGTGAAGGCAGGAGAGGACGTCAAAATCACGGCATGACGGTTGTCATCGCGGCCATCGCCCGTGACGGGGGCGACGCCGGACGGCTCGTGGAACAGGCGGTGACCCGCGCGGGCCTCTGGGAGGCGCTCCCGGCCGACCCCGCGCGCACCGACGCCACCGCCGCCCGGGTGGACATCGGCCGCGTCATCTCGTACATGAACGACTCCCTGGGCGGCTGCGTCGTCCCCGTCGCCACCGACGACGACGGGCGGGTGCGGTGGCAGGCCGAGCGCAACCTGTACCTGCCGCAGCCGAACCACCTGGCCATGTTCGGCGGCGACGTCATCGACGTGTGCAAGCTGGAGAGCGTCCGCCACGAGCCCGATCGGCGGAGGACCACCTGGCGGACGGTCCGCAGCCCGAACGGCTCGGCGCTGTACGACGACGGCTCGGTCACCTTCGCCGCCGCCGACGACGGCCGGCGCACCACCATCACCGTACGCGTCCGCCAGCGCTTCACCCTGCCCCTGTTCTGGCAGGTGGTCGACCTGGACGCCTGGCCCGAGCTGAAGGCTGCCCTGGTCGCCGACGCCTACCGGCAGTTCCTCCCCGCCACCATGGACAACTTCGAGGCCCGCTACGAGGGCAGGGAGTTCCGCATCGGCCGGCCGCCGCAGCGCGTGCCCGGCCCGCCGACCGAGCGCCTGGCCCTGCTGCTCGACCTCGCCGCCCAGGCCGCCGGGACCGCCCGCGAGCGGCTGAGCGCCCCCGCCGAGAAGGTCGGCGACGACGGGTTCGCGCACTTCGAGGCGGGCACCGGCCACCCCCGCGTGAGCGGGTCTCCGGTCCCGTAGCGGACTACCTGCGCGGGCTCAGAGCGTCCATCGCCCGCGATCTGGGCGGCAGGCGGTGAAGGTGCCGGTGACGGGGGCAGCGACAGGGGCGGTGAACGCGGCGGTGGCGGGAACGTCCGCCACCTGGCGTGGGCAGGATCGGTGCGCCCGCCCAGAGGCCACGGCCGGGAGACGAGCCGGACGGGTGCGGTCGGCGCTTCGAGGTCGCCGGACAGGCGCCCGCTCAGGCGTCATGGCCGGGGGACGAGCTGGATCCGGGCGCTGCCGTCGTACGGCACCACGATCGTCTGGTCGCGGCCGAGCCGCCAGGTCGAGCCGACCAGGAAGAGCCGGCCGCCGGCGGCCAGCAGCAGGCGGAACCCGCGGTAGCGGTGGGCGAAGGCGGGGTCCTTGGCGGTGCCGGGAATGGGGGAGTAGGCGATGCCCGACGGGACGCCCTGGAGGGGTTCCTTGAGGTCGAGGACGACCTCGGGCTGCCGGGCCAGCTCGCGGACGTCCTGTTCCCCTCTGCCAGTGCCGTACGCCCAGGCGACGGTTGCCGAGGTCCACATCACGCCCGCCATGAACAGGCCGATGACGCTGATGGCGCCCTGCCGGGCCAGGCGCGGTGAGAGCAGCGGGCGGCCCCGGTTCCTGCCCTGGAGGTGGACCGCGTACGCGACGAGGACCGGCCCGCAGGCCAGCGCCGGCGGGGTGAGGTTGATCGTCACGCTGGTGCTGGAGTCGCCGAGGAAGACGCCGATCAGGGCACGACCGATGAGGAGCGTGCCGGCCAGCCCGATGCCCGCCGCGAGGAAGGTGTTGGCCACGTCGCCCGGGCGGCGGGTGATCTGCCCGGTGACGGCGGTGTGGACGAGGATGACCAGGAGGGCGGCCAGGCACATCATGGCGGCGGGGATGTGCACGACCTCGGTGCCGCGCAGGAGCAGGTCGTGGTTGGACATGCCGGCCATCTCCAGGGAGATGCCGAAATAGTGGTAGCGGGCGCGGGTGGCGATGTAGCCGAAGTAGATCAGCAGGGCGGTGGCGAGGGTGGTCGGGCCGGCGGCCTCGGTGAGCTGCCGCATCCGCGCCGAGACCGGCTCCTGGTCGGCATGGGCCGGTTCCTGGTCGTCCCGGGCTTCCGGCGGGGTGCCCACGTCGGCCGTCATCCCTTCTCCGACGCCGGGACGGCACTCTCGCCGGACATGTCCTCGCCCGACACACCTTCGTCGGTCGTGTGTTGGCCGGTCGCGCTCGGGCCGGTCGCGTCTTGGCCGGTCGTGCGTTGGTCGTTCGTGTCCTGGTCGTTCGTGCCCTTGCCGGTCGTGTCCTCGTCGGACGTGCTCTGGTCGGTGGTGCTCTGGTCGGACGTGCTCTGGTCGGTCGAGTCCTGGCCGGTTGTGTCCTCGTCGGACGTGCCTTCGTCGGGTGTGTCCGGCTGCTGCTGGTCGCTGTCGTCGGGGCTCGGTTCCGGGGACTGCGCGGGGGACTCCTCGGCCGGCGGGTTCTCCGCTTCGTCCGGGTCGCCGATGAACGCCCCGATGCGTGGCACGTCGGTGGTGGTGCCGGTGAGCAGGACCGGTGCCGCGGCCGTCGGAGGCGGGCCGCCCCAGTCGCCGACCTCGTCGCAGGGCGAGTCCTCCGTGTTGACGCACACGTACCGGTAGCGGACGTGCGCCATCAGCGTGTACTCGCCCGCGGCGCCCCCGCCGAGAACCGCTCCCGCCAGGCACTGGCTGCCGGCCCGCAGCATGATCCCCTGGCAGGGACGATCGCCCTCGCAGTGCCCGGCGCCCGGCCGGACGGCAGGCCGCCCCGGCCCCGACACGACGGAGAAGGACACCGACTCGATCACGCCCGGGGTCGACGTCTTGTTGATGACCTTGAGGCAGCCCTCGCCGCCACTGCCGTCGAGGTGGATGCCGTTCCAGTTGACGCTGCGCCCACCGCCGTGCCGATCGTCGCTCCCCTCGGAGGACCCGCCGCCGGGCGTCGTCCGCGTCTCTTCGTGATCACCGGTCGTGTCCGGGTCGCTGCTCGTGTCCGGGTCACTGTCCGGGTCACTGTCCGGGTCACTGTCCGGGCCACTGTCCGGGTCGGACCCCTCCTCGCCCGAGCCCGCCGGGGCCTCGGACCGCTGACCGGCGAGTGGCCCGTCGCCGCCGCCCGTCGCGACCCCCACCAGCCAGGCGACCCCGAGGACCGCCACGACGGCCAGCACCCCCGCCATGATGAGCACACGTGCCCGCGTCGAAGTCATACCGCTCATCCCAGAAACGTCGCCGAGTCCTGTCTCGGTCTCAGGATCCGTGCCCCGTGGGCGTACGGGATGAGTAGCCCGTACTCAACCGCCCGAGCCGGTCGAGGAGCACCCGGGCGTGCTCGGCCGACCACTCGTCGAGACGCGTGGCCGCGTCGGCGAACCCGGCGAGCGCCGCCGGGCTGAGGTCGTCGTCCTCGGTCACCGGCTCGATGCGCGTCCTGACCAGCTCGGCGCGCTCGGGATCGCACAGGCGCAGCGTCCGGTGGAAGAACGGGTCCCGCTCCAGCGCCGCCACGACGGCCGGGTGCCGGGGCCGGTCCGCGTCCCGGTCCAGCGCGAACGCGGTCAGCGCCTGCTCGTGCCTGGGCCAGGGATCGTTCGGCCAGCGGGCCGCGACCGCCGTGTAGACCTCCAGCGCGGCGGCGTGGTCTCCGCGCTCGTACGCGGCCAGGCCGGGCTCCATGGCCGCCGCCAGCTCCCCGCCCCGCCAGGTCACCTCGTCGAACAGCTCGCCCAGCACGTCCATGGTGTCCGCGTCGGCGAAGGGGCGTACGAACCGGATGAGCAGCTCGCCCCGCTGGTGCAGCCCCCTGCCGAGCAGCAGGCAGGCCAGCGCCACCTGGCCGGCGACCGACGTCGTCAGGTCGCCGTGGATCAGGCAGGCCCAGTATGCACCGTCGGCGCGCACGTCCGGCCACCACTGCTCGAACGGCCGCCCGTCGCCGCGCAGCTCGCTCAACCGGCGGGCGAGCAGGTTGCCCGCCGCGCCCGTGAGCGCCACCTGCGAGGCCGCCTGCCGGAAGCACGCCTCGTCCAGCGGCCGCCCGCCCTGCCACGCGACTTCGGCTCGCGTCATGGGCCCGTCTCCTCGTGCGCCGGTTCCAGCGGCACCCCTCGCCGCGCGCGGTCCAGCGCCTCCTCGTGGCCGTCGCCCAGCTCGAGATGGCCGACGTAGCCGGCGAGCGCGCCGGGCGGCAGGAGCCGCCGTACGTATCCGACGAGGATCGCCGCACAGCTCAGCGCCCCCTCGCTCTCCGCGGCCCCGTCGAAGAAGGCGAGCATGCGATCCACCTGCTCCGGCGCCGTACGGTCCGCGCCCAGCTCGAAGAGGAACCGCACGGAGCCGGGCGCCTGCTCCGGCGGGCGGCGCGTGAACGGGAGCAGCAGGTGCATGGCCGCGGTCGGCACCCCCCGGCGGACCGGCACGCGAACCCCGTCGCGCACGAAAGCCGCCCCGGAGGCGGGCGCGTCGCGGGCCCATCGGTGGATCGCGGCGGCGACCTCGTCGCACAGCGCCTCACCGAGCACCACGTGGGCCACACGCCCGGACCGGTGGCCGGGCTCGCTCCCCGGCAGGTCCGCCATGGCGAAGCGCGCGAACGCCGCCGCCTGGTCGAGACCTTGGCACTCGGCGTGGATCGGCGCCGCGAACGGCCCGAACTCCTCCTCCCACTCCGCCCCGCCGTCCAGCCGGGCCAGCAGTCCCGCCGCTCCGCCTCGCCCAGCGCCGATCGCGACGCGAGGCGTTCGAGGGCGGGCCGGTCCCCGCTGAGCCGGGCCACCGTGAACCTGGCCGCCGCGACGGCGGGCAGGCGGTCGTAGGCCGGGGCGATGCGCGTCAGCGCCGCGTTCGCCGTGCCGAGCAGCTCCTCCTCCTGCGGCAGCCCGGCCTTCAGCAGGTCGAGACAGCGTTCGGTGATCATCAGGTCGTACGAGCGCCGTACGTCCAGCGGCATGCGCGCCTCGTGCAGGGCGTCGCCGGCCGCGCCGAAGTACTCCAGCGCCTGCAGCCGGTACGCGTCCGCGGCCAGCCCGTCCCCGACCGCCCAGAGCAGCTCGCCGGCCAGGTTGTCGAGCAGCGGGTTGCGCTCGGCCTCCGGGTCCAGCACGAAGGCGGCCCCGAGGTTGGCCAGCGCCATGACCTCCTCCAGCTCATCGAGCTCGCCGTGCAGGCGCAGGCATTCGAGCAGCGCCTGGAACCGCTCGGTGAACTCGGGCAGCTCGTAGGTGACACCGGGCTCGGGCAGCGTGGGCCGCAGCCCGGCCAGCCGCCGGGGGTGCTCCTCCCGCCTGGCCGCCCGCCGCTCCTCGAACTCCCGCAGGGCGACCGCCTCCAGGACGTCGAGCACGTCCGGGACGGTGAGCCAGGTGACCGGCTCCAGCGCGCCGGGGTCGCCGACCACGTCGAGGGCGCCCGTCACCGTACGGCACCGCTCCTCGAGCTCCGCCCGCGCCCGCAGGCCGCCCAGAAGCGTCGGCCGGGCCATCTACATGCCCCTGAGCAGCACGAGGAAGGAGCAGACGCGCTCACCCTCGTCCGCCGACGGTCCGGGGGCGATGTCGAGCGAGCACTCCCAGAGCCCGCTGACCGCCGCCTCGACGAAGAGGTCGAAGCCGTGCCGGGCGCCGGGCCGCAGCGTGCGGCGGCTGCCGCCGACGGCCACCGCGCAGCCCTCCGTGCCCGGCGCGGTGAGCCGCACCCGGCATCCCGCGCCCTCCAGCGGCAGGCGCGCGTCGCCGAGCCCGGCCTCCAGCCGGTCGTAACGCAGGTGCGGGGGACAGCCCTCCGGGCCGCGCCGGCCCACGACGATCAGCCCGGGGAACTCGGCCACCTCGCCGGACCCGTTGACGACGGCGATCGGCAGCCTGATGCCGCGCCCGTGCACCGTCACCCCGCCGACGCTGCCCGCGTGCCCGTAGATCCGGCGCGCGGATCCCTCGACGGCCCAGAACAGGCGCGGCGCGCCGACACTGACCTCGATGGGGGAGGGGGCCATATCAGCGTTGTACCGCACGCGCCAGCGGGTGTCCCCTTCCATGCGGACCGAAATTCCGAAAATGTATGGCACATTAATCGCCGGTGATCAGATAAGACGATCAGGGCGGGATTGGAACGTCACATAAGAAGGAAAGCATCACGGGGCTCTCATGTCCTGAAATGTTTACATAAGGAGGGGTCGCTGTCGCAGGCCCGAGGAGTAGGATCAAGGCGGAAAAAGCACAAAGGACGGGGACGGCCACGCGTGGCATCAACGGGAGGAACCACACGATTTAGGTAGGCCCGCTCCGCGGCCTCTGCGCTGGTTCTGGCGACATGAACCGATCTTGAGGCTGCGCTTTCCACGAGCACTCTCTTGTCGGCTTCGACGATCACTGTGCGTCAGCTCGCCTGACCCACGGGGGTCTGCCGTGTGGTTTGGAGTCGGGGGCTCGCAAGAAATGTTCTTGATCGAACGTACCAAAGAAAAGAAGTTCTTCGAAAAAAGTCTCAAAGACAGCGAGCGCGGTCGCGGAAGCGTCCTGTTGGTCACGGGGGCCGACGGGTGCGGAAAGACCGAGCTGCTGCACCAGTTCGCCGATCACGCGCGATCGGAGCAGCTTGTCACGCTCATGGCGACCTGCTTCCAGTCGGAGCGGGAGTTCCCGCTCAGCGTCATGGAGCAACTGCTCACGCAGTCGGAGTTACCGCTGCCGCTGACGGACGAGGCCAACACGCTCCTGGAATCCGGGAAAGACATCATCGAGGCCAATTTCCTGGCGCTCTCGGCCCGGTTCTCCGAGGGATTCCACAAGCTGTTCACCAGGCTCAGCAAGTATTACCCGCTGATGCTCTGCATCGACGACGTCCACAACATCGACCGGGTCTCGCTGCAGTGCCTGCTCTATCTGATCCGCCGCATCCGCGCCGAGCGCATGGTCATCATCCTGACCGAGCGCGAGGACATGACGCCGGGACACTCGCTCATCCTCGGCGACCTGCTGCGCCAGCCGCACGTGGGCCAGTTCCGCCTGGCCCCGCTGGGCCGCGGCGGCACCGACCGGCTGCTGGCCCACCACTTGGGCGCGACCCCGCCGAAAGAGCTGGCCGCGGACTTCTTCCAGCTCACCGGCGGCAACCCGATGCTGCTCCACACACTCATCCAGGACCTGCAGAAACGGCAGCCCATCGGCGGCGCGCCCCTCGACGGCGCCGTCGTCCCCGGCATGGCCTACCACCAGGCCGTCGTCGCGCTGCTGCGCCGCCACGAGCCGCACGTCCTGCAGATGGCGCAGGGGCTGGCGCTGTTCTCCGGAGCGAGCCCCAACCGGCTGCTGGAGCAGTTGTTCGACGCCGGCCCCGGCGCGGCCGACCACGCGCTGCGCATCCTCACCCACATCGGCCTGGTCGAGGACGGCGACTTCCGCCACCCGCAGATCTGCGCCGCCCTGCTGGCCGACCTGTCCCCCGAGGAGCGCGCCGTCCTGCACCAGCGCGCCGCCGAGCTGCTGTACGAGCAGGGCGCGCCCCCAGTGGAGGTCGCCCACCACCTCATCGCCGGCGGCCACACCGAGACGCCGTGGAGCGTCCCGCTGCTGGAGGAGGCCGTGGACCAGGCGCTCGCCGAGAACGACAGCGCCTTCGCCCGGCAGGCCCTCGAATACGCCGCCAAGATGTTCACCGACAAGGGCCTCAACTCCGCCATCCGGGCCAAGCTCCTGGAGCACACCTGGGGCGCCAGCCCCGAGGCCACCGTGCGCCACCTGGCCCCCCTCGTCGCCGACCTGCGCGCGGGCCACCTGCCCGCCCGCTACGCCTTCTCCCTGGCCCGCACCCTCGTCTGGTACGCCCAGGGCGCCAAGGCCGACGACGTTCTCGACGCGCTCGACTCCCGGGAGACGACCCCGGACCGGCAGGCCGCCTCGGAGGCGGAGGTCATCCGCGCCTGGCTCTCGGTGATCCAGCCGTCCTCGGTGCTGCCGAGAACCACGCAGCCGGGCACCGCGCCGGCGGGTTCGCCACCACCGGCCGAGCCCCGTGCCGGGATGGGCGCGCCGCAGGCGGGCGACGTGCGGCTGCGGGCGTTCGCCCTGCTCAAGTCCGCCCTGCGCGACGGCGTGGAGCCCACGGCGCTGACCGAGGCCGAGCAGATCCTGCGTTACACCGAGTTCAACACGCAGACGTTCGAGGCCGTGTTCAGCATGATCACCCTGCTGATCCACTCGGAGCAGATCCACAAGGCGATCACGTGGTGCGACAAGCTGGAACGCGAGGTCGTGACCGCGCAGCGCCCCGAGCTGCGGGCCCAGATCCTCGCGCTGCGCGCGCAGGCGCTGCTGCGGCAGAGCGACCTGCTGGCCGCCTACCACAACGCCCACCAGAGCATCAGCCTGCTGCCGCCGCCCGCCTGGGGCGTGGCCGTCGGCTTCCCGCTGTCGATCCTGGTCGAGGCGTGCACCGAGATGCGGCGCGAGGAGGAGGTCCTCACCTACATCGACCACCCGGTCCCGCAGGAGATGTACAACACCCGCTACGGGCTGCCCTTCCTCTACGCCCGCGGCCTGTACAACCTCGCCTGCGACCAGGTCGAGGCGGCCTCCGCCGACTTCGGCACGTGCGGCGGGCTCATGGAGCTGTGGGAGCTCGACTCGCCCACGTTCATCCCGTGGCGCATCGGCGCGGCCGAGGCCAGGCGGCGTTCCGGCGACCACGACGCCGCCCGGGGCCTCATCTCCGACCAGCTCGCCCGCCTGAGCAGGGACCAGCCGCGCATGTGGGGCGTCAGCCTCAGCGCCATGGCCGAGCTGACCGAGCCGGCCGAGCGGCACGCCGTGCTGACGGAGGCCACCGACATGCTCGACAGGTCCGGCGACCACCTGGAGCTGGCCCGCGCGCTGACCAAGCTCGGCCACACCTACGAGCAGCTCGGCGAGGACGGGTCGGCGGCCACGATGTTCCAGCGGGCCCAGCAGGCGGTCAAGGAGTACGACTCCGACCCGCTCACCGGCACCTGGCCGCCGCAGGAGCAGGCCATGGCCTCCTACGACGCGTCCGGCGTGGACGACCCGGTCCTGCCCGCGCTGAGCTACGCCGAGCAGCGGGTCGCGGTGCTCGCGGCACAGGGGTACACGAACCGGCAGATCTCGGCCCGGCTGCACATCACGGTCAGCACCGTGGAACAGCACCTGACCAGGATCTACCGCAAGCTCGGCGTCAAGGACCGCAAGAACCTGGCGGACCTGGTCCGCTCACAGTCGTGAGCGGACGGTCCGGCCGGTCAAGGAGGGGCGAGCCCGCCGGGTCATGAAGGGGCGAGCCCGCCGGGCCGGTCAGCCGTGGGTGGCGTGGTGGCGTGGTGGCGGACCGCCGTCAGGAGCGCGGCCAGTTCGAGGCTGGCGTCGTGCGTGGGGGAGACCCCCTCGCGTACGGCGGCGACGAACGCGCTCACCGTGTTGACCACCTGGTCGTCGGGGTCCAGCGAGATCTCCTCGACGCCCGCCCGCCGCTCCAGCCGCAGCACCGGCCGGTGGTCGGCGGGTGGGGTGAAGGCCCGCTCGACGGTGATGCGCCCGTCGGCGCCCCACAGCTCGTACATCGACCGGTAGGCGTGCTCGAAGCCGAACGTGAGCTGGGCCGCGACCCCGCCGGGCGCCCTCAGCAGCGCCGCCCCGGAGACGTCGACGTCGTGCCCGCCGGAGGAGAGCGTCGCCCCGGCCACCTCGAGCCCCGGCCCCAGGAACAGCGACGCCGCGCGCAGCGGATAGACGCCCACGTCCCACAGCGCCCCTCCGCCCAGGTCGGCCCGGTAGCGGATGTCGCCCCCCGGCAGCGGCGGGATCGTGAACGCGGAGTGCAAGGCCCGCACCCGCCCGATCGCCCCCTCGGCGACCAGCCGCCGGACCACGGCGTGCTGGGCGTGGTGGACGAACATGACGTTCTCCATCAGGACCAGGCCGGAGCTGCGGGCCAGGTCGAGCAGCGCCCGCGTCGTGGCGTGGTCCGTGGTCAGCGGCTTCTCGGCCAGCACGTGCTTGCCGGCCCGCAGCGCGGCCTCCACCCATGGGGCGTGCAGGGCGGCGGGAAGGGGGACGTACACCGCCTGGACGTCCTCCCGCGCCAGCAGCGCGTCGTAGCCGTGCACCGCGCGGCAGCCGTACAGGCCGGCCACCTCGGCGGCCTTGCCCGGGTCCCGGCTCGCGACCGCCGCGATCTCGGCCCCCGGCGTACGCGCGAAGGCCGGCAGCAGGCGGCGCCTGGCGATCTCCGCGCAGCCCAGGACACCGATCCGCAGCGCGTCCATCACACGGCACCCGTCATGCGGCGGCCGACATGGCGTTGAGGCAGGCCAGCAGTGTCCGGGCCTGCACGTTGACGTAGTGGCTGTGCCTGACCAGCGAGGTGAGCTGGCCGTGCGACACCCAGCGGAAGCCGGGCGGCGGGGTGAGCGGCGTCTGGCCGTCGTCGGTCTCGATCACCAGGTAGCGGCTCTCGGCGTTCAGGAAGCGGCCGCCCTCCTCGGAGTGCACGGCCTCGTACCGGATGCGGGCCGGGTCGGCCGTCTCCACCAGGTCGAGGAAGGGCGGCCGGGCGCCGGGCTGGTCGGTGTAGTTGCTGGGCACGCACTGGACGGTCGGGCCCAGCTCGATGGTGTCCAGGAAGCCGCCCTCGACGCGAGCCTGCACCAGGACGTGCGGCACCCCGCCCAGCCGCCGGGTCAGGAATGCCGCCACGCCGTGCCCGCGCGGCTCGATGAGCGGCTGCGTCCAGGACGTGACCTCGCGGTTGGCGGCGTGCACCGACACGGCGACCACGCTGAAGTACAGACCCTCCTCGTGGTCGATCGAGAACGGCCGGTTCACCCAGCCGGGCAGCGTGGCCAGCGGCACCAGCTCGGTCCGCACGTCGTGGCGGGAGCGTTCGGCGGTGATCCACGACAGCAGGTCGATGTCGGAGTCGAGGGCGTCCTCGTCCGCGCCGGGCGTGGGGGCGCAGGACAGGACGGTGCGCGAGTCCATGTTGACGAGGTTGTCGTCGTGCAGGAGCGCACCGATCTGGCCGAGCGTCAGCCAGTGGAAGTCCTCGTGCGGCGGCACGTCGTCGGCCGCCTCGACGATCATGTTGCGGTTGGCCTTGCGGTAGAACCAGGAGCCGTGCTCCGACTGCAGCACGTCGGCGACGACCCGGCCGCGCCCGGTCGCGGTGAAGTATTCGAGATAGCGCACGTCCGAGCCCTGGTGCACCTTCATGTAGTTGCTCCGCGTGGCCTGCACCGTGGGCGAGAGCTGTACCAGGTTCGGGTTGCCCGGCTCCATCTTGGCCTGCATGAGGAAGTGCAGGACACCGTCGAACTCCTTCACCAGGATGCCGAGGATGCCGACCTCCGGCTGCTTGATGATCGGCTGGTGCCACTCGCGGAACGGGCCGTGGTCCACGGTGGCGTGCAGGCCCTCCAGGGTGAAGAAACGGCCGCTGCTGTGGACGAGGTTGCCGGTGGTCGCCTCGAACGACCACCGGTCCAGCTCGGCGAACGGGATGCGGTCCACCCGGTAACGATGGGCCGCCGCGCGTTCGGCGAACCACCGGCGGAAGTCCTCGGTACTCCCGTGCGCGCCCTCCCGCGCGGCGGCCGAGCGCGCCAGCCGCTCGGCCAGGGCGGCGTCCTGCCTCGGCCGCAACCGGGACGCCGCGGCGGGTACGTCCTGCACATTGGACAGCATGAAACCACTCCTGGTGCTGAGTTCGACGGATCCTCGGTCTCAACTTCTGTGGCGCGCCCGCACGAACTCAGTGATCGACGAGACGACGTAGTCGAGCATCTCGTCGGTCAGCGAGGGGTAGACGCCGACCCAGAAGGTCTGGTCGGTGATGATGTCGCTGTTGGCCAGGTCCTCGGCCACGCGGTGCGGCTGGTCGATGTAGGCGGGATGACGCGTCAGGTTGCCGGCGAACAGCCGCCGCGTGCCGATCTTGCGGGCCTCGAGGAAGTCGACGAGCTCCGCCCGGCTGAAGGGCGCCTCGGGATCGACGGTCAGCACGAAACCGAACCAGCTCGGGTCGCTGCCCGGGGTGGGCTCCGGCAGCAGCAGCCACGGCAGGCCGTCCAGCCCGTCCTTGAGCCGCCGCCAGTTGCGCCGCCGCGCCGCGCAGAAGCCGTCCAGCTTCGCGAGCTGGGTCAGGCCGAGCGCCGCCTGCAGGTCCGTCGACTTCAGGTTGTATCCGACGTGGGAGAAGATGTACTTGTGGTCGTACCCCTCGGGCAGGGTGCCCATCTGGTACGAGAACCGCTTGAAACACGTGTTGCTCTCACCCGGCTCGCACCAGCAGTCCCTGCCCCAGTCCCGCAGTGACTCCACGATCCGGGCCAGCGCCAGGTTCGAGGTGAGCACGCAACCGCCCTCGCCCATCGTCAGGTGGTGCGCCGGATAGAAGCTGACCGTGGCCAGCTCGCCGAACGTCCCGGTGAGCCGCCCCCGGTAGGTGGAGCCCACGGCGTCGCAGTTGTCCTCGATGAGGAACAGGTCGTGCTCGTCGGCCAGCGCGGCCACCTCGGCGACCTCGAAGGGGTTGCCCAGGGCGTGCGCGATCATGATGGCCTTCGTCCGCGGCCCGATCGCCCGCGCCACCCGGTCCGCGGTGGTGTTGTAGGTCCCCAGCTCCACGTCCACGAACACCGGCACCAGGCCGTTCTGCAGGATCGGGTTGACCGTCGTCGGGAAGCCCGCCGCCACGGTGATCACCTCGTCGCCGGGCCGCAGGCGGCGGTCCTCGAGCAGGTGCGAGGTGAGCGAGCTCATCGCGAGCAGGTTCGCCGAGGAGCCCGAGTTCGTCAGGTGGGCCTTGCGCCGCCGCATCCAGCGCGCGAACGCGGACTCGAACGCCCGCGAGCTGCGGCCGGCCGCGATGCGCATCTCGAGCGCGGCCTCCACCAGCGCCACCCGGTCGTCCTCGTCCAGCGTCGCCCCGGAGGGCCAGATCTCGGTGACACCCGGCACGAACCCCCGGCCGTCCTGCTGCTCCTGGTGGTATTTCCGGACCTCGTCGAGAGCCAGCGCCTTGTGATCGCTCACGTCATCACTCCTGTCCCTCCCGATGCTCGGCCGAGCCGGAGGTCGTGGGATGGCGGAAAGGAGGCGACCCGCCCTCGTGTGCCTCCTTTCCGCCTGGTCTACGGGCCGTGGTGCTCGACCAGCCTGGTCAGCTCGTCGGCCACGGTCTTCACGTCCGAGTCGTCCAGGCCGTGGTGCAGCGGCAGCAGGAGCGTGTTCTCGGACACCTCGTCGGTGGCGGGCAGGACGCCGCCGGCCCGGAAGGCGGGCACCTTGTGCAGCGGGGGATAGCGGAACGTCGTGTAGACGCCCCGCGCGAGCAGATCGGCGGCCACCGCGTCGCGGATCCGCGGATCGAGCTGGACCCAGTAGAAGTAGTAGGAGGAGGTGTGCCCGGCGGGCAGCGGGGGCGGCAGGGTGATGCCCGGCAGGTCGCCGAGCAGCCGGTCGTACTGGTCGGCGATCTCCTGGCGCCTGCGGATGGCCCGGCCCAGGCCGCGCAACTGCACGCTGCCGATGGCCCCGGTCATGTCGTTGCCGATGAGGCGGCGGCCGAAGTCGCGCACGTTCAGCTCCCACCAGCGGTCGGACACCTTGGCGGCGGAGAAGCCGGTGGCCTGCTCCAGGCCGTGGTAGGCCAGCCGCCTGGCCCGGCGGGCGAGCTCCTCGTCACGCGCGTACAGCATGCCGCCGTCGCCGGTGACCAGGACCTTCATCGCGTCGAAGCTCCACATCGCGAGGTCGCCGAAGGTGCCGCACGCCTTGCCGTCCACCCGGGAGCCGACCGCGCAGGCCGCGTCCTCGATGAGCACGATTCCGCGCTCCCGGCAGAACGCCGCGATCGCGGCGATGTCGCCCGGGTGGCCGCCGTAGTGCAGCACCAGGACGGCCTTCGTCCGCGGTGTCACCGCGCGCTCGACGTCCCGTACGGACGGGTTGAGCGTGCGCGGGTCCACGTCGCAGAACACCGTCCGGGCGCCGGTCGCGGCCACGGCGTTCCCGGCGGCCACGAAGCTGATCGACGGGAGCACCACGTCGTCCTGGGGCCCGAGCCCCAGCAGCTCCGTGGCCAGGAACAGCCCGGCGGTGCCCGAGTTCAGGAACAACATGTGCTGGGGCGCCACCCCCGCATGGGCGGCGAACTCGGCCTCGAAGCCCTTGGCGCGGGCGCCGTAGCCCAGCCAGTTGCTCTCGAAGACCTCCCTGACGGCCTCGAGCTCCTCCTCGCCCAGGCACGGCTGGAAAACGTTGATCATTCATTCCTCCGGGGAAGGGCTGGACGAGCCGGGCTCGACGCCGGCGGCGACGAGGTGCTGCGCGAGCAGCCGCGGTGTCGGGTGCTCGAACACGCCCGACAGCTTGATCCGTACGCCCGTCATCCGCTCGATGCGCTGGACGAGCTGCGCGGCCAGCACCGAGTGGCCGCCGTGGGAGAAGAAGTTGGCGTCGGCGTCCAGGTCGTGGCGGTCGAGCAGCTCCCGCCACAGCGTGACCAGCGCGCCGGCCAGCCCGTCGCGCGGCCCGGCCGCACCCGTCGCGGACGCGGCCCGGCGCCGGTGCTCGGCCGCCAGGCGGGCCAGCGCGGGGTGGTCCACCTTGTTGCTGCCCGTCTTCGGGAAGGAGGCGACGAAGACGAAGTCGCTCGGCACGGCCGCGGCGGGCAGCCGGCCGGAGGCGTGCTCCCACAGCCGGTCGGGCAGATCGGGCAGCGCCTCACCTTCGAGGCAGGCGACCAGCACCCCGCCAGCGGCCGCGTCCGGCACCACCACGGCCGCCACCGCCCGCACCTGCGGATGCTCGCGCAGCACGGACTCGACCTCGGGCAGCTCGATCCGGTTGCCGCGCAGCTTGACCTGCCGGTCGTTGCGGCCGAACAGCTCGATCGTGCCGTCCGGCTGCCAGCGGGCCACGTCGCCGGTGCGGTAGTAGCGGCCGTACCAGGGGTGGCGCAGGAACCGCTGCGCGGTCAGGTCGGGCCGGTCGTGGTAGCCCAGAGTGACCCCCGCGCCCGCCACGCACAGCTCGCCGCGCACGCCGACCGGCAGCGCCACGCCCTCGGGGGTGGCGATGAAGACCTGTGTGTTGCCGATCGGCCGGCCGATGTCCACCGGGCCGCCGTCCATCAGGCCCATGGTCGAGTAGACCGTGGTCTCCGTGGGCGCGTAGGCGTTCCACACCTCGCCCGAGACCGCCGTCATGCGGCGCGAGAGGTCCTCGGTCAGCGGCTCGCCGCCGCTGATCAGGCGGCAGGACGCCAGCGCCGGGCCCGCCTCGTGAAGGACCAGCCGCCACGTCGTCGGCGTGGCCTGCACCAGGTTCACGCGGTGGCGCTCCAGCGCGCCGAGCAGCGCCTTGCCGTCGGTGCGGACCTCGTCGGAGGCCACCACCACCCGGCCCCCGCACAGCAGCGGCAGGAACAGCTCCAGCGAGGAGATGTCGAAGGAGAACGTGGTCATCCAGAGGAAGCCCTCGTCCGGCGTCATCCGCAGCGCCTCGCGGAAGTGCGACATGAGGTTGGCCAGGTTGCTGTGGGTGACCCACGTGCCCTTCGGCAGGCCCGTCGAGCCGGAGGTGTAGATGAGGAACGCGGGCGACCCGGAGATCCCCGGCAGGCCGGGCTCGTCGCGGCGCGGCTTGAGCTCGGCGACCGTCTCCATCATGAGCACCGGGATCGTGCCGCCGGGCGGCAGCCGCCCGGGGTCGGTCGTCAGCACGGCCCTGGCCGCCGAGTCCGACAGCAGGTACGCGATCCGCTCCGCCGGATGATCGGGATCGACCGGCAGGTACGCGGCCCCGGTCAGCCAGATCCCCAGCACCGCCGCCACCAGCTCGGGGCCGCGCGGCGCCGCCACCGCGACCACGTCCCCCGAGCCGATGCCCGCCGCCCGCAGCAGGTCGTCGGTGGCGCACGCGGTGTCCCACAGCCGCCGGTAGGTGACCTGGTCGTCGCCGTGCTCGACGGCGATCTCGTCAGGCCGGGCCCGCACCTGCCGCTGCACGCCCTCCAGCACGGTCGCCAGCTCCACCGGGCGGGCCGTGTCGTTGGCCGTGTCGATCACCACCCGGTCCAGCGCGCACCACACCTCCAGCCCGCCGACCAGGCGGTCGACGTCGGAGGCGAGCCGCACCAGCAGCTCGTCGAACCGCCGCACCAGCGACTCGACGTCGGCGCGGTCGAACACCTCCACGCAGTACGCCGCCCGCACCCGCAGGCTCTCGGCCGCGGAGAGCACGAAGAACTCCAGGTCGAAACGGCTCGAGCCGTTCTCAAGAAGCAGCTGCTCGGCATGGTCCCCACCGATCTCGAACGGGGTCAGCTCGCTGGCCGGCACGTAGTTCATGACGTGCCTGAACAGGGCGTCGCGCCAGGACGAGCCCTTGCGGGGGATGAGGTTGGTCAGGTGTTCCACCGGGACGTCGGCGTGGGTCAGGCCGTTGAAGAAGACCGTGCGCACCGTACGGGTGAAGTCCCTGAAGCTCTGCCGCTCCGGCACCTCGACGCGGAGCGGGACGACGTTGACGTGGAAGCCGATCGCCTTCGTGCCGTCGTGGCCGCGGGTGTTGACCGGGAAGCCGACCGTCATGTCCGGGCCGGCGCCGTGCTTGGCCAGCAGCACGTAGTACGCGGCCAGCAGGACGACCGCCTCCGGCGCGCTCAGCTCCCGCTGCATGGCGCGCACGGCCGCCCTGGCCTCGTCGGAGAGTTCGTACATGACCTGGTCGCCGCGGAGCGTCGGGTCGGCGACGCCGGGCGAGCCGATCCACAGCTCCAGGGAGTCGGGGTCGAGCCCGCGCAGCGTCTCGCGCCAGTAGGCGAGGCTGGACTCGCTCGGCGCCCGCTCCGCCAGCGGCCTGACCGGCTCCGCCTCCGGCGCCCGCCCGCCAGAGGCGACGGTGTCGTAGGCGGCCACGAACTCGTCGCGCAGGATCGTGGTGGAGAGCGTGTCGAAGATGACGTGGTGGATGACCAGACAGAAGAAGTCACCCTTGCTGTCGCCCCCGCGCACGTGCGCCGCCCGCAGCAGCGGGCTCCCGTCCAGGGCGAACGGCCGCGCCACGAACGCGGAAAGGACCTCGACCGGGTCGCCGCCGTCGAGGTCCATGGTCTCGATCTCGATGTCCACCTGGGGGAGCACCTGTTTGGCCAGGGCCGCCGCGCCCGCGTAGAAGACGGTCCGCAGGATCTCGTGCCGCCGTGTCACGGCCGCCAGCGCCGCCCGCAGCGTGGCCGTGTCGAGCCGGCCGGAGGTGGCGAACCCGAAGGACAGGTTGTTGACCGCGCTGCCCGGGACCATCTTCTCCAGCAGCCAGAGCGCCTCCTCCTTGCGGGCGGCCGGGACGGGTCCCGGTACGGCCCGCGCCGTCCCGCCCGCCGTGCTCTCTGAAAGTCGCATCTGGGCCCTCTCCCGTCCCTAGCCGTTCAGCAGATCGGAGACCGCCGCCGCCACGTCCGGGGAGCGCAGCAGGTCGATGTGGTCGGTCGCGAACCGGAGCTCCTTCGCCACCAGGGGACCGACGGCGCCCTGGCTGTAGGCGCGGATGGCGTTCAGCCCGTTGCCCGGGCTGGAGGAGCTCAGCGCCGTCGCCTCGCGCCACGCGGGGAACGGGTCGAACCGCCCGGCCATGGTCAGGTACGTCATGAAGGCGACGAACGTGCCCGTCAGCTCGCGGCGGCTGATCTCGTCGAGCCCCGCCTGGCTGAGCGCCTCGGTGCTGAGCCCCTCGAATATCTTGATCAGTTCCGCCGCCAGGGTGTCCATGTCGCCGCTGCCGTCGTGGGCGAGGCGGCCGGCCTGGTGCGCCACCGCGATCCGCTCGGCCGGGACCAGCGTGCCCATGAGGTTCAGGACGTTGTGGAACTGCGAGTACAGGGACAACTGCACGGCCGGCTCCGGGTCGAGCAGCACGAGCGCGGGCGGCTCCGGCTGCCACCGGGCGATCCGCCCGGCCGCCTCGGCCGCGTACACCGCGCCGACGCAGTAACCGAGGACCGCCTTGACCTCCACACCGGAAGAACGCGGCCCCGCCAGCCATCTATCGAGATATCCGGCCGCGTCCATGTCTTTTCCTTCGGGCGCTTCCGGAGGAAGGGACAGCCAGATCGAATAATCTGTTTTGAGATTGGCCGTCAGATCCGAGAATCCGGCCTGCGGCCGTCCGGTGACGTCGAAGTCCATGGTGAGCACGACTTCCGTCCGGATTCCTGCGGAAAGAACCTTCCAGGCATCTCCCTGCGACATCGCTGAGTCTCCCGCCAGCTGATTGTTCGTCTTCGACGCATCGGATCCGCCGGGGCCGGCCCCGCAGGCCGGTCGACGTGCCGCTCGCTCCGGTCAGGCTCGACGACCGCCCTAGTGGGAGGCTTAACGCGGGCTAAAGTCACGGGCCCGGGCGGGCATGAGGGGAGTTAGGGGGTGCTAGGGGTTGAGCCTAAGGGGGACTCCGGAATTAATGTGCAAGCGTTGTATTCATTTCTTGACGGGATATACCAGGTGTTTCCATGAAAGGCATAGTGCTGGCCGGTGGAAAAGGCACCCGGCTCTCACCGCTGACCCAGGTCATCAGCAAGCAACTGCTGCCCATCTATGACAAGCCGCTGATCTACTATCCGTTGTCCGTGCTCATGCTCGCGGATATCCGCGATATTTTGATCGTGTCCACCCCGCAGTCGCTGCCCGCGTTCCGGCGCCTGTTCGGCGACGGCTCGCACCTGGGGCTGAACATCGGCTACGCGCGGCAGGACGAGGCCCGCGGCATCGCGCACGGCCTGCTGATCGGCGCCGACCACGCCGGCGACGGCCAGGTGGCGCTCGTGCTCGGCGACAACATCTTCCACGGCACGGGCTTCTCCGAGGTCCTGGCCAAGGCCAGGCAGTCGCTCGACGGCTGCGTCCTGTTCGGCTACCCGGTCACCGACCCCCACCGGTACGGCATCGCCGAGGTCGACGACGACGGACGGCTGGTCTCCGTGGAGGAGAAGCCCAGCCGGCCCAAGTCCGACCGCGCCGTCACCGGCCTGTACTTCTACGACAACGACGTCTTCGACATCGCCAGGAGCATCCGTCCCTCCGACCGCGGCGAACTCGAGATCACCGACGTCAACCGCGTGTACGTCGAGCAGAACCGCGGCCACCTCGAGGACCTCGGCCGCGGCTTCGCCTGGCTCGACGCCGGCACCCACCAGTCGCTGCTGGAGGCGGGCGAGTACGTCCGCGTCCTGGAGTCCCGGCAGGGCGTCCGGATCGCCTGCCTGGAGGAGATCGCGCTGCGCATGGGCTTCATCGACAGCGACTCCTGCTACGACCTGGGCCGGGGAATGATCGACTCCTCCTACGGCCGCTACGTGATGGAGGTCGCCAGCATGCTGGCCTGACCCGGCGAACGGCCCTCGGAAGAGGCGGGGCGCGCTCGGCGGGGGTCTCGGTATGCTCGATCGGGAGGGGATTGCACCACTTCTGTCCTCCTGTCAACTGAGGCGCACGACTACGGACGGCAGACGACATGGAACCGACCGTGCGGTCCCGGGCGGGGGCGAATGCAGAGGTCAAGCTGCTCGTCGTGGACGACGAGCCCATCGTGCGCGAGCTCCTGTCGGCCAGCCTGCGCTTCGCCGGCTTCACCGTCGCCACCGCCGCCAAGGGCAGCGAGGCCCTCGACGCCGCGCTCCGCGAACAGCCCGACCTGGTCGTGCTCGACGTCATGCTCCCCGACATGGACGGCTTCGAGGTGGTCCGCCGGCTGAGGGAACGCACCCGGCCGGCCGGCGGCAGCGGCTACGTGCCCATCCTCTTCCTCACCGCGCGCGACGGCACCGCCGACAAGATCGACGGCCTGCGGGTGGGCGGCGACGACTACGTGACCAAGCCGTTCAGCCTGGAGGAGCTCATCGCCCGGATCCAGGCCATCCTGCGGCGCACCGGCGGCGGCCCGGACGGGCCGACCATCCGCGTGGGCGACCTGGCCCTCGACACCGACAGCCGCCAGGTCGCGCGCGGCGGCCGGCCGCTGCAACTGTCGCCCACCGAGTTCAAGCTCCTGCACTACCTGATGGACAACGCCGACCGCGTCGTCTCCAAGATCCAGATCCTGGACCACGTCTGGCAGTACGACTTCAACGGCGACATCAGCATCGTCGAGTCCTACATCAGCTACCTGCGCCGCAAGGTGGACATCGCCGAGCCCAAGCTCATCCACACCGTGCGCGGAGTGGGCTACGTGCTGCGCAGCCCGCACGCCGCCCCCCGCACATGAGCGGCAACGGCGCCGACGCCGCGCCCTCGCGCCTGGCCCGCATGTCCCTGCAGAGTCGGCTGCTCCTGCTCACCGTCCTGCTGCTGGCGGTCGGGCTGAGCATCGGCGGCCTGGTCGTGCTCGTCGTCGTGAGCCGCTCCCTGGAGAACCAGGTCGACAGCCAGATGTCCCCGCTGACCGAGGTCGTCGCCACGCTGCCGCCCAGCGCCGCGCACTACGACGCCGAGACCTACTCGCCCAACAGCACCGACCCCGAGCTGATCTCCGACCTCTACATCGCCTACCTCGGGCCGGACGGCAGGGTCCAGGGGGTGCTGCGCCAGGCGGAGCGCGGGACGGGCCCGGTGCTGCCGGCCCTGAGCGGGAGCGCGTTCTCCCAGAAGGTGGGCGGGCCGATCGAGGTGGCCGACAAGCGCACCGCCGACCGCTGGCGGGTGTTCGTCGGGCCCAGGATCGTCGCGGGGCAGCCGGCCGGGGGCGTGGTCGTGGCCGTGTCGATGCGGCAGGCGTACCAGCGGGTCAGGGGGGTCGGCTCGCTCTACCTGTTCGCCGAGGTCGTCCTGCTCGTCCTGCTCGCCGCGGCGGGCTGGTTCGCCATCAGGGCGGGCCTGCGGCCGCTGGAACGCATCGAGGAGACGGCGGTGTCCATCGCCGCGGGCGACCTGTCGCACCGGGTGCCGGACGTGGCGGCGCCGCACACCGAGGTGGGCCGGCTGTCCGCGGCGCTGAACGGGATGCTGGCCCAGATCGAGGCCGGCTTCGCCGCCCGTACGGAGTCGGAGGCCACCATGCGCCGCTTCGTCGCCAACGTCAGCCACGAGCTGCGCACGCCCCTGTTCGGCATCCGGGGCTCCATCGAGCTCTACCGCATGGGCGCCCTGCCCGAGCCGGCCGACGTCGACCGCACCATGCAGCGCGTCGAGAGCGAGTCGGCCCGGCTGGCCCGGCTCGTCGAGGACCTCATGCTGCTGGCCCGCCTGGACGAGCCCGGCGCGACGGCGGCCTCCGGCAACGTCCTGCTCCAGATGGCGCCCATGGACCTGCGCACCCTGGCCGCCGACGCCCTGCACGACGTACGCGCGCTGGACGCGACCCGGCCGGTGGCCCTGACCGGGCTCGACGGCGGCCCGCCCGTGCCCGCGCCCGTCCTCGGCGACGAGGCCCGCCTGCGCCAGGTCGTGACCAACCTGGTCGGCAACGCCACCAGCCACACCCCGTCGGGCACGCCGGTTCGCATCAAGGTGGGCACCGAGGACGAACACGCCGTGCTCGAGATCGAGGACGAGGGCCCCGGGCTGACGCCGGAGCAGGCGCGGCGGGTGTTCGAGCGCTTCTACCGGGTCGACGGCTCCCGCAGCCGGACCGGGGGCGGCGGCGCCGGGCTGGGGCTGTCGATCGCGAAGTCCCTGACGGCGGCGCACGGCGGCGAGCTCGGCCTGCGCACCGAGCCCGGCAAGGGGGCGGCCTTCCGCGTCGTGCTCCCCGCCGCCGCCGACTCGGCCCCTGAGCCCGACTGAGCCTCGCTGGGCCCGCCGTGCCGCCCGGCCGCGCTCCGGCCGCGGGCGAGCCCGGCTCAGCGCGCCATGCGCTCGAGGCGGGCGACCACGTCGGCGGGCGTCGGCGTGGAGAGGATCTCCTGCTGCAGGCGGCGTACGCCCTCCTGCGCCGTGTCCGTCAGCACCGTGCCGATCGCGTTCTTGATGCCGTCCACGCTCTCGTCCGGATTCAGGCAGACCCCGGCGTTGCTGTCGGCCAGCGGCCCGGTCAGCAGGGCGGAGGCGATGGCGTCAGGGACGACGACCACCTGGGGCACGCCGTAGACGGCCGCGGTGAACATCGTGCCGCCGCCGCCGTGGTGCACGACCGCCGCGCACGTCGGCAGCAGCAGTTGCAGCGGCAGCTCCTCCACCACGCGTACGTCCCCGGGCAGGTCGCCCAGCACCTCCCGGTCGGCCTTGGCCACGGTCACGACGATCTCCACGTCGAAGCCGGCCAGCGCCGCCACCACGTCCGGCAGCCGGGAGCCCTGGCCGCCGGCCGCGGCGGTGTGCACGTATCCCCAGGACACGCAGACCCGGGGCCGCTCGGCGGGGCCGCGCAGCCAGCCGGGCACCGGGCCGGAGCCGTTGTAGGGGACGTACCGGACGGGGATGCGGTTGGGGACCTTGGCGCTCTGCAGGCTGTCGGGGCACGGGTCGACCGTGTGGGCGACGTACTCCTCGTGGATCTTCAGGCCGAAGCGCTCGTACAGGCGGACGAGCTCGTCCGGCCACATCTCCAGCGGCAGCCCCAGCCCCGGATAGCCGAGATGCCTGGCCACGTCGGGACCCCATAGGTGGTGGATCAGCGGCACGCCCAGAGGCTCGGAGGCCAGCGGGCCCGCCAGGTTCAGCGGGTCGGCCACCACGAGGTCCGGCTGCCACGACCGGGCGAAGGCGGACAGGTCATCGGAGATGGCGTCGGCCATCGCCACGAACTGCCGCGTCCGGATGTCGCGCAGCCGCGCCAGCCTCTCCTGCGGCGGCAGCGCCGCCAGGGCGTCCATGTCCAGCTTCAGCCACTCCCGGTCGCCGGGCTGGGCGGCCTCGTTCAGCGGGACCGAGGTCAGACCCGAGCGCGTGATGACGTCGGTGATGGCGGGCTGGCTGGCGACCCGCACCTCGTGGCCGGCCGCGCGGCAGGCCCACGCCAGCGGCACCATGTGGAAGTAGTGGCTGACCGCGGCCAATGGGGCGAAGAGAATGCGCATGAGTCCTCCCGGCGTGCTGACGTGGTGAGACGGACGGCGCGGGAGCGGCTCTGGCAGGCCGTCTGCGTGCCGGTCACCAGCGCATCAGGAGGCGCTGAAGAACGGCTGAGGCGAGGCTAAATCCGCCAAGTGATCTTTGCCTCCGATCATGGCAGACTGAGGGTCGAGCAGGCCGAAGGAGGTCACGCCGCCGCGGGGAAGAACGGTACCGCGACACGCCATTATGAATACTGTGCGCTTCTGCATTCTCGGGCCCATGGAGCTACGCCTCCATGACGGGCGCGCGGTCACCGTACGGGGGGCTCGGCTGCGCACCCTGCTGGCGTTGCTGCTGCTCAACACCGGGCGAGTGGTCTCCGCCGAGAAGCTGATCGACGAGCTCTACGGCTCCTCGCCGCCCGTCGGCGTGGCCAACGCGCTGCAGCGCCAGATCTCCCGGCTCCGCGGCGCCCTCGACGCGCCCATCGAGTACGACGGCACCGGCTACCGGCTGGCGGCCGACCCCCTCGAAGTCGACGCCTACCTGTTCGAGCGCATCGCGTCCGAGGGCAGCCAGGCGCTGGCCGGCGGCGACCACTCCAGCGCCGTCGCGCTGCTCGACCGGGCTCTCGGCCTGTGGCGCGGCCCCGCGCTGGCCGGCGCCGACGCCGCCCCGTCCGCCTCGGCCCACGCCGTGGGTCTCGAAGAGCTGCGCGTCACCGCCGCCGAAGACCTCGCCGAGGCCGAGCTGGCCCTCGGCGAGCACACCAAGCCGGTCGGCGCGCTGAAGGAGCTGGTCGCCGCGCACCCGCTGCGCGAGCGGGCGTGCGCCCTGCTCATGCGCGCCCTCTACGCCGGCGGGCGGCAGGCCGACGCGCTCGCCGTGTTCGAACGCACCCGGCAGGCCCTGGCCGAGCGGCTCGGCGCCAACCCGTCGGCCGACCTGGCCAAGGTCCACATGGCGGTGCTGGCCGGCGACGCGTCCGTCACGGTCTCGGCGCCGTCCCCGCCCCTGCGGGCGGGCGGCCTGCCAGCGCAGCTCACCAGCTTCGTCGGCAGGGAAGACGACGTACGCGGCGTGCTCCGGCTGCTCAACGAGACCCGCCTGGTCACGCTGACCGGGCCGGGCGGCTCCGGCAAGACGCGGCTGGCCATCGAGGTGGGCCGGCTGGAGGCCGACGCCTGCCTGGTCGAGCTGGCCCGGCTGCGCGACGGCGCCGACGTGCCGTGGGCGGTGCTCGGCGCCCTCGGGCTGCGCGAGACCGGGCTGCTGCACGTCCCTCACGCCGTCACGGCCGACCTCGCCGACCGGCTGGCGGCCGCCCTGGCCGACCGCCGGATGCTGCTCGTCCTCGACAACTGCGAGCACGTCGTCGAGGCCGCCGCCCACCTCGCCGACCGCCTGCTCAGCGCCTGCCCCGGCCTGCGCATCCTGGCCACCGGGCGCGAGGCGCTGGGCATCACCGGCGAGATGCTCTACCCCGTGCGGCCCCTGGCCCTGCCGCC
This sequence comes from Nonomuraea sp. NPDC050643, assembly GCF_040654715.1. Classification (NCBI taxonomy): domain Bacteria; kingdom Bacillati; phylum Actinomycetota; class Actinomycetes; order Streptosporangiales; family Streptosporangiaceae; genus Nonomuraea; species Nonomuraea sp. NPDC050643. Next base: position 18,357 of record NZ_JBFAIM010000052.1, on the reverse strand, counting down.
GCCCCAGGTCCCGCCCGCCGAGGCGCTGACCTACCCGGCGATCCGGCTGTTCGCCGACCGGGCCGCCGCCGTGCAGCCGGGCTTCGAGGTGGACGACGCCGTCCTGCGCATCTGCCGCGCCCTCGACGGGCTGCCCCTGGCCATCGAGCTGGCGGCGGCCCGCCTGCGCTCGCTGCCCGCGGCCGAGGTCGCCGCCCGGCTCGACGACCGGTTCGCCCTGCTGTCCCAGGGCAGCCGGACGGCCTCGCCGCGCCACCGGACGCTGCGCGCCGTGGTCGAGTGGAGCTGGGACCTGCTCAGCGACGACGAGCGCACCGCCGCGCGCAGGCTGGCCGTCTTCGCCGGGGCCGTCACGCTGGAGGCCGTGGAGCAGGTGTGCGGCACGCCCGTCGACGTGCTCACCGGGCTGGCCGACAAGTCGCTGGTGGAGGCGGCCGGTGGCCGCTACCGCATGCTGGAGACCGTACGCGCCTTCTGCGCCGAGCTGCTCACCAGGACCGAGGAGGAGGACCTGCTGCGGCGGGCGCACGCCGAATACTTCCTGCGGCTGGCCCGGCAGACCGAGCCGCGCCTGCGCAGCGCCGGGCAGCGCCACTGGCTCGACGTCTTCGCCGCCGAGGACGACGACACCAACGCCGCCGTACGCTGGGCCGTCGCCAACGACACCGGGCTGGCCATGCGGCTGGTGGCGGCGCTGACGACCTACTGGCTGATGCGCGGGATGCTCGGCGAGGGCGGCTGGGCCGGCGAGATCCTCGACCGGACCGGCACCACCGGCCCGCCCGGGCTGGAGGAGGAATACGTCATGTGCGTGATCGGCGGCGCCATGGGCGGGGCCGCCGACCGCGACCTGCATCCGCACATCCTGCAGGCCCAGCGGATCCTCGACCGCCTCGACCGGGCGCCGCACTACCCGCTCATCACCATGTTCTGGCCGAGCATCGCCCGGCTGACCGAGAACCCCGACGCCGCCGCCGCGCTCATCCGCCACAGCCGCGCCAGCCAGGACCCCTGGACACTCGCGGCGGCACGGGCCAGCCAGGGGTTCGCGGCCATGGCCGTCGGCCGGCTCGACGAGGCCGAGCCCGAGCTGACGGCCGCGCTGGAGACGTTCAGGTCGCTGGGCGAACGCCTCGGGATGGCGCCCACGCTCACCTTCCTGGGGATGCTGCTGAGCTGGCGCGGCGATCACGCCCGCGGCGTGGCGCTGACCGGCGAGGCCATCGAGCTGGTCGGCCAGATGGGCGCCACCGCGGACATGGCCGACCTGCTGTGCGAGCGTGGCGAGGAGTGGGTGCGCGCCGGCGACCTGGCCGCCGCCAGGGCCGACTTCGACCGGGCCGCCGAGGTGGCCAGGCGCGCCGGCTCGCCCCACGCCCTGGCCGCCGCCCGGCACGGCCTCGGAGAGGTCGCCCGCCTGTCGGGCGACCTGGAGGAGGCCCGCCGGTGGCTGGAGTCGGCGCTGTCGTCGATGCCGGCCACCGCCTGGACGGAGGACGACATCCGCATGCGCGTCCTCATCGCGCTGGCGCGCGTCTGCGAGGCCGAGGGCGACTCCGCCGGCGCCCGCGAGCGGCTCGAGGAGGCGGTGGTCGTCGGGGCGCGCAACGGCGAGTTCGACGACCTGGCCAAGGCGGCCGAGGCGCTGGCCGGGGTGGCGCTGATGGAGGGCGGGGGCGAGCGCGCCGCCCTGCTCCTCGGCGCGGGCGTGGCCCTGCGGGGCGCGGCGCGGGCCGGTGATCCCGACACCGCCCGGGTGTCGGCCGCGGCGATCGGCCTCATCGGTCACACCCTGTTCGGGGAGATCCGCCAGAAGGGCGAGACGATGTCCCCGGAAGAGGCGCTGACCCTGCTCATGACCCTCCGGTCAGCGGGCGGTCCGTGAAAGGTCAGCGCCGGAGGCCATACTGCGGGCATGAACCAGCCTCGTAAGTGGGCCGTCGTGGCGATCACGTGTCTGGCGATGATGCTCCTGGCCATCGACCTGACCGTGCTGCACCTCGCCATACCGGCGCTGACGGTGGAGCTGCGGCCGACGGCGACCGAGATTCTCTGGATCGCCGACTCCTACACCTTCGCGCTCGCCGGGCTGCTGATCACCATGGGCAACATCGGCGACCGGATCGGCCGCAAGAAGCTGCTGCTCATCGGCACGACGATCTTCGGCATAGCCTCCGTCCTGGTGGCCTACGCCCCCAACCCCGAGCTGCTCATCGCCGCGCGGGCGGCGCAGGGCTTCGCGGCCGCGACCGTGATGCCCTCGACGCTGTCGATCGTGCGCAACGTGTTCACCGATCCCAAGGAGCGCACCGCCGCCGTCGGCGTCTGGAGCGCGGTGGGCGCGGGCGGAGCCGCACTCGGGCCGGTCGTCGGCGGGGTCCTGCTCGACCACTTCTTCTGGGGCTCGGTCTTCCTGATCAACGTGCCGGTCGTCCTGCTGATCCTGATCGGCGGCCTGATCGTGCTGCCCGAGTCGCGCAACCCGCGGCCCGGCCGCATCGACGTCGCCAGCGTGGCGCTGTCCATCGCCGGCGTCGTGGCCCTCGTCTACGCGATGAAGGAGGCCCCGCTGTCCGGCCTCACCCGGCCGGCGGTGATCGTGGCCGCGATCCTCGGCATCGGGCTGATCACGGTGTTCGTCCGGCGGCAGAAGCGCCTGGCGCATCCGTTCATGGACGTCCGGCTGTTCCGCTATCCCGCCTTCTCGGCCTCCATCGGCGCGAACCTCGTGACCGTGTTCACCCTGGTCGTGCTCTCGTTCGCGTTCTCCCAGCTACTCCAGTTCGTCTGGGGCTGGTCCCCGTGGGCCACCGGGCTGGCGTTCCTGCCGATCGTCGTCGGCATCACGGTCGGCGCCACGATGGGCGGGACGCTGATCCCGAAGCTGGGGCGCGGCGGCGTGGTCGCGACGGGGCTGGGCCTGTCGGCGGCCGGGTTCCTGGTCTTCGTCCTGATCGGCGTGGCCCCCGCACTCGGGCTGCTGATCACGGCGGGGGTGGTCCTGGGTTGCGGCCTGGGCGTGGCCATGGCCGTCACCACCGACAACATCGTGGCCAGCGCCCCGAAGGAGCGCGCGGGGGCGGCCTCCGCGATCGCCGAGACCGCGCAGGAGCTCGGCGGCGCGCTGGGCATCGCGATCCTGGGCACCCTGCTCAGCGCCTCCTACCGGGCCGGCCTGGAGGTGCCCGCGGGCACCCCTGCGGGGGCCGTGCGCGCCATCGAGGAGTCCATCGGCAACGCGATGGAGACGGCCGCCCGGCTACCGGGTGAGGCCGGGCAGGCCGTGGCCGCGGCCGCCCGGGAGGCGTTCGTCTCAGGGGTGCACGTGACCGCCATCACCGGCGCGGTGCTGCTGGCGATCGCCGGAGTGGCGGCGTTGATGACCATGCGGGGGATCCCCGATGTAATCTTGGATCAGCACGACCTCTCCGAAGTCTTTGACGGGGAAGACAAGGACGACGTGCCGCCCGGGAAAGATATCGATTCCCGAAGCGGCTCATACTCGACCGAGGGCGGCTCATGACGCTTGTGGACCGGGCCGGGGAGCTCGCGGTTCTCAATGATGCGTTCACCGATTGTCTGGAATCCAAGGGCGGCGTCGTCGTGGTCAGCGGGGCCCCGGCGAGCGGGAAGACCGCCCTGCTGCAGGCGTTCACCCGCCAGGCCGGCACGGCCGGCGCCGTCATCCTCGACACGATCGCCGCGCCGGGGGAGCGCTCCCAGCCGTTGGGAGTGATCAGTCAGCTGCTCGGCGGCGCCAGGCTGCCGGCCGCCGACTCCGCGCGCGTCGTGCGGCTGCTCGACGACGGCGTCCGGTTCGCCGGGGAGGCGCTCGAACCGGAGGCCGCCGACGGCATCCCGCCGCACATCCTGCGCGGCTTCCACGACGTGCTGCTCGAACTGGCCGCACGGGGGCCGCTGGTGATCGTCATCGACGACGCCCACCACAGCGACCCGTTCTCGCTGGAGTGCCTGCTGCACTCCGTCCGGCGGCTGCGCCCGTCCGGCGTGATGATGGTCTTCACCGAGACCGCGCGCCTGCCACAGGACTATCTGCGCTTCCGCGCGGAGCTGTCCCGCACGCCCTTCTGCCGGCACGTCCGGCTGGACCTGCTGTCCCAGGACGGCGTGGCGGGCATGCTGGCCGGCGCCCTGGGCCCGTCGGCGGGCCTGTCGCTCGCCCCTTCCTGCTACACGATCAGCGGTGGCAACCCGCTGCTGGTCAAGGCCCTGATCGAGGACTACCAGGCGTCCTCGCCGCCGCCCGCCCCCGGCGACGCCTTCCGGCTGGCCGTGTCGAGCTGCCTCTACCGCTGCGACGCGGCGGCGCTGGCGTTCGCCCGGGCGCTGGCGATCCTCGGGGAGGACGTGCACGCCTCCGCCCGCGAAGACTCGCACGCCGGCGTGATGGCCGAGCTGCTCGACCTCGACGCCGAGTCCGTCGGCCAGGCCGTCAGCGTGCTCAACAGGATCGGCATGCTGGACGGCTACCGCTTCCGCCACGACGCCGCCCGCACCGCCGTGCTCGACGCGATGCTCCACGGGGAGCGCGCGGCCCTGCACGGCCGGGCGGCCCGCGTCCTGCACGACTACGGCGCGTCGGCGATCGTCGTGGCGCGGCATCTCGTCGCCGCCGACGGCGCCGACTGGCCGTGGGCCGTCCAGGTCCTGGAGGAGGCCTCCGAGCAGGCGGTGGCCTACGGCGAGGCGGACCAGGCGGTCGGCTTCCTGCGCCGGGCCCACGACGCCTGCGCCGACGACACGCAGCGCGCCCGGCTCACCACGGCGCTGGCCCGCGTCGAGTGGCGCTTCGCCCCGTCCAGGGTCCTGCGCTACCTGCCCGACCTCGTCGTGCACGCCCGGGAGGGCCGGCTGGCCTGGCCCGACGTGTCCGCGCTGTGCCGCTATCTGACCTGGCACGGGCGCATCGACGAGATCATGGGCGTGCTCGACGCCGTCGAGCGGCACGGCGGCCAGGCCGGGACGTGGGACGAGGCGTCCAGCGGGCTCGGGATGACCCGCCTGTGGCTGTTCGTGCTCTTCCCGGAGCTGCCCGAGCGCCTGCGCCCCGCCGGTGCCGACTTCCAGAGCGGCGACGTCGCCGCGCGCACGCTCGACCACCGGTGGACGATCGACATGCTGACCGGCGTGCTGAGCGGCAACGTCGACGAGGGCATGCTGACCAAGGCCGAGCAGATCCTCCAGGAGGCCCTGCTGCGCGACGAGGCCGAGCTGGGCTCGACCGCGGCCGTGGTGGCCTCGCTGATCTACGTCGGCAAGCTCGAGCACGCGGCGGTCTGGTGCCACACGCTGATCAAGGAGGCGGCCCACCGGCACGCGCCGACGTGGCAGGCGCTGCTCATGGCGCTGCAGGCGTTCATCCAGGTCCGGCAGGGCCGGATGGCGGAGGCCGAGGAGTCGGCGCGCGAGGCGCTGACGCTGGTCCCGGCCAGGGGCTGGGGCGTCTTCGTCGGCCTGCCGCTGACCGCGATGCTGCTGGCGACCACCGCGATGGGCAAATACGAGGAGACCTCCCGCTATTTACGGGTGGCCGTGCCCGACGTGATGTTCCGCAGCATTTTCGGTCTGCACTATCTGCAGGCCCGTGGCCGCTACTACCTGGCCACAGAGCGTCACCACGCCGCCCTCGCCGACTTCCAGACGTGCGGCAAGCTCATGGCCACGTGGGAGCTCGACCTGCCCACCGTCGTGCCCTGGCGGACCGACGCCGCCCAGGCGCTCATCGCACTCGGCAAGATGCACGAGGCGCGCGACCTGGTCTATGAGCAACTGATGCGGCCCCGGCTCGAATACTGCAACATCCGCGGCGTTTCCCTGCGTATTCTCGCGGTCACCCGGGCGCCCGCCGAGCGGCTGCCGCTGCTGCGCGAATCCAAGGAGACCCTGCAGCGCAACGGCGACCGCTACGAATTGACGCTGACGGTGGCCGAATTGGCCCGCGCGCACCGCGAGCTCGGCGACGAGGCCAAGGCCCAGGAATTGCTGACGAGAGCGCATCGGCTGGCCGTCGAATGCGGCATCGCGCCACCGGTCGCGCAATCGCGCAGGGCGGTCGTCCCGCACCAATGCGGTTCGCCCGGCCGGGATCCGCGCGACAGCAAATGCCCGGACGCGGTGGCCTCCTGACTTTTCACCCCCCTATCCCGTCCCCTAACCTCACCGGCCCCCGGCCTTTCCCGGGGGCGGTGAAACCTATACTCGGCGGGGAGGCGATTTCCTCCCACGCCGTTTTCCGTCACGCTCGATGGGCTGATCCGAGATGAAGATTCTCGTTACCGGGGGCGCCGGTTTCATCGGCTCCCACTACGCACGGACACTGCTCGGCCGCGACGGCGCCGACCAGGTCACGGTGCTGGACAAGCTCACCTACGCGGGAAACCCGGCCAACCTCGACGAGGTCCGCGGGAGCGGCCGCTTCCAGTTCGTCCAGGGCGACATCTGCGACGCCGGCCTGGTCGGCGGGCTCGTCGCCGAGCACGACCAGGTCGTGCACTTCGCGGCAGAGTCGCACGTCGACCGGTCGATCGCCAGCGCCGCCGAGTTCGTCCGCACCAACGTCGCCGGCACCCAGACGCTGCTGGACGCGGCGCTGCGGGCCGGGCTGGAGACCTTCGTGCACGTCTCCACCGACGAGGTCTACGGCTCGGTCCCCGAGGGCTCCTCGCGTGAGGCCGACCCGCTGCGGCCGACCTCCCCGTACGCCGCCTCCAAGGCCGCCAGCGACCTCATCGCGCTGTCCTACCACCACACCCACGGCCTCGACGTGCGCGTCACCCGCTGCTCCAACAACTACGGGCACCACCACTACCCCGAGAAGGTCATCCCGCTGTTCATCACCAACCTGCTCGACCGGCGCAAGGTGCCCCTCTACGGCGACGGCCGCAACGTGCGCGACTGGCTGCACATCGACGACCACGTCCAGGGCATCGAGCTCGTCCGCACCGGGGGCCGCCCCGGCGAGGTGTACAACATCGGCGGCGGCACCGAGCTCACCAACCGGCGCCTGACCGAGCTGCTGCTCGAGGCGTGCGGCGCCGGATGGGACATGGTCGAGCACGTCGAAGACCGCAAAGGGCACGACCTGCGCTACTCGGTCGACTGGGGCAAGATCCGGGGCGAGCTGGGCTACGAGCCGCGCAAGGACTTCGAGCAGGGCCTGGCCGAGACCGTCAAGTGGTACCTGGACAACCGCGCCTGGTGGGAACCCCTGAAGGCGCCCGCCACCTGAGGAGCCGGCCCCAGGGCCCCGGCTCCTCGGGTGGGCCTCAGTCGTGGAATCGCAGCTCGGCCTTCAGGCAGGCCGCGTAGTCCGGCAGCAGGCCCAGCTTCCCGGCCTGCTCCAGCGTCGGCGCCAGCCGGTCGCGCTCGGACCGCAGCGGAGCGGGCCCGGCGGGCATCGGGAGCCCGATGGCGGGGTCGAAGGGGGAGATCGCCAGCTCGTTCTCCCGGACGTACCGCTCCGACAGCAGGTACGTGATCACGGTGTCGTCCTCGAGCGTGACGAAGGCGTGCCCCACCCCGGGCGGGAAGTAGACCGACCGGTAGCCCTCGCCGTCCAGCTCGGTCTGCTCCCACGCCCCGAACGTCGGCGACCCCACCCGCAGGTCGACCGCGAAGTCCAGCACGCTGCCCCGGGTGCAGCAGACGTACTTGGCCGTGCCCGGCGGGGCGAGCGTGTAGTGCACGCCCCGGATCACCCCGCGCCGGGACGAGCTCTGGCTGGTCTGCGCGACCGGGAACAGGCGGTGCCCCACGACCTCGGCGAACACCGCCTCCTGGAACGGGGAGACGAAGACGCCGCGCGGGTCGGGGAACACCTCGGGGGTGAACGCGAACGCGCCGGCGACCGACAGCGGACGTGCTTTCACAGCGTGATCCTCACTCAGCGGTAGGGGAACGGGTTCATCGGGGCACCGCGATCGCCGTCATCACCAACCCGCGCACCACGCGCCAGCGGCCCGTGAAGCGGACCGGCGCGCCGTCCACGGGCGGGACCCGCAGGACCGCCCAGAACACGCCCTCGCCGGCCAGGGTGATGAGCGCGTCCTCGAAGCCGAGCCGGCGCCGCGTCAGCGGGAACCACGCCTTGTAGACGGACTCCTTGGCGCTGAACAGCAGCCGGTCCCAGTGCACCTCGGGCGAGACGGCGGCCAGGATCTCGAGGTGGCGCCGCTCGGCGGGCAGCGAGACGACCTCGAGCACGCCGTCGGGCAGGGGCGCGTGCGGCTCTGCGTCGATCCCGAGCGTGCGCATCACCGAGGTACGCGCCACCGCCGCCCCCCGGTAGCCCTCGCAGTGCGTCATGCTCCCCACGACGCCGGCCGGCCAGCGCGGGGCGCCGCGCTCGCCGGGCACGATCGGCACGGGCGGATGGCCGAGCCGGTCCAGCGCCCGCCGCGCGCACGCGCGTACCGTCGTGAACTCGCGACGGCGCTTGGCCACCGCCGGCCGGATCGCCTCCTCCTCTTCGGGGAAGAGCGCGATCGGCTCGTCGCCGGTCGACTCCGCGCAGGCCACCCCCGGCGGCAGCATCGCCTCGAGCGCCGGGGCCAGGGTGGTCGAGGCGGCCGGGAACGTGCCGGTCCCGGTGGTCACACGGACGCCAGCAGGTCGAGGTGGCGGGCGGAGGTCAGGATCGCCTGCTGCAGGTCGCGCAGCGCCCGGCAGGGCTCCACGCCCAGCTCGTGCCGCAGCGTGCGCCGCGCCGTCTGGTAGACGTGCAGGGCGTCCGCCTGCCGCTCCGAGCGGTACAGCGCCAGCATGAGCTGCCGGTAGAACGTCTCCCGCAGCGGATGCTCGGTGATCAGCGAGTAGAGCCGGGCCACCAGCTCCCGGTGCCGGCCGAGCTGGAGCTGGCAGTCGGCCAGCAGCTCCAGGCACTCCAGCCGCGACTCCATCAGCCACGCCACGAAGCCGTCGATGATCGGGCCGTTGCCCAGGTCGCGCAGCACCGGGCCGCGCCACAGGCTCAGCGCCCGCTCCAGGCAGTCGGCCGCCTCCTCGTAGCGCTCCTCCCGCGCCAGGCACCGGCCCTCCTCGGTGAGCCGCAGGAAGTCCCTGAAGTCCAGCTCGTCCACCCCCATCCGCAGCAGGTAGCCGGGCGGATGGGTGACCACGGGATTGTCGTCGCGCTCCGGGCGGTGCAGGAACTTACGGAGCTGCGAGATGTACACGTGGATCCCCGCGGCCACGCGCCGGGGCGGCGAATCACCCCAAAGCTCCATCACGAGCTGGTCGAAGGCCACCACGTGGTCGGCGCGGATCAGCAGCACGGCCAGCGTGCTCTCCACCTTGCGAGCGCTGATGAACGAGTAGTCGTTGCCGTCCACGACGCGCAGCGGTCCCAGGATCTCGTATCTCACGTTGCTCTCCCCTTGAGCTGATCGGTACGGCACGCCGCCCCCAGGCCGGCGCTGACGATCTCGGCGATGTTCGCCCATGCGGTGTCCAGATAGAAGTGGCCTCCGGAGAAGGTGATGAGGTCGAACCCCTGGGTGCAGTGCCTGCCCCAGGCCGACGCCTCGTCCAGGGTGGTCTTCGGGTCGGCGTCGCCGGTGAGCGCCGTGATCGGGCAGCGCAGCGGCGGGCCGGGCGTCCAGGAGTAGGTCTCGATGGCGCGGTAGTCGTTGCGCGCCACCCGTACGATGTCGGCCAGCAGTTCCTCGTCTCGCAGCAGCCGCGGGTCGGTGCCCCCGGCGGCGACCATGTCGGCGATCAGCCCGGCGTCGTCCCGCAGGTGGAGCAGGTCGGTCCGGTGCGTCGAGGGCGCCCGCCGGCCCGAGGCGAACAACCGCAGCGGCAGCGGCTCGCCGCGGTCCTGGAGGCGGCGGGCCACCTCATAGGCGATGACGGCTCCCATGCTGTGGCCGAAGAAGGCGAAGGGCCGGTCGGTCAGCCCGCCGATCGCGGTGTGGACGTGCTCGGTCAGCTCGGCGATGGTGGTGACGCACGGCTCGCGCCGGCGGTCGTGCCGGCCGGGATACTGCACCGCCAGCACCTCGATCCGCGGTTCGAGCTGCCGCGACAGCGTGAAGTAGTGGCTGGCCGCGCCGCCCGCGTGCGGGAAGCAGATCAGCCGCGGCGCGTCGTCGGGGCAGGGCCGGAACCGCCGGATCCACAGGTGTTCCTCGCTCATGTCGCCTCTCGCTCACAAAGGGATGTTGCCGTGGCCACCGCGGCGGGCCGGGGCCTGGGCCAGCGCCTCGGCCAGGCGCCCGCGGGTGGCGGCCGGTTCGACGACCTCGTGGACCGCGCCGATGGCCACGGCGCGGTCCACGCCACCCACCTCCAGGTTGTGCTCATGGACCAGCCGGGCCCGCAGCGACGCGCGGTCGTCGTCGGGGCAGGCGGCCAGTCGTCTGCGGTGCAGGATCCCGACGGCGGCCTCGGCGCCCATGACGGCGACCTCCGCCTCGGGCCAGGCGAACACGGCGGTCGCGCCCAGCACCCGCGAGTTCATCGCGATGTACGCGCCGCCGTACGACTTGCGGGTGATCAGCGTGACGCGCGGCACCACGGACTCGGCGAACGCGTGCAGCAGCTTGGCCCCGCGGCGGACCACGCCCGCCCACTCCTCGCCGACCCCCGGCAGGTAGCCGGGCACGTCCACGAGCACGACCAGCGGGATGCCGAAGGCATCGCACATGCGGACGAACCGCGCGGCCTTCTCCGCGCTGAGCGAGTCCAGGCAGCCACCCTTGCGCAGCGGGTTGTTGGCCAGCACGCCGACGGTGTGGCCGGTCAGCCGGCCCAGCCCGACCACCATGTTCGGCGCCCAGCGGGGCTGCAGCTCCTCGAACCCGCCCACCGGGTCGAGGAGGGCGCGGACGAGCGGGCGCACGTCGTACGCGCGGCGCGGCGAGGCCGGCAGCAGCGCCCGCAGGTCCGGCGGCTGCTCCTGGGCTCCCGGGGCGTTCAGGGCTTCCGGGACTTCCGGGACTTCCGGGACTTCCGGGACTTCCGGGACTTCCGGGACTTCCTGGGCTTCCGGGACTTCCGGGGTTTCCGGGTTGAAGGAGCCCCGCTGCGTGAACAGTTCGGTCAGGCGGCGGGCGGTGGCCAGGGCCTCGCCGTCCGAGCCGGTCACGATGTGGGCGACACCGGACTTCGTGCCGTGCGCCACGGGGCCGCCCAGGCCCTCCATGTCGATCCGCTCACCGGTGACCGAACGGACCACCTCGGGGCCGGTCACGAAGATGCGGCCGGACTCGGACATGATCACGATGTCGGTCAGCGCCGGCCCGTACGCGGCCCCGCCGGCCGCCGGGCCGAGCACCACCGAGATCTGCGGCACCACCCCGGAGGCGCGCACCATGGCGGCGAACACGCTGCCCACGCCGTCGAGCGCGGTCACGCCTTCGGCCAGGCGGGCGCCGCCCGAGTGCCACACGCCGATGACGGGGCTGCCCTCGCGCGCCGCCGTGTCGATGGCGCTCACGATCTGCTCACAGCCCGCCGCGCCCATGGCGCCGCCCATCAGGCGGGCGTCCGTGCAGTAGGCGATCACCTTGGTCCCGCCGATGCTGCCGCGCACCGCGCGCACACCGTGACCGGCGTCGTCGTGCAGCGCGGTCGGCGACCCCCGGTCGAGCAGGGCGGCCAGGCGCGCCTCCGGGTCCCGCGGGTCGGCGGGCCTGTCGCCCGCGTCCCCCGTCTGCCGCCGGGCCGTGCGGCCGGACGTCTCCGTCACCATCTGCGAACTCCCCCGGGCAGGTGCTACTCAGCGATCTTCGTCCGCATCGTCCACTGGAAGACGAGCGGTGCCGTACGGCCGCCGTCGTGCACGGCCTCCACCAGTTCGAAGTGCTCGTATCCGCCGCGGTGCGGAATCTTGATCTTCGTGTCGCCGACATCGTCGACGCGCCGCGTCCGAGTCGTTTCCGGAAGGTCCGCCGGGCCGCCCACGAGCGTCACGTCGATCGTGGAAGCCTCGCCTGTCCTGCCACTGAGCCAGTTCATCCAGTACCTCCGTCCGGGAGACCGGGCCGTCGTCTTGGTAATGACTCGCGGCTCCACCGTAAGAACAACCCCGGCGTTGAGGAACCCCGGAAAGAAAAGGGGGTGATGACAACCGGGACCACTACCGGTGCCCCTTAGACACCCCTATCGGCCTTCCGCTTCCCCGGGGTCGATGGTCTTTTCCGAAGCCATGGCCTATTTCCCGCCGGCGGTTATGGGCCCGCACGCGGACACGCCGGTGGAAAATGCGCCGCCGCGTGTTACCGGGATGCTACGGCCGGGGCTGTACGCAGGAAGAATGCCTGTGTTAAACAGTACGAGATCCCAGGGGGGAGGTAGACGGCATGATGGACGAGAACCAGCACGAGCGCAAGCCCTGCGAGACTCCGGCGCTCTCCGGTAATGCGGCTCGTCTGAATTGAGAAAACCTCTTGAAATATAGCCGGTCGGCCCCGCGTGCCAATTCCCGGGCCGGTCGCGTCACGCCCGGCGGCACGCACACCCTCCGTCACCCTCTCGGGGCGGCCCCTCCTCCCCGCCGTACTTCCGGACAGCCGGATCCAGACCGGCGAAGCGGAAAAACCCACCTCGCCGCGCCGGTCGCACCGGAACTGAACGCTTCCTCCAAATCCCCTGGGTACGATCCCAGATTTCTCGCCTTCTTCGGGGTGTCCGACGGCGTTTTCCCAGCTGAACGCGGCCCGCGATATCAGGAAACTCCCAGACTTCTGCCAGGGGGCGGTCAGCGCAGGACGGCACCGTGGCCGAAGAATGGAGATCTGACAGGAGATCTCGTGAGCGGAACATATGCCAAGGAGGCCAAATGATCGAGGCTCATGGCCTCACCAAAAGGTACGGCGCCACGACGGTCGTCAACGACCTGAGCTTCACTGTCGAGCCAGGCGTGGTGACCGGCTTCCTGGGCCCGAACGGGGCCGGGAAGACCACCACGATGAGCATGATTCTGGGACTCACCCGGCCGACGAGCGGAACCGTCACCGTGAACGGGCGCCGCTACGTCGACCTGCCCGCGCCGATGCGCGAGGTGGGAGCCCTGATCGACGCTCGCGCGGTGCACGGCGGCCGTACCGCATATCAGCACCTCCTCTGCCTGGCCCGCAGCAACGGCATTCCGCGGCGGCGGGTGGACGAGGTGCTCGGCGTGGTCGGGCTGGAGAAGGTCGCGGGCCGGCGCGTCGGCAAGTTCTCGCTCGGCATGTTCCAGCGGCTCGGCATCGCCGCCGCACTGCTGGGCGACCCCGAGATCCTCATGTTCGACGAGCCCGTCAACGGCCTGGACCCCGAGGGCATCCTGTGGATCCGCAACCTCATGCGGGGCCTGGCACAGGAGGGGCGTACGGTGCTCGTGTCCAGCCACCTGATGAGCGAGATGGCACTGACGGCCGACAACCTGGTCGTCATCGGCCGCGGCGAACTGATCGCGCAGACCAGCGTCACCGACTTCGTCCGGGCCAACTCCCAGCGCAAGGTCCTGGTCCGCACCCCGCACGCGGAGGTCTTCGCCCGCCGCCTGACCGAGGCGGGGGCGACGGTCACCCCCGGCTCCGGAGGAGTGCTGGAGGTGACCGGCATGTACAGCGAGGCCATCGGCAAGCTCGCCGCCGCCAACGGCGTCGTCCTGTACGAACTCACTTCCCGTCAGGCCTCCCTGGAGGAGGCCTTCATGGAGTTGACGCGGGAGAGCGTGGAGTTCGGCGTACCCGAGGGGGTCATGCAATGAGCCACACCGCGACGGCGCCCGGCACCTCGCTCAGGAGCCTGCAGCGACGCCCGGCGACGTTCGGCCACGCGCTGCGGTCGGAGTGGGGCAAGCTGGCCAGCCTCTGGTCCTTCTGGTACACGCTGCTGGCCATGGCCGTGATCGGCGTGGGCATCGGCGCGCTCGCCAGCTCGGACGCGGTCGGCGTCTACAACGAGGGCACCGCCCAGGACCGCGCCGCCTTCGACCCCGCCCACGAGAGCCTGTTCACCGGGCTCATCTTCGCCGAACTCGCCATGGTCGTCCTCGGGGTGCTCGTCATGACCTCCGAGTACGCCACCGGCATGATCCGCACCAGCCTGTCCGTGGTGCCGCGGCGCGGGCGGCTGCTGGCGGCCAAGGCCGTCGTCCTGACCGTCGTCAGCCTGGCCGTCGGCATCCCCGTCGGCTTCGCGATGTTCTTCGCCGGCCAGGCAGTGTTCGCCGCCGGGAACATCCCCTACGCGACGCTCTCCGACCCCGGCGTGCTGCGCGCGGTCCTCGGCGTCGGCCTCGTGCTGACGGCGACCGCGCTGTTCAGCCTGGGGGTGGGCACGCTCATCCGGGCCACGGCGGGCGGCATCGCGATCATGTTCACGGTGACGCTGCTGGTGCCCACGGCGATCCTCCCGAGCCTGCCCGACTGGCTCGGCGACCCCCTGCTCAAGTACTGGCCCAGCGCCGCCGGGATGCAGGTCCTGTCGGTGCAGCCGGATCCCGGCGCTCTGCCACCGCTGGGCGGGCTGGCCTGGATGTACGCCGTCGTGGTGGTGGTCATGGCGGCGACGTTCGTGGTGTTCCGCTCACGGGACATCTGAGGCGACCGTTCCAGGGACGAGCGAGCGCCCGGTTCCCAGGGTCCGGGGCGAGGCGGCCCTGACGTCCCTGGAACGGTGGTACGAGCGCCGGCGGCCACAGTCGCCCGCGGCGGCCGGCGCTCCATCATCACGACCCGGCCCGCTCCGACGCCGGCCGCTTTCGTGTCGGCCTGGTTCAGTGCTGGATCGCCGGTTCGCCGAACCAGCTTCGTAGCGCGCTGCGGAGGCCCGCGTCGTCGGCGCCCGTCGAGTCCGCCCACGCCACGAAGCCGTCCGGCCGCAGCAGCAGCGCCGCCGCCGGGATCTCCATGGTCGGCTCCGCCGTCACCACGTTTACCCGATCCCCCCAGCCGGCGACGCCCTCCAGGCTGAAGGTGCCCTTGGACAGGTCGAGCACCACGCCCCGCCCCTCCCGCAGCAGCCCGCCGACGTCCCCTTCCCCGGCCGGCGTAGTCACCGGAACGTGCGCCGGCCGCCGCCCCAGTAGCGGATGCGAGCTGTCCCGGCCGAGCGGATACCGCACGTCCAGGTTCCCCTGGATCCTGACCAGGTGCTCGTTGACGTCGGGGAACCGGATCAGCTCGTCGAGCAGCTCCCGTACCGGGGCGATCTGCTCCAGCGGGTGCATGAGCGCCACCTGGGCGCGCGTCGTCAGGCACGCGCGCGCCCCCACGGGATGCCGCTCACTCTCGTACGTCGTCAGCAACCCCGGAGGCGCCCACCCGTGGACGTCGGCCGCGAGCTTCCAGCCCAGGTTGACCGCGTCCTCGATCCCGGTCGCCAGGGCCTGGCCGCCCAGGGGGAAGTGCACGTGCGCGGCGTCCCCCGCCAGGAACACCCGGCCCACCCGGTAGCGCTCGGCCTGCCGGGTGGCGTTGTCCCAGCGGCTCAGCCAGCACAGCTCGCCGGTGGGCCGCCAGTCCACGCCGGTGAGCCGCCGTACGGTCTCGCGCAGCTCGTCCAGCGTGGGCGGCGCGTCGGGATCGGCCGGCGAGCCGCCGAACTCGCCGGTCACCACGCGTATCCGCCCCTGGGCCGAGGGCACCGCCATGAGGATGCCGTCGTCCGACAGCCGGGTGCCGATCCACTGCGTCACCTCGTCGCCGGGCTCGTGGGTCACGTCACCGGCCAGGCCGCTGAAGGGCGTCTCACCGCCCGGGAAATCGATACCGGCCAGCCTGCGTACCGTGCTGCGGGTTCCGTCGCAGCCCACCAGGTAGCGGCACTGCACGGTCCCGGTGCCGGACTCGCCGCGCGTCTGCACCACGACGCCGCTCTCGTCCTGGCCGAAGCCGACGATCTCCTGCCCGCGGCGGATGGTGACGCCGAGTTCGAGGGCCCGCTCCTCCAGGCGGCGGGCGAGTTGCGTGTGGGGGATGACGAATCCGTACACGTGCTTCTCACTCACCCTGGACGGATCCAGCCATAACAGGGCGAAACGCGCCTGCGGCAGCTCGATGCCGTCCGAGCGGAGCGCGTCCATGATGCCCCGCTGGGCGAGCAGTTCGATGACGGTGGCGTTGATGGCGATGCCGGGCGCGTCCTCGCGCGGCTCGGCCCGCTGCTCCAGTACGAGTGTCTCCACTCCCAGCAGGCCCAGCTCACAGGCCAGCATCAGGCCGACCGGGCCTCCACCGGCGATGACGACTGAGTGGCTCATGCCGACTCCTTTTCTTGATCGGGACCTCATGAGGTCTGGTCACCCTCCGGCCCCGGAACCCGGCCCGACTGCGCCAGCTCCGAGTAGAGGTGTTTGGCCAGCGCGGCCGGGGTGGGGCTGTCGTACATGGCGGCCGGGGAGAGTTCGATGTCGCGCAGGCGAAGCTGCTTGCTGAACTCGACCGCGGCGAGTGACGTGAACCCGAGATCCAGGAAGTTCGCGTCGGGGTCGACGGGGTCGGACGGGGCCAGGTTCAGGACCACGGCCGTGGTGGCGCGGATCAGGTCGAGCAGGATGTCCAGGCGCTCGGCCTCGGACGTCGCCGCCGCCAGGCGGTCATGCAGGTCGGGGGCCGGGATCGGGGGGTCCTCGGGTGGGGCAGGGGTCGTACCGGCCACCGCCCGGAACAGGGCGCCGTGCTCGCCCGCGGCCAGCCGTTCCCAGTCGGCGTCGGCGATCACCACACTCTCACCGCGCCCTTGGAACGCCCGGCCGAGCACGCCCATCGCATGCCGTGGGGACAGGGGCCGCAGCAGCGCGTCGTCCGTCTCCTCCCCGGCCGTGCCGACGTCCTCCGCCCATGGACCCCAGGCCACGTGCAGGACCGGAGCCCCCCGCCGCCTGCGCCGATGCGCCAGCGCCTCCAGGTACGCCTGCTCGGGAGCCGCGTCCGCCTCCCCTCCCGCCGTGCCGATCGTGCCCGCCACGGAAGAGAAGATCACGAACGCCGCCGCCAGGTCTCGGGTCGACTCGTCCAGCGCCGCGGCCGCCTCCAGATCGTCGGCACTCGTGCCCTGCAGCGGGGGCACGTGCACGACGACCGAGAGGGGACGATCGGCCGGGATGCCGTCGAGCACCTCAGTCAGGAAGGCCCGGTCACGTACGTCGCCCCGCGCCACCTTGACCCTGGCCCCCCGTCCGGCCAGCTCAGCCTGGAGCCCCTTAAGCTCCTCCCCGACCTCGGCCCCGGACAGCAGGATCAGTCGTTCGATCCCGTGATCGGCCAGCCACCTCGCGGCCTGTCCGGCCAGCGGGTTCCCGCCCCCGGTGACCAGCGCCGTCGCCCCTGGCGGCAGGGGGAGGGCGTCCTGCTCGCCCGGGCCTTCAGGGAGGCGTACGAGCCGGCGTACGTAGGCGCCGGAAGCCCGCAACGCGACCTGATCCTCACCGCCCGCCCCGGCCAGCACCCGCGCCAGCCGCTCCCGCATCCGCGCGTCGAGCACCTCCGGCACATCGACGAGCCCACCCCACCGTCCGGGCGTCCGCCAGCCGATCGCCCGCCCCAGCCCCCACATCCGCGCCTGTACGGGGTCGGCCGGCGGATCGGACTCCTCGACCGGCATCGCTCCGCAGGTGACCGCCCATACGGGGGCGTCGACTCCGGCGTCGTCGAGCGCCCGCATGAGGTGGGCGGTCGTCGCCTCCACCGGTTCCGACCCGAGAGCGAGCAACGACAGCACGCCGCGTACGGTTGTGCCACCCGGGCCCTCTGCGCCGGAGCCCAGCATCATGGGGATGGGGTCGAGGCCGTGCTCGGTCAGCGCATCGAGGACCGCCTTCGTGAACCCGTCCTCCGCCCGACCGTCGGCGACCGCCACCAGCCATGTGCCCGTAGGGGGCGGTCCGTAGGTGTCGGGGAGCAGGTTCCAGGTGATCCGGTACTGGCAGTCCAGGTGTCGGCGCCAGGTCGACAACAACGGCAACAGCGTCTTCAAGGCGGAACGCTGGTCGTCCGTGGCCATCAGGGTGCTGGAAAGGGTCTTCAGGTCACCCTTCAGCACCGCATCCCAGAGCCGGCCTTCCTGGTCCTTATCGTTCCTCGCCTGCTTCTTGGCCGGGCCTGCGTCCAGCCAGTAGTGGCGGCGTTGGAAGGGGTAGGTGGGGAGGGTTGTGGGTTGGGGGTTGTGGGGTGCTAGGAGGGTGTTGGTCCAGGGGTGGCCGTGGAGGTGTGCTTGGGCGAGGGTGGTGGTGATGGTGTGGGTTTCGGGGTGTTTGGGGTGGAGGGTGGGGGTGATGAGGGCGTTGTTGTCGAGGATGCTCTTGGTCAGGGTGGTGAGGGTGGTGTCGGGGCCGAGTTCGATGTAGGTGGTGGTGCCGAGGTTGTGGAGGGTTTTGATGCCTTGGGTGTAGTTGATGGGTTG